>NZ_JBHFEI010000003.1:0-466933 GCF_041928815.1 Ensifer soli | reverse complement strand
CTACCGCCAGCGCAATCTCGTGGAGCGGTTCTTCAATCGCATCAAACAGATGCGCGGCTTGGCAACGCGATATGACCACCGGGCAGACAACTACCTCGCAGCACTCAAGATCGCCGCCACGAGAATGTGGATCGCATCAGCTTATGAGTCCGTGTCCTAGAGCTTGTCCAGCCGAAGCGGGATCGCTTTGGCGTGGGACAAGGCGGCAAAAACAAAAGGATGGAGCATGTCCCGTCAAATCGCGATCGGACTGGACCTCCGGACGATGCGCCATAACAGCAAGGGCATGTCCGACGACGAAGCCAGCCGAAAAGCCCTTGCCTTCTGTTCCGACCGCATCGTCCAACGCTGAAGCGATCCCGCCTCGGCGGGATCTGCCCCGACGGCTCAGTCGATCACGTCGGTGGCGAAGAGGAAATTGGCGCCGTCGAGAATGTCGCTCTCGATGGCGATGCGCGCCGCCGGCCCGTCGCGGCGCTTCAAGGCCTCGACGGCGTCGTCGTGCCGGTCGAGCGCATGCTGGGCGCTGACCTCGCTCGCATAATAGCGCATGAAGGGACCGACCTGCAGCCACAGCCGCGAGACGAGATCCTCCAGCGCGGCCGAGCGCGCCGCGGCGACGATGCCGAACTTGAAGCGCTGGTTGAGGTCGATATACCGCTCGGCATCCGCCGCCTTTGAGGCCGCCGTCAGGTCGCGGGCCACCACCTCGAGTGCCGAGAGTTCGGTCGCGGTGATCAGCGGCGCCGCCATCTCGGCCGCCCTGCCCTCCAGCAGCGCCCTGAGTTCGATCAGTTCCTTGTAGTGCTGCCGCGTCATCTTCGGGATATAGACCGAGCCGTTGGCATCCTGCACCACGGCCTTTTCGGCGACGAGGCGCATGAAGGCCGCCCTGACCGGCATCGGGCTGATGCCGAGCATGTCGGCGACGCCGCGCACGGTCAGCCTCTCGCCCGGCGCGAAGCGGGCCGACATGATCGCCGCGCGCAGTTCGCTGTAGGTCTGCTCGTGCAGGGGATTGCGGGTCAGCTTGTTGAGTTTGCTCTCGGCCATGAACAGGTCTGCGATTAGTGATCACAGCCCTGGTATAGCATCTGCGGCCGCGCCCGCAATCCCGGTCGCCTCGCAACCTCCGATTCCGGGATTAGCCTTGTTCAGGCAGACGCCTCGCCGCGAAACCTGAGGGTGGCGAGGAGCGGCAGATGATCGGAGGCCTTTTTCGCCAGAGGTGTCTTCACCACCCGAAGATCGAGAAGCTCGAGACGGTCGTTGCCGAACACATGGTCGAGCCTCAGGAGGGGCCAGAGGCTCGGGAATGTCGGCGCAAGCCTTTGCGCCACCTTCGAGGGCGGCGGATAGCGCTTCGAGAACCGGGCAAAGACCGAGGACGACGGCACGGCGTTGAGGTCCCCGGCAAACACCAGCGGCTTGCCGACGAGGTCGGCGCTGCCGAGCCAGTCGGGACCGAGTAGCGCTTCCGCCTGACGGATGCGCTCGCGCCGCCGCAGGCCGAGATGGGTGTTCACCACATGAATTTCCTCTCCGCCGATCGTCACCGTGACCCAGAGCGCGCCGCGTGGCTCCCCGATCGACGGCAGCGGGCCGGCCTTGACGCGGCGCGCCGGCCACGCGGTCAGGATGGCGTCGCCGTAATGCTCCTCGCTGACGCTGAGCGCAGGATGGAAGTGCGAGCGCATCTGGAGATGCGCGGCGATGGTTTCCGCTTGGTCGACGCCCCCGGTGCGCTTGCGGCCGACATCCAGTTCCTGCAGCGCGATGATGTCCGGAGAAAGGGATGCGATCACGTCGGCGATCCGCTTCGGATCGTGGTGGCGATCGGTGCCGCGGCAGCTGTGCACATTGTAGGTGAGCAGCGTGAAATGTCGGCTGTGCGGGGGAAAGTCGGGAATCGTCATGGCCGGGGGGAACACCCGGCCGCGCCGTTCGTTCCACGGAGGGCCCGCCTTGTTTGACGGCCTGTGTCCAGCCTGATCCGATCCACACCCGGGAACCGTTGCCGCATGGCCCTTCGCCTCGCTCTCCGCCTCGTCGTCATAGTCGCGATCTGCGTGGCGGTGTATCTCCTTTACGATACTCTCAAGGAATATTCAGCAGGCGAGGTCCTAGCCGCGCTCGGTTCCATTTCCGCCGGCCATCTCGCACTCGGGCTTGCGTTCGCGGCCTGCTCCTATCTCTGCCTCGGTGGCTTCGATGCGCTCGCGGTGCGCTATGCCGGCAAGCCCCTCGCCTTTCACAAGACCGCGCTCGCCTCCTTCGTCAGCCTTTCGATCGGCCATAATGTCGGCGTGGCGGCGCTGAGCAGCGGCGCGGTACGCTACCGTTTCTACAGCCGCTGGGGGCTGACGACCGAGGACGTCGCCAAGGTGATCCTGTTCTGCGGCGTCACCGTCGCCCTCGGCCTGTCGACCATGGGCGCGATCGGCCTCATGCTCCGGCCCGACGACGCCACGCGGATGATCCCGATCGGCCCGGGCGGGATCCGGATGCTCGCGCTCGTTTGCGCCCTCGTTCCCGTCGCCTATGTGGCGCTGGCGGCGACGTTGCGGACGCCGCTGCGCTTCCGGACATGGAGCTTCGCCCTGCCCTCCGCCAAGCTCGCGGTCGGCCAGGTGCTGATCGGCACCCTCAACTTCGCCTTCGTGGCCGCGAGCCTGCACCAGATGCTCTCGGCGCTGGCGGAGGCCGGCTATCTGAAAGTGGTGGCCGTCTCGATCATCGCCAACGTCGCCGCCATTGTCAGCCACGTTCCGGGCGGTATCGGCGTGCTAGAGGCGACCGTGACGCACATCCTTCCGGGCGCTTCGTCGGTCGCCGCCGTCATCGCCTTCCGGGTGGTCTACTACTTCATCCCGCTGTTCATCGGGCTTCCGACCCTTCTTCTCAGCGAATGGCTGATCACGCCGCGCAAAGACGCGACGTCAGAGAAGCGCGGCGAGCCACGCGCCCACGGAGCCGGCGCCGCGGCGTAGGCGCAGGAAAGGCGCCAGGGGTTCGCGGGGATCGACGATCGCGGTCCCCGGCACCGGCTCGACCGCGCCCTTTTCGACGTCGATGGCGAAATGACGCAGCCCACGCGGCTTGAAGTTCAGCCGACGGATCGTTTCCATCAGCGAGCCCGTCTCTTCCATGATCTTCGCGACCGCGTCAGGCGTGGCATCGAGATGTTCGGCGATCAGGCGATGACGGAGGGCGGCAATTGCCTGCCGGTCGTGCAGTGTCGCGGCCTCGACGGCGAGATCGGCCTCCGTATCCAGCCCTTCCGAGCGATTGTTGAGGTTGGAGGAGCCGATGCGCAGCAGCCGGTCGTCGACCATCAGGAGCTTGGAATGGACCAGCACGTCCTGCGTGCCGGCAGGCGCGGTAGGGTCAGGAACGACGGCATACATCACCCAGAGACGGTCATGCGGATCATGCCGCTTGAGATAACGGATCAGCCGGTCGCGGTTTTCCCCGAGCATCACCTTTTCCAGGAAACCGTGCGAGATGCGGGTGACGACCACCACGATCTCGGGGCCGTCGGGTTCGGCGAGCCGCGCCCGGATGAGCTCGGCAAGACCGAAAGCGGCGAAATACTGGGCCTCGATATAGATATGGCGCCGGGCGGCGCGGATCATGTCAACCGTCAGCTTCAGCGATTCCTGTTTCGCGCGCCGGCCGAAGGTCCAGGGCTCGGTGCGTGCCAGCGCCACACGCGCACCGGCGATGTCGGCGGTGACGCCCTCCGGCCAAAGCGGGCCGGATCCGGGGCGGGGATCGACGACACGGCCGGTCGCGCGCTTCCAGCGGCGCCGCGCCAGATCGGCGATCATCCGGGCGGCCGCACCGCCGACCGCGACCTGCATGTCGTGCACCGGCTCGTAGGGCTTGCCGTCCGGCGAGACGCGCAGCGGGTTGACGGCGAGGTGGCGGTTGTCGTCCCACCGGCGCGCGGTCAGGTCGATGCCGCCGAGAAAGGCGACCGTCTCGTCGATCGCCACCAGCTTCTGGTGATGGGACCCGCGCAGCGGATGGTTGAGATCGAAATGGAGATGGATCCTCGGATGGTCGACCCATCCCTTCTTGCGGAACAGCTTCAGCGATTTTCCCGAATAGATTGGCCCCATCGCCCAGACGAGGATACGGATCTCCAGGTCGGGGGTCCGGTCGACGAGGTTGCGCAGGAACGCGCCGAGCGTCGGCGCACCCTCGATGTCCGGTGTCAGGCGGATGTCGGGATTGAAATCCCAGCCGACGATCCAGATCGAGCGCTGGCTGCGGGACAGAACGTCGGCGAGCGCCCGGAAATAGGCCTGACCGTCGACGAGCACCGCCATCCGGTCTGCGTCCGCCGCCATCCACGCATTGCGGCCGATCGCGACGACGGGTGCGCCTTCGACCGGCTTCGACTGACTGTCCTGCACGACGACCCCCATTTTTCCCCGACGCGCGCGGCGCGTCCGCCGCAGCGTCGAAAAAACCCGTGGCGCGGCAGAATGTTCCCCTGTTCACGCCGCCGCGCGCGCTAAATGTGCAGGGGATCGGGGTCGCGATTTCAGCCGGGAGGGGTGACGGACGGATGGGCGGAACGACGGGCCGGGCACGGGACGGCTTCGACCACCGGCGCTTCGTCGCCGGACTGGGGCGCGGGGTCGGCGGCGCGCTGCTTTTCGCCCTGCCGATGTTCCTGACGATGGAGATGTGGGCGCTCGGCTTCTACATGGACCGCTTTCGCCTGCTGGTCCTCCTAGTGGTCACCATTCCGCTGCTGATCGTGCTTTCCGACAGGATCGGCTTCGAGAAGACCGCCGGCTGGCGCGAAGCGCTCCGCGACGCATCGATCGCCTACGCCATCGGCATCCTGTCGAGCGCGATCGTGCTGGCGATCGCCGGGATCCTCGTCCCGGGCGATCATCCCGACGCCACCCTCGGCAAGATTGCCCTGTCGTCGGTGCCGGCCAGCATCGGCGCCCTGCTCGGGCGCAGCCAGCTCGACGCGGGGGATGGCGGCGATGACAGCGACGGTCAAGGGGACGGTCAAGGGGACGGCGGCGTCCGCGAAACGCGCTACGGGGAGGAACTCTTCATGATGGCCGTCGGCGCGCTTTTTCTCGCCCTCAACGTGGCGCCGACGGAGGAAATGATCCTGGTCTCTTACAAGATGAGCTTCTGGCATGCTCTCGCGATGATGGCGCTCTCGATCGTCCTCATGCACGGCTTCGTCTATGCCGTGTCGTTCAAGGGCAGCCCCAGCATCGGCGACGGCACGCCGGGCTGGCACGCCTTCATCCGCTTCACCCTGCCCGGATACGTGATCGCGACTCTGATCAGCCTCTATTGCCTGTGGACATTCGAGCGGCTGGGCGGTGTCGCGCCGACCCAGGTCCTGATGTCGGTCGCCATCCTCAACCTCCCCGGCGCGATCGGCGCGGCCAGCGCCCGCCTGATTCTCTGACATGCCCGGCCGATCCTCTGACATGAAAGGGTGCGGATGATGGACTTTCCTCCGGTTTTCGAAGTGACGCACCGCCCTGTTTCGGCTGCCCATGCGTGAGGGTCCAAAATGACGCGATCGAACGGAAAGACGCATGCCGAGAGCAACGATCCGCACTGGATCGAATGGCTGACCGGGCTTGTCAGCGCCGTCGTGGTTCTGGCGATGCTCGGCTGGATCGCCCATGCTGCGCTGACAGAGAGCGACGAGGCGCCAGACCTGCACATCGCCATCCTCGACGCCCTCCCACGGTCCGGGGGCTACCAGGTGCGCTTTTCGGTCACCAACACCGCCAGCGTCACCGCCGCCGCCGTCAGGATCCGCGGCGAGATCAGCGCGCCGGACCGCCTCATCGACAGCGCCGAGGTCACGCTCGACTATGTACCCGCCGCCTCCACCGCATCCGGCGCGCTGATCTTCCGTACGGATCCCTCCGGAAAGAGGCTCGAGATCCGGGCGACAGGCTATGCGGATCCCTGAAAAGACAGGCGATGTCGGATCCGTCGCATCCGGACGGCGATTGCACGGAGATTTTTCTTTAGTTTCAAATCATTTAAGCGGAACCGAAAATTCGCTCGCGCGTTTCTGCGTTGCACGCGTTTCAAGCGTTTTCGGAGATTGATTGCATGGCCGTTTCCTCTACCATCACCCCGGTCCTCAACCCTGATGTCGCGGTGGCGCGATATGCCGGCGTCAGCAGCGTCTCGTGGGGCGCCATTCTGGCCGGCGTCGCCGTCGCATTGACCACGCAGCTCCTGCTGAACCTCCTCGGTGCAGGCGTCGGCGCGGCCGTGATCGATCCGGTGTCCGGCGACACTCCGACGGCGACGACCTTTTCCCTGAGCACGGCCGCCTGGTTCATCGTCAGCGGCCTCGTCGCGTCCTTCATCGGCGGCTATGTCGCCAGCCGGCTGTCGGGCCGCCCTGCGCGCGCCGTTGGCGGACTGCACGGGATTTCGAGCTGGGCGGTCACCACGCTGGTCGTCTTCTACCTCCTGACGACGTCCATCGGCGCGATCGTCGGCGGCGCCTTTTCGGGGCTCGGAAGCGTCATCTCATCGGCCGGGTCCGCCGTGGCGACGACGGCGACCGCAGCCTCCCCGGCGCTGGCAGCGGCGACGGACCCGCTCGCGACGATCGAGCAGAACGTGCGCCAGGCGAGCGGCGGAAACGATCCCGCCGCCCTGCGCGACACTGCGGTCCAGGCCGTGCGGGCAGCGCTGACCGGCAACGAGGCGGAAGCCGAGGCCGCGCGCAACCGCGCCGCCGACGCCATCGCCCGCGCGCAGAGCATTCCGGTCGATCAGGCGCGCCAGCAGGTTGCCGCCTATGAGCAGCAGTACAAGGACGCGGTCGCCGCCGCCAAGGAGCAGGCGGTCGCCGCGGCGGACATGACCGCCAGCGCCGTGTCTGCCGGCGCCTTCGTCGCCTTCATCGCGCTGGTCATCGGCGCCATTGCTGCCTGGTTCGGCGGCGTCTGGGGCAGCCGCGCCGCCGCGGCCAAGCCGATCGCCTGACGCTGCCGAGGCCGGTCCCGGGATCACCCCCTCCCGGGACCGGCCTGATTTCTCTTCGGCACCGCCGAACACCTTTCTCTTCGCACTCCAGCAGACCCTCACAGCATCCCCGGCCGCGCGGGTGCTCCTCCACACATGTCAACCGGAGCCCGGAGCATGCCGTCGACGTCCGCCCCCGTTTCCTCCCGCCTGACCGACCGCTCGCTCGTCGCCCTTGCCTTCCTCAATTTTTTCCTCGCCGATGCGCGCGACGGTCTCGGGCCGTTCCTCGACGGCTTCCTCGCGTCCAAGGGCTGGTCGCCGATGACGCTCGGCATCGTCGCCACGCTCGGCGGCATCCTCGGCATGATCGCCACGCCCCTGTTCGGCGCCTGGGTCGACAGTTCCAAACACAAGCGCGCCCTCATCGTCCTCCCGGTGATCCTGGTCACGCTCGCGGCGCTCTGGACGCTGGCAAGCCCGAACAACGCCTCTGTGTTCGGCGGCCAGTCGGTCACGGCGATCGTCGGCGCCGTGGTCGGCCCGGCGCTTATGGGCCTGACGCTGGGCCTCGTCGGCGAGCAGCGCTTCTCCGACCAGGTGGCGCGGAACGAGTTCTGGAACCATGCCGGCAATGTCGTCTCGCTCGCCGGCATCTACATCGCCACCACCTATTTCGGCGAAGCGGGCGTGATCGCGATGATGCTGGTCACCGCTGCGGCGACGCTGTTCGCCGTGGCCGCGATCGATCCGTCGCGGATCGATCATGTGACGGCGCGCGGTCTCGCCCATGACGACGGCGCACCCGGACCGTCCGGATTCTCCGTCCTCGTCAGCCGAAAGGGGCTCGTCCTCCTCGCCGTCACCCTGATGATTTTTCATTTCGGCAATGCGCCGATCAGCCGGCTGATCGCGCAGGATTTCTCGATCCAGCTCGGAACACCCTTCCGCACGACGGCGATCACGACCGGCGTCGCGCAGGTGTCGATGATCGCCATGGCGCTCGCGGCCCCGTGGCTGATCCGCCGGTTCGGGCTCGGCCTCGTCTTCATCGTCGCCCTCGCCGCCCTTCCGCTGCGCGGCGCGATCGCCGGGACCTTTACGGGTTTCAATGCGATCTACCCGGTGCAGATCCTCGACGGCGTCGGCGCCGGCCTGATCGGGATCGCGACGCCGATCGCGGCGGAGCGCATCCTTTCGGGAACCGGACGCTTCAATGTCGGGCTCGCCGCAGTGATGACGGTGCAGGGGATCGGCGCCTCGCTGAGCAATGTCGTGGCGGGTTTTCTGACCGGCATCGGCGGCTACGAGCTCGCCTACTGGGTGCATGGCGGCGTGGCGCTGATCGCCCTTGCCGTCTTCTGCCTGTCGCGCCATCTCATCACCCCGGAACGGCCTGCCGGAACGGATAGGGACGCTTTCGCACGGATGCCGCCGGTCTGACCGGCAGCGCCTTCAACAATATTCGCGATCGACGGGAACCAAATGAACATTCAGGCTTTACCGGGTTCAGGGGACACACGAGACATTTCATGATCGACAGACCGAACGCGCGAAAAGGCGCCCACGACGCCGGCGAGCGCCTCGTTTCCAGCCATGCCTCGGAAGATCCCTTTGCCGCCGCCTTCAAGGCGACGCGCATGCCGATGCTGATCACCGATCCGCGCCAGGACGACAATCCGATCATCTTCTGCAACCGGGCGTTCTGCGAACTGACCGGCTACGGCGTCGGGGAACTCGTCGGCGCCAACTGCCGGCTTCTCCAGGGGCCGGACACCGATCCGCAGGCCGTGTCGAAGCTGCGCGACGCGATCGCGGCAGAGCGCGACATCTCCGTCGATATCCTGAACTACCGCAAGGACGGATCACGGTTCTGGAATGCGCTGTTCGTCAGCCCTGTGCGCGACGAATCGGGCGACGTCATTTATTTCTTCGCCTCGCAGCTCGACTTCACCAACATCAAGAGCAAGGAGGCGGAGCTCGCCCGCGCCCGTCACCTGGCGGAAGAGGAAGTGGCGCGCCGCACCGCCGACCTTTCCGAGGCGCTGCGCGCCAAGACCGCGCTGGTTCACGAGGTCGACCACCGGGTCAAGAACAACCTCCTCACCATCGCTTCCATCGTCAAGCTGCAGGCGCGCATGACGACGAGTGACGTTGTCGAACGCACGCTGATGTCGGTCCTGAACAGGGTCGAGGCCTTGAGCACCGTGCAGCGGAAACTGCTGAACGACGAGGATGTGGGACATTTCGACGTCGCCGATTTCACCAAGACGCTCGTGGTCGATGTCGTCGGTGCGCTGAAACGCACCGACATCGCGCTGACCACCGACCTGCACGAGGTCGTCGTGCCGGCAACGAAAGCCTCCCCCCTGGCGCTGATCATCAATGAGCTGATCGGCGACGCGGTCCGGCGCGGCCTTTCGGACGGCGGCGGCCGGATCCATGTCGAGGTCCGGCGCCTTAACGGCCATTTCCTCGTGCGCGTCGCCGACACGGTGACGCCGGTGGATGTGGACCGGGAAGAGGACGCCTTCAGCCGCAGGATGCTGGAGGCCTGTTCAAAGCAGTTGCGGGCAAAGATAGAACGGACCGTGGAGGGCCATGCCACAGAAGTGCGCGTGACCCTGCCGGTCAAGGATTGAAGGGGCATGGTGTTGAGGATTCTCATCGTCGAGGACGAGATGCTGCTGGCGATGGAGCTGGAGAGCGAAGTGGAAGCGGCCGGCCACGAGGTGGTCGACGTGGCGGGCGACAGCCGCGAGGCGATCCGGCTGATCGACGCCGAATCCCCGGATTTCGCCTTCGTTGACATCCAGCTGATCGACGGCCCGACCGGCATCGCCGTCGGCAGGCATCTCGCCGGCCGCGGCATACCCTATGTCTTCGTTTCCGGAAATCTGAAGCGGATTCCCGAAGACTTCGCCGGCGCGCTCGGTGCGATCGAGAAGCCCTACACCGTGAACGGACTGCAGAATGCGCTGTCCTTCATCGAAACCTATGTCGCGGGCGAAAAGGCCGGCCTGATGCCGCCGCCAAGCCTGGTGATCTCCCCCTCGGCGCTTGCCGACAAGACCCCCTGACATCCGCACGGACCGGACACGAACGACCTTGAAGACGATCCTCGACCGCATCGACGCCGTTCGCCACACCGGCCTGCTCGACCTTGCCAACCAGCGCGAATTCCGCGACATCGTCGAGGTGGTCAAGGCCGGGGTCGGTTGTCCTGTCGCCCTCGTCTCGATCCTCGACGCGCACCGCCAGGTCTTCATCGGCCATGTCGGCCTGCCCGAGGCCTGGGCGGCGATCTCGGAAACGCCGCTGACCCATTCGTTTTGCCAGCATGTCGTGCATGCGCGCGCGCCGCTGATCGTCGGCGACGCGACACTTCATGATTTGGTGCGCGACAATCTGGCGATCCGGGATCTCGGCGTGATCTCCTACATGGGTGTTCCCGTTTCCCTTCCCGACGGCACGGTCGTCGGTGCCCTGGCCGCAATCGACGGGGCGCCACGGGACTGGACGGAGGGAGACCTCGAACTTCTGACCCGGATCGGAACGCTCATCTCCAACCAGATCGCGACCTTCCTCTCCGAGCGCCGCTGGAGCCATATTTTCGAGCAGCTCGAGGAAGGACTGATCCTCGGCGCCGTCGTCCGGGACGAGGCCGGACGCGTCGTCGACTGCGTGTTCGAAACCGGCAACCGCGCGTGGGAACGGATGTTCGCCATCCCCTCCCCGCAGCCGAAAGGCAGAAGCCTCCGCGACCTGCTTCCGGAGACGGGTGAGACATGGATCCGCGACACCACGGAGGTGATCGACAGCGGGCACAATCTTCGGTTCACCCGGAACATTGCCGCGCTCGGGCGCTGGTTCGACGGCTTCATCCAGGCGATCGGCGGCGACCGCTTCATCATCGTCTTCGCCGACGTGACCGACCGGATGGAAGCGCTCGAGGCGCTGCGCGACAGCGAGACGACGCTGCGCCTGATCGTCGAGGGCGCCAGGGACTACACCATTCTCACGCTCGACGATGACGGCCGGATCACCAGCTGGTTCGGCGGGGCGGAGGAGACCTTCGGCTGGTCGGAGGACGACATGGTCGGCAAGCCGTTCTCAGAGATCTTCACGCAGGAGGATCGCGCGGCCGGAGCGCCGGAGGAGGAGATGGAAAAGGCACGCCGCGACGGCGTCGCGCCGGACCGCCGCTGGCATCGACGCGCAGACGGCGCGACGGTGTTCCTCGACGGCACGATCCGGCCGCTGCCCCGGCATGCCGACAGCAAGGTCTCGGGCTTCATCAAGGTCGCCCGCAACGCTACGGCGCAGAAGCGTTCGGAAGACCGGCAGATCGCCTTCCTGGAACTCGGCGACCGGATCCGCGAATTGAACACCGTCACGGAAGTCGCCTTCGCCGCCGCGGAGATCATCGCGCGCAACCTGCACGGTGCGACGCGCGCCGGCTACGGCATCGTCGATCCCGTGGCGGAGACGGTCCAGATGCTTCCGGAATGGTGCGCCGAGGGGATGTTCACCGTCGCCGGCCTGCACCTCTTCCGCGACTACGGCTCGTATATCGACGATCTGAAGCGCGGCGACAGCGTCATCATTCCGGATGTCAGCGTCGATCCGCGCACGGCCCCCTTCGCGCCCCTCCTGCAATCCCTCGGCGTCTCCGTGCTCGTGAATCTTCCGATCATGGAACATGGCGCCTTTGTCGGGGTGATGTTCGTCCACTACGACCGGCCGCATGACTTCACCGCCGAGGAACAGGACTTCGTGCGAACCATCGCCGACCGCACGCGCGAGGCGATCTCCCGCATCCGGGCGGAAGAGGAACAGCAGGTGCTCAACCAGGAGATCAGCCACCGTCTCAAGAACACGATGGCGATGGTGCAGGCGATCGCCACGCAGACGCTGCGGCCGATCACCGAGCGCGGCCCTGTCGAAGCCTTCACCAGCCGGCTGCACGCCCTGTCCAAGGCGCATGAGGTCCTGCTTTTCCAGGACTGGTCGTCCGCCCGCATGACCGCCGTCATCGATTCCGTGCTTGGCCAGCTTTCGCTGCGCGAACGCTACAGCATCGAGGGCCCCGACATGGAGCTCGGGCCGCGCACGGCGCTGTCGCTGGCGCTGCTGATGCACGAGCTCGGCACGAATGCGCTGAAATACGGGGCATGGTCGAACGATTGCGGCACGGTCCGGGTCGCCTGGAGGATCGAGGGAACCGGCAGCGACACGGCGATGATCCTGACCTGGCAGGAACGGGACGGCCCGCCGGTGGTCCAGGCCTCGGGCAAGGGCTTCGGCTCCCGTCTGATCCGCCTCGGCCTGATGGGAACCGGCGGCGTCGATATCGATTATCACCCCGACGGGCTGAACGTCGAGATGCGAGGTCTGGTCTCCCAGTTGAGGCAGTCATGATGACGGAATTTGATGGATCTCCCGCGGCGATCATCCTCGTGGTCGAGGACGAGCCGCTGCTGCGCCTTGCCGCGATCGACCTCGTCGAGGCGGCGGGCTTTAAGGCGGTTGCGGCAGCCGACGCCACGGAAGCCGTGGAAATCCTGGAATCGCGCAACGACATCCGCGTCGTCTTCACAGATGTCGACATGCCGCGCGGCATCGACGGGATGCGCCTCGCAGCGATCATCCGCGACCGCTGGCCACCGATCAAGGTCATCGTCGTCTCCGGCTACCTGGAGGACCCCGGCCATCGTATTCCGGCCGAGACGGCCTTCTTTGCAAAACCCTACCGGGAAGAGCAGATCGTCGAAAAGATCCGCGAGATGCTGTCGGCGACGTGAAGCCCATCGGACGACCGGCGGCAACCTTGATGGTGCCCCTCGCCGCAAGCCCCTGTTCGCCCACCCCGAAGAGGGGTATAGAGCAGCCTGAAGGCATCCGCGCCGCAAGTGATCGTTGATGCCTTGGTTCTTGCGATATGGACGGGCCAGCGGCAAGGCGCCCTGTTAAAGTTGCAGTGGAGCGCGTATGATGGCCGGCACATCAGGCTAAAACAAGCCAAGACCGGCCGCAGGGTCTCTGTGTTGGTTTCGGATGAACTGCGCGCAACGATCGAACGGCTGAAGTCCGAGAACGAAAATCGAGATGTCCTGTCGACTTGCATTTTGAACAACTCGTTCGGCAAACCATGGACGAGTGATGGCTTCCGCGCGTCGTGGCGCAAAGCCTGTAGCGGAGTTGTCGAAGGCCTGACGTTCCATGACCTGCGTGGCACATTCATTATGATGGCACGAAGAGCCGGAGCATCGATAGATGATATAGCGGAGGCCTCCGGGCACTCCATCAAAGACGTGAGAAGTGTTCTTGAGACGCATTACCTCGGGCACGAGGCAGGCAGAGGGGATTTAGTTATTCTAAAATTGGAAGGGAAGGAAAAGTAAACAACGCTCCAAACTGGACGCAAATCTTCCAAACCGGTTCTTGAACGTCATTGTAAGTCATTGAATTTGGTGGGTGATGTAGGGTTCGAACCTACGACCCGCTGATTAAGAGTCAGCTGCTCTACCAACTGAGCTAATCACCCGCCGTCACCGCTGCGTTCGCTGCGGTGAGTGGGCGTATACTGGCCTTCGCCGGGGATGTCCAGTTCCGTTCGGGAGATTTTTTGCGGTTTCCCGAAAAAATCGCACGGGGCGAGCAAAGCGGCGGCGGGTGGCCTCAGACGTCGAGCGTGCCGCTTGCAACGCGGATCGCGTGGCCGCCGATGCGGGATGCCGTGATGGCACCGCCCGTCACGTCGACGTGGAGATGGATGTAGGACGCCCGGCCCATCTCGACGCCCTGCTCGATCAGGAAGGGGTGGTGGCCGTCGACAAGGGCGTCGAAGTGGTGGATCGCACCGGAAAACGCCGCGACGGCCGCCCCGGTCGCCGGATCCTCGGCGATTCCCATCTCGGGCGCGAACATGCGGGCGTGAAACCGCGCCGAATGGTGGACGCCGCCGCGACAATAGACATAGGCCGCCGCGACACGGCCCTCGGCCATCGGCGCGATCCTCTCCCAACGCGCCGCGTCGAAGACGACCGCGCCGGCGGCGGCGAGATCGTGCACCGGCACCAGGACGAAGGGCACGCCGGCACTCCACAGCGAGGGGACGTGATTTTCGAAGTTGACCTGCGTCGCCTTCAGCCCGAGCGCGTCGGCAAGCGCCTGCCGCTCGACGGAAAAGCCGTGCCGTGCCGCCTTGCGCGGCAGGTCGAACTCCGCGAAACCGACATCGCCGGGCCTGAGGCGCACCGCGCAGCGCACGGGGCCGACCTCCTCCTCGAACACCCGCACCAGATCGAGCCTGCCGGCGTCCTCGCCATAGTCCCGCTCGGCCGCCGCCACCGCCGCGCCGACGGTCGGGTGGCCGGCAAAAGGCAGTTCGTGGCCGGGCGTGAAGATGCGCAGGCGCGCGGCATGGGCTGGATGGCGGGCCTTCAGCACGAAGACCGTTTCCGACAGGTTGAATTCGCGGGCGATCGCCTGCATCGCCGCCGTCTCCAGACCCTCCGCGTCGAAGACGACGGCCAGCGGATTGCCCTGAAGCCGCTGTTCCGTGAACACGTCGTAGATCGCGTAGGGCCTCGCCATTTTCCGTCTCCTCCGGCATCGTCGCTGCGCCGGAGAGTGCCAAGGCAGGACGCATCGCGCAAGACGGATCAGGGCGCCTCGCGAAACACCCAGGCGAGGATCGGCGGCATGAAGGTAGCGTAGGTGTGCCGGCCCGGATCGGCGTCGCGGATCGCGATCGCCTCGTCGATCTCCGGCTCCGGGTCGGTGGCGATATGGGCGGCGATCCGGGCGACGAGCACATCGGCGGTCTCGGCGAAGCGGAAACGGCGAAACAGCGTGATCGCGGACTGGACGTGGACCCCGTGGAACCCCGGCTCGGCGGTCGCGGCGCGAAGGTCGAGCCCGGTCTCCTCGGCAACCTCCCGCACCATGTTGGCGTCTAGATCGCAGACGCCGTCGACGATGTCGTTCGCGTCGAGGGATCCGGCGGCGCAGTAGACGCGGCCCGGATTGGCGGTCGTCCGCGCCATCCGGATGGCGATCACCGCGCCGTCCGAGGAGAGGATGACCGGAAGGGCGAAGAGATGGTAGGCGGCGCCCGCGGGCTTCGTCCTGCGCCACCAGAGAAAGGTCGAAAACGGCACGAGATGGGCGCGGCTCTCGACGACGCCTTCGGCGATCCGCACGCGGTGCTGCAGCACCATGCGGCCATCGAAAAGGGCGGGGTTGGCGGCGATCTCGCGCTCCCAGTTTTCGGCCGCCCGGGCGCGCTCGCGCAGATCGAACGGGTGACGCTCGTCCGACACCGTAACGATGGCGGAGGCGACGGGAAACACCGTGTTCTCGGGCGGCCACCCGGCCGGATTGCTGTCAACGTCGCTCATCGTCAAAGATCCAGTGCCATGACCACAGGGCAATGGTCGGAGGCCTTCGGCCGGTCCCAGCCGATGCGGGGAAAACGCTCCACCGCCTGCCCGGGCGGAAAGGGCGTACGGAACGGCTGGCCGGCGCGCACGATCTCCGGCACCGCCACCGGATTGCGCCGCGACAGGGCCGGAGAGAGCCAGAGATAGTCGAGCTGGCAGAGATGGCGCTCCTCCGGGCCGCGTGCGTGGAAGAGCGTCCAGCGGTCGAGCGCCGGCCGCCGCGCCACGGCGTTTTCGGCAAAACCGTCGCGGGTGAAGACGTCGAGCGCGCTCGCTGCCTCGACGCGGTGTTCGAAACCGAAACCGTTGCGCCGGTCGCCGGTGACGTCGATGCGCTCCTGGTAGTCGTTCATGTCGCCGCAAATGACGAAAGGTGCCGCGTCAAGGCCGTCGGGAAAGCGGCGCGACACGAGGATGCGCACGGCTTCCGCCTCGGCGATCCGCACGGGCATGGTCGCCTGGCGTCCGTCGAGGCCGTCGCGGCCCGGGCCCATCGACTTGAAATGCACGACGAAGAGCGTCAGCGGCCGGCCGCCGATGCGAAGCTCCACCTCCAGGCAGTCGCGGCGGAAGATCCGGTCGCTCGCGACATTGGTGCGCGCGAGATCGGCGTTGAACAGGCCGAGATCGGCATAGGCGAGGCCGGCATGGGTGGTGACGTTGATGCATTCGATCGCCTCGCCGTCGCGCGTCGTCTCGCGCATCAGCACGGCGACGTCGATGCCGCGGCTGTCATTGCCCTCGATCAGGTATTTCTGCCGATAGCCGTGGCCGACCATGCGGAAGAGATAGCCATATTCGAAGGCGTGGATGGAGGCCATGTCGTCGACCTCCTGCAGGCAGAGGATGTCGGCATCGCACTCGGCGATCGCCAGCGCGGAAAGCTGGCGCGTGTCGTCGGTGATCGCGACCGTGCGCGCCTCCTCCAGCCGGCGGTAGTCGGCCTCGCTGCGGATGTCGAACAGGCGCAGCACCCGGTCCTGCTTCAGCTGGTTGCGGAAGCCGGTGAAATCGAACCGGCTCATCAGGTTCTCGATGTTGAAGCTGGCCAGTCGAAGGGACATCGAGGATTTCCATCACATGCGCGCGACCAGCTATAGAGCATCACGCGTCAAAGTCGACCGCCCCGCCCGTCAAAGTTCTTGTGATCTTTCGGGGCTTTGATTCCGGTCGCGGGCATTATATCCAGTCACGGCACGTGACCGATCCAAGGGGGAGACCAGGGATGGAATACAGACTGCTCGGCCGTTCGGGCCTGAAGGTGTCGACGCTGACGATGGGAACGATGACCATCGGCGGCAAGGGATGGGCGGCGATGACCGGCAACCAAGGCGTCGACGACGCGCGCCGCCTCGCCGACATCTGCCTCGATGCCGGCGTCAATTTCATCGACACGGCGGATGCCTATTCCGACGGCGCCAGCGAGGAGGTTCTCGGCGAGGTGCTGAAGGACCGCTATCGCGACGGCGTGCTGATCGCCACCAAGGCCCGCTTCGCCATGGGTAAGGGGCCGAACGACCAGGGCCTGTCGCGGTATCACCTGATCCGCTCGTGCGAGGCGAGCCTGCGCCGGCTGAAGACCGACGTGATCGACCTCTACCAGGTGCACGAATGGGACGGCTCGACGCCGCTCGAGGAGACGATGGAGGCGCTCGACACGCTGGTGCGCCAGGGCAAGGTCCGCTATGTCGGCTGCTCGAACTTTTCCGGCTGGCACATCATGAAGGCGCTCGGCATCGCCACCGTCGAGCATCGCCAGCGCTTCGTCAGCCAGCAGATCCACTACACGCTCGAATCGCGCGACGCCGAATACGAGCTGATCCCGATCTCGCTCGATCAGGGCCTCGGCATCCTCGTCTGGAGCCCGCTCGCCGCCGGCCTGCTCTCCGGCAAGCATCGCCGCAACCAGAAGGCGCCGGAAGGTTCGCGCCAGCTCGCCGGCTGGACCGAACCGCCGATCCGCGACGAGAACCGCCTCTGGAACATCGTCGACGTGCTGGTCGAGATCGCCGAGGCGAAGGGCGTTTCCGCCGCGCAGGTCGCGCTCGCCTGGACGCTCGGCCGCAAGGGCGTCACCTCCGTCATCATCGGCGGCCGCACGGAGCAGCAGTTCCACGACAACCTCGCCGCCGCCGACCTGAGGCTCTCGGACGACGAGCGCGCCCGGCTCGACGCCGTCAGCCTGCCGCCGGTGCTCTATCCCTACTGGCACCAGAAGAACACCGTCGCCGACCGCCTCGGCGAGGCCGACCTGTCGCTGCTCGGCCCGCACCTGAAATAGGCAGGCGGCGGGAACCGTCCCGCCCCTGAAGACGGAAGATGCCGCCCTGCCTTCGCGGGGCGGCATGTCGCCCGATCAGACGATCGCCCAAGCCTCCTGCCCGCGCGTCCCCGCCCCTTCGCGAGCCCCACCCGCCATGCCGAACGCGACGCCCTCCACCTTCGACCGCACGCGCGACCTGTCGCTGCGCATGACCGGCTGGGAAAGCGTCACCGGCACGGACGGAGAGGCCGAATTTGCCGGGAAGCTCGCGGAACTTCTGCGGGAAATCCCCTATGTCCATGCCCATCCGGACCACCTGCTGACGCTCGAAAGCCATGGCGATCCGGCGCGGCGCAACGTCGTCGCGGTGGTGCGCGGGCGCGGCCGCAACGCGGTCGTGCTCGCCGGCCATTTCGACACGGTGTCGATCGACACGTACGGGCCGCTCGCGCCGCTCGCCACGCAACCGGAGGCACTGAGGGACGCCCTGGTCGACACGCTCTCGGCGGCCCCGACCTTGAGCGCCGTCGAGGCGCGCACGCTTGCGGATCTGAAAGGCGGCGATTTCCTGCCCGGCCGTGGCCTGCTCGACATGAAATCCGGGCTTGCGGCCGCGATCGTCGCGCTGGAGCGTTTCGCCGCCCTGCCCGAGCGGAACGGCACGCTGATCTTCTGCGCGACGCCGGACGAGGAGAACCGCTCGCGCGGCATGATCGCGCTGCGCGACCAATTGCCCGCGATCGCGCAGACCTTCGATCTCGACATCGTCGGCGCCATCAACCTCGATTCGACCAGCGACGACGAGGATTCCGGCATCAACGGCCAGGCGCTCTATCTCGGTTCGGTCGGAAAATTTTCGCCCTTCGCCTTCGTCCTCGGGCGGCAGACCCATGCCGGCTACGCCTTCAACGGCGTCAGCGCCCATCTGATCGCCGCCGAGCTGATGCGGGCGATGGAAACGAACAGCGCGCTCTGCGACAGCGCCCATGGCGAAACCGCGCCGGCGCCTGTCTGCCTCGAGGCGCGCGACATGCGGACCGGATACGAGGTGACGACGCCCGGCCGGGTCTGGCTGTCCTTCAACTGGCTCGCCCATCGTCGCAGCGCCGCCGACATCCTGAACGAGTTTTCCGCGATCGCCGGCACGGCCATGACCACGGCCATCGCCCTTCAGCGGCAGCACGCCGGGCGCTTCTTCGCCGCGCGGGGAGAACCCGCCCCGTCCCTGCCGGAAGGACGCGTCCTGAGGGTGGATGCGGTGCGCGCGATGGCGATCGCCCGGGGCGGCGAACAGGCGGCCGCGCGCCTGCGGACGGCCGAGGAGAACGCCGCCGCGCTGGACGATCCGCTGTCGGCAACGAGGAGCGTTGTCGACGCGATGGTGACCGAGGCCGGCATCGGCGGCCCCGCCATCGTCGTCGGCTTTTCCACGCTGCATTATCCGCGCGTGCATGTCGACGCGCATGGGCGGCACGGAATGCGCTTTGCCGCGGCGGTCGAGGCAGCCGCCCGCGCCGTCGCCGAACGGCATGGGACGACCCTGACGGCGAAGCCGTTCTTCGCCGGCATCTCGGACATGAGCTTCCTCGGCCACCGGCCGGACCCGGACGAAGCGATGCGCATTGCCGCCAACACCCCCTGCCCCGCCTTCGTCGACGCGGCGAAGGCGGACGGCCTGTCCTTCCCCGTCGTCAATATCGGTCCCTGGGGGCGCGACTATCACCAGCGATGGGAACGCGTTCACATGCCCTACAGCTTCGCGGTCTTGCCGGAGATCATCCACGCAGCCGCCCTTGCCGCGCTCGGCGCCAAGGGTTGAGCGTCGGACATTCGGCGCGGTTCGACCCAATCGAATCTGAGAAACGCTTCAAGCCATCGATTTAAAATCATTCTTTTGCCGACCCGTGTTTCACTCAGGTCGGATGATTTTCCGGATCAGAGCCGGGACAGCAGATCGGTCTTTTTCGCCTGGAACTCCTCCGCCGTCAGCAGGCCGGCATCCCGCAGCGCGCCGAGCTTTTCGATGAGAGCCAGAATGTCGCCCGTGCCGGGACTGCCGCCGGCGGACGTCCGGGCGCCTGCATCCTCGATCGCCGCCGCCTTCGTGGCGTCGAACACGGGATCGCTGACAAGAGGCTGCGGGATCGAGGCGACGCCCTGCGTGTGGTAGGTGCTGCCGCCCGTGGGGGCGCCGTCGGCCCGCGCCAGGCTGTCGACGGCGAAGGAGCCGTGCTGGCTGGCAAAGGTCAGGCTCGATCCGCCGCCCTGCTGCTGGCTGACGCCGCCGATCACATGATCAGCGGTGTGGTAGACCGCGACGCCGCCCGCCGACCTGATCGCGAGCTTGCGTTCGCCGGGGAAGACGGCATAGGCGCCGCCGTTCTGGCAGCCGGTCGCCGAGGGCGTGCCGAGATCCTGCGGCCACCAGCGCGCATCGCCGTCGGCGGAGGCGGACGCATAGATGCCGCCCGCCATCAGCGCCTGGGCGAGGTCGGAGCACAACGCGTCGACCTTCGCCTTCAGGCCATGGTTGAACATGTCGCCGACCATGGTCATGCCGCCGCGCATCCATTGGCCGCTGCCGCCGAGTTCGGCGATCGAGAATTGCGCCATCCCGCCCTGGCCGCGCTGGACGGCATCGAGCATTGCCCGCACGGATTCGGTGCCAAGGCCATGGCGCCGCGCCATATCTTCGACCAGAGACTCGCCCGCCGACGTCAAGGTCATCATTCCGCCACTCCCGCCAAAGCGCCCACCGCGCTCCATCTTCTCAGAAATGGGGCCATGACGGATGGGGTCAAGGGCGAGGCGAAGGCATGTTTTGCGGCAGCGTGTCGCGATTTTGCGAAAAGACGCGCGTAAAAGCAACGGCCTGAAGCACGAGGAGCGAAAGCGAGGGGCCGCGACACGCATGAACGGCCGGCGTTTATGCCGCGGCCGGCATCTCGGCGGAGATCAGCCGTCCGAGGCGGGCAATCCCCTCGTCGATCATGGCGTCCGAGGCGCAGGAGAAGGACAGGCGGATCGTGTTCTCCCCGGAGCCGTCGGCGAAGAAGGCCTTGCCGGGGACGAAGGCGACGCGCACCGTCTCGAGCGCGCGCGCCAGCAGTGCCGCCCCGTCCATGCCCTTCGGCAGCGTCACCCAGACGAACATGCCGCCCTCCGGCCTCGTCCATTCGACGCTCGACGGCATATGGGTCGCAAGCGCCTCCAGCATCCGCGTGCGGCGGTGGCTGTAGGCCTTGCGGATCTTGGCGATCTGCGCGTCGAAGATCGTTTCGGCGACGCGCGCGATCACCATCTGGTTGACGGTCGAGGAATGGAGGTCTGCCGCCTGCTTGATCAGGACGAGCTTGCGGATCACCTCGGAATTGGCGACGACCCAGCCGACGCGCAGGCCCGGCGCCAGCGTCTTCGAGAAACTGCCGCAATAGAAGGTGCGCGTCTTCTCGATGTCGCCGCCATGGCGGGCAAGGTCGAGGGCGAGGATCGGCGGCACCGTCTCGCCGTCGTAGCGAAGCTGCTGGTAGGCGGCGTCCTCGACGACGGCGATGTCGAGCGTCTCGGCGAGGTCGAGCAGCCAGTCGCGCTCGGCCCGTGTCATCGTCACGCCGGTCGGATTGTGGAATTCGGGCACGCAATAGGCGAACTTGACCCGCCCGCCCTTCGCCTCCGCCGCCTGGACATAGGATCCCGGCTCGCGGTTCGACAGGGGCGTCAGCCGGTCATAGGCGGGCTCGTAGGCGTTGAAGGCACCGAGCGCGCCCATATAGGTCGGCCAGGTGACGAGCGCGGTGTCCTTCGGCGACAGGAACAGCTTGCCGAGATAGTCGAGGACCTGCTGCGAGCCTGAGGTGATGAACACGTTGCCGGCCGAACAAGCGATGCCGATCTTAGCCATCTCGCCGGCGATCCAGTCGCGCAGCGGCTTGTACCCCTCGGAGACAGAATATTGCAGGCCGACAGCCGCCTGTCCGCCGCCGAGAATGTCGGCATAGGCGGCCGCGACCTCCGCCTTCGGGAAAAGGTTCACGTCGGGGATGCCGCCGGCGAATGAAATAATGTCCGGCTGCTCCAAGAGCTTCAGCAGTTCGCGGATTTCCGACGCCTTCATCCGCCCGGCGCGGTCGGCGAAAATCGTTTCCCAATTCATGATGTGTTTCCTCGTCTTATGGATCACACATCATCACGGCCCGGGATTTATGTCAACATTACTGACCTAAATTCCAGGCCCGAGGAAGACGAAAACCGAACTTCCGCGCGCGAGAGACAGGTCAGGCTTCGCCCTGGTAGAGACTGCAAAGCACCAGCGCCGCGATCGCGGTCAGGATCACCAGATCGAAGAGAGCGAAATACTGCAGAAATGTCGCCATGACAGTATCCTCCTGCCGTAAAAACGCAGCATCGTCTGTTTCCGTTCCCGAAATAGGATGTCCTTGAATAGAGAAAGGGCGCGGCCGAGACCCGACCGCACCCCTTTTATTGCATCGCAGCGACGATTTTGCCGCGCGGTATTCTCAGTTGACGGTCTTGTCGACCAGCTTGTTCTTGCCGATCCACGGCATCATGCCGCGCAGCTTGGCGCCGACTTCCTCGATCTGATGGGCGTCGTTGACGCGGCGGATACCCTTGAAGCGCGCCGCGCCCGAACGGTATTCCTGCATCCAGTCGGAGGTGAACTTGCCGGTCTGGATGTCCTTCAGCACGCGCTTCATCTCCGCCTTGGTCTCGTCGGTGATGATGCGCGGACCGGTGACGTATTCACCCCACTCGGCCGTGTTGGAGATCGAGTAGTTCATGTTGGCGATGCCGCCTTCGTAGATCAGGTCGACGATCAGCTTCACTTCGTGCAGGCACTCGAAATAGGCCATTTCCGGGGCGTAGCCGGCCTCGACCAGCGTCTCGAAGCCGGCGCGGATCAGTTCGACCAGGCCGCCGCAGAGAACGACCTGCTCGCCGAAGAGGTCGGTTTCGCATTCTTCCTTGAAGTTGGTCTCGATGATGCCGGAGCGGCCGCCGCCGACGCCGCAGGCGTAGGAGAGCGCCAGATCAAGGGCGTTGCCCGACGCGTTCTGGTGGACGGCGACGAGGCAGGGAACGCCGCCGCCCTTCTGGTATTCGCCGCGCACGGTATGGCCCGGGCCCTTCGGCGCGATCATGACGACGTCGACGGAGGCCTTCGGCTCGATCAGGCCGAAATGGACGTTGAGGCCGTGGGCAAACGCGATCGCCGCGCCGTCGCGGATGTTCGGCGCGATCTCGGCCTTGTAGATGTCGGCCTGCAGTTCGTCCGGCGTCGCCATCATCATCAGGTCGGCCCAGGCGGCGGCTTCGGCGACCGTCATGACCTTGAAGCCGTCGGCCTCGGCCTTCTTGACGGTCGGCGAGCCGGCCTTGAGCGCGATCGCGACATTGGCGGCGCCGGAATCCTTGAGGTTCAGCGCATGGGCACGGCCTTGCGAGCCGTAGCCGATGACGGCGACCTTCTTCGACTTGATGAGGTTGAGATCGGCATCACGATCGTAATAGACGCGCATGGTGGTTCCTTCCCTTTGGATCTGCACTTTGGCGGTTGCACCGGCGGGCATGCCCGCCGGAATGGCTCTCACTGGCGGTGTGGTGTGGTCACCGTCCAGCAAGCGATGAAATCCGGGTCCCGGACGCTTTCGCCGGTCCCCGATGTGTATAGTCCCGGATCCGCCGGCTCGAAGGCGTCGAGCAGCGGCGGAAGGGTGAATGTCTCTCCCGAACGCGTTCCCTGAAGGGCGATGGCGATGCCCGTGCGCGGATCGGCCGCCACGACACGGCCATGAAACTGCCGGACCTCCACCTCCGTCCCGTCCGCATCGCAATAGGTGATCCCGACGAGGACGAGGCTCTCTAGGAGGTCGGCGGCGAAGGCCTCGTCCCAGTCCGCCTCCCGTTCGTCGTCCCCCGGCGTCCAGCCCGTCATCGCGCCGTCCCCCCGTCTGCGTGAAGGCGAAGGAAAGCGCCGACCATCCTCTCGACGCGGCGCGCGGCCTCCTCCCCGGTGAGCCTGATATCCTCGCCGAGCAGCATGCGCAAATGCAGATCCGAGACGACGAGACCGTAGAAGGTCTCGTAGGCCTCGTCGCCGCTGTCGATCGCGAGCAACCCGGCGGCGGCCCCCGCCTCCATCAGCGCCACGGCCCGCCGGCGCACCTGCCTGCGGCCGCGCTCCTCCAGGAGCCGGCCGAGCTTGGCGCCGTCTCGGCTCGCCTGGCCGATCGCCAGCCGGTTCAGCGCCAGCGACACGTCGCCGGACAGGACGTCGAGGAGATCGCGGCCGAAGCCCGTCAGCAGTCCGCGGAAGCGCGCCGCAGTCAGCGGCCCGGCGTCAAGCTCGATGGCGCGCACCTTCGCCGCCTGGTAGTCGATCATCGCCGACAGGAGGCCGTCCCGGTCGGTGAACCACTTGTAGAGGCTTTCCTTCGAACAATTGGCGGCCCGCGCCACGCCCGCCGTCGTCAGCGCCTTCTCGCCGCCATCGACGAGCAGCCGCAGCGCGCTTTCGAGCACCGCCGCCTGCCGGGCGGAATAGTCCGCCATCCCGATGTGATCCGTCGAAAGCACGCCAACACCTTTCAAGTACCGTACGGTACGGTTCTCATCGCATCGATCCCCGTTCCCGTCAAGCCGGGCAGTTCCGAAAATGAGGTGGAGATGCCGGACGCCCCGAGGTTTCTGCCGGAGGCTGTGGTAAGGCTGTCGTCCACAGAACCCCACACACGGACCGATCCATGCGCACCCTGCCCGCCCTCCTGCTTCTCCTTTTGCCTTCCGCGGCGCCCGCGGCCGAGACGCCCTTCTATGTCGGCACATGGGACTGCGAGGTCTCGACCTTCACCTTCACCGAGACGACCTACGATCCGGGCGAGGCGCCGCTGGCGATCCGGTCGGTGACGCGGGACGGCGAGAATGCCTATACGCTCGCCTTCGACGACGGCTATGCCATCGGCGTCAGCCGGATCGACGGTCAGAGCATGCAGTGGCTCTCCCATGCAAGCGGCGACATGTTTACCTGTAAACGCCTGCCTTGAGGGCGAGCCCCGGCGGCGTTCAATCGCCCGCGCGCGGCGCATGGCCGACCGGGATCGCCGTCCCGCTCTTCAGTATCTCCATGGAAATCGAGGCGGAGACATCGAAGAGTTCGATGCGGCGAACGATCTGCTTGTAGATCACGTCGTAGTGTTCCACCGAAGGCAGCACGATCTTCAGGATGTAATCGTGGTTTCCCGTCAGCCGGTGCGCCTCGACGATCTCGCCGATGTCGGCGATGGCACGGCGAAACGCCTCCGTCCAGGCGTCGCTGTGATGGGCGGTCTTGATCAGGGCGAAGACCGTGGTCGGCACGCCCATCCTGGCGCGGTCGAGCACGACGATGCGGCGCGCGATGACGCCCGCCTCCTCCAGCCGCTGGATCCGCCGGGAACAGGCGGAGGGCGACAGCGCCACCTGATCGGCGAGTTGCGCCAGCGGCAGCGCCGCATCCTCCTGCAGCAGCCTGAGGATCTTCCGGTCACGCTCGTCAAGCCCTGCCATCGGTTCTCTTCGTGCAATCGATTCGCTTCTTCCGGTAAAAATACGCAATCAGGATGCATGGCAACGCAAATTCCGTCGTGCATTCGCGCGAAATTTCCGCGCCGATCACGTCATAATGCGTCCGTCGAACACGAAAGGGGACAGGGATGAAACGCATCGGACTGATCGGCGGCATGAGCTTCGAAAGCTCGGCCGTCTATTACAAGCTGATCAACGAGCGCGTCCGCGCCGTGAACGGCGGCCTGCATTCCGCCGACCTCCTGCTTCATTCGCTGAATTTCCAGGTGATCGTCGACTGCCAGAAGGCTGGGCGCTGGGACGAGGCGGCCCGCCACCTGATCGACGCCGCGCGCGGCCTGGAGCGGGCCGGCGCCGACTGCGTGCTGATCTGCACCAACACGATGCATCTTGTCGCCGACGAGGTAAAAGGAGCGATCGGCATCCCGCTCATCCACATCATCGACGAAACCGCCGCCCGCCTGAAGCAGCAGGCCGTGCGCCGGCCCCTGCTGCTCGCCACGCGCTACACGATGGAACACGGCTTCTATGCCGGCGCGATGGCGCGGCACGGCATCGACCTGCGCATCCCCGATGCGGCCGGGCGGACGCTCGTCCACGACGTCATCTTCGAGGAACTCTGCGCCGGGGTCGTGCGTCCTGAATCGCGCGACCGGGTCGAGGCGCTGGTGACGGCGGCGAAGGACGACGGTGCCGACGGCGTCATTCTCGGCTGCACCGAGATCTGCCTGCTGCTCGATCCCGACCGTCTCCCCCTTCCCGGCTTCGATTCGACCCGGATCCATGCGGAGGCCGCCGTCGCCTTCGCGCTGGAGAGCGACGAGCGGGGCCGCGATGCCGCATAATTTACTTGACTCAGTCAATTAATAATGGGAAAGCGAAGGGCATGGAGGATGTCTCTTGCCCCTCGACACCATCGACAGCATCCGCGCGTTCAACCGCGACTATACGCGCTGGCTCGGCCTTCTCGACCGCGCCTATCTCGACGGCCCCTACACGCTGACCGAGGCGCGCATCCTCTACGAGCTCGCCAACCGGGACGGCCTTGCCGCAAGCCTGCTCATCGAGGAACTGCATCTCGACGCCGCCTATCTCAGCCGCATCCTCAAGGCCTTCCGTGGCTCGGGCCTCGTCGAAAGCCGGCCGGACCCCGGCGACCAGCGCCGGCAGATCCTGTCGATCACGGAGAAAGGCCGCGCGGAAGCCGCGGACCTGGCGCACCGGTCGCGCGCGGCGATCTCTGCATCGCTGGAGGACCTCGCCCCCGCCGGACGCGAGCGGCTCGCCGGCGCGATGCAGGCGATCCGCGACTGCCTCGGCAAGGAGAGGCGCGATCCGCAGGTGGTGCTCCGCCCGCACCGCGTCGGCGACGTCGCCCGGATCGTCCATCGCCAGGCAATCCTCTATGCCGGGGAATACGGCTGGAACGGCGAATACGAGGCACTCGCCCTGGAGATCGCCGCGCGCTTCCTCAGGGATTTCAAGCCGGGACGCGAGGCCTGCCATGTCGCCGAGCGCGAAGGGGAGATCGTCGGCGCGGTGTTCCTGGTCGAGGACGACGCGGAGACCGGCCGGCTGCGCCTCCTGCATGTCGAGCGCGAGGCGCGCGGGCTCGGCGTCGGCCGCCTGCTGGTCAGGGCCTGCATCGCCTCGGCGCGCGCGGCCGGCTACCGCCGCCTGACGCTCTGGACCAACGACGTGCTCGCCGCCGCCCGGCGCCTCTACGAGTCCGAAGGGTTCCGGCTTGTTTCGGAGGAACGGCACCGGAGCTTTGGCAAGGACCTCAACGGGCAGGTCTGGTCGCTCGACCTTGACGGCTGATCAGGCGGACGCCGCGAGGCTTTCCCAATCGCATTCCAGAAGGCCCGTTCCGGCGAACGGGTCGACGAGCGTGCCCGAGACGATCGCCGCGAGCAGCGCCGGCGCCGGCGGCACGCGGGCGATTGTCGCCACCAGCCGGTCGCGGATGATGGCGAGCGCCTTCGAATCGGACTGGTAGAAGGGCGTGAAGGCGAGCGACAGCATCTGGAACACTCGCACATGCCGTCGCCGCGCCGCCGCATAGGCGCCGAGCGCCGCGCCGACGCTGTCATGGCGCGACAGCATGTGAGCCAGCGTCGCCGCGTCGAGCAGCGCCATATTGGCGCCCTGGCCGAGCTGCGGGCTCGTCGAATGGGCGCTGTCGCCGATGAACGCGATGCGGCCGGCCACCGGCGGCAGCACGGTGCGGTGCTGGTAGCGGGCAAGGGTCAGCTGCTCGAAGCCGTCGATCTGCGCCAGAACGGGCGCCATCTCCGGCCAGTAGTCGTTGATCCGCGCCGCCCACCGCCCGATGCCGTCCGCCTTCACCGCTTCGGCATCGGCGACCTTGAGGCTCCAGAAGAACGCGCCGGTCGTCTCGCCGCAGGCAAGACGACCGGTCGGCAGCAGGCCGATCATCACCCGCGCGCGGTCGTATCTTTGCGCCAGAGCGTGGCGATCATGCGCGATGCCGTCGAGGCGCACGGTCGCCCAGAAGGCGCCGTACGGCAGCGGCCGGGGCGCCGGCATCCCGCCATGGGCGTGCCGCAGCGCCGTTGCCGCGCCGCCGGCATCGACGACGAGGTCGAAGGGCCCGGCCTCGTCGCCCGAGACCGCACGCAGCACGAGCCCGGCGGCGCGTTCCTCGGCGGCGGCGACCTCGAAGCCGGTCAGAGGCCGGATTCCCTCCGAGGCTGCGGCCTCAAGCAGCGTGTCGAAGAGCGCCGCGCGCCGGATGCCGAGCCCGAAGCGGCCACCCGGACGGGCCGCATAGCGGACATCGAGCACGGTGCGCCGGCTTCGCGCATCCTCTCCCCGCAACCGGTCGATGCGGCTGCCCCTGGCGAGCATGCGCGGCAGCAGACCGAGCGCCGCAAGCACGGTCATGCCCGTCGGCTGCAGCATCAGCCCGGAACCGACCGGGGCGGCGGCGGAAAACCGTTCCAGAACCGTGACGCGGTGCCCCTGCCGCGCCAGGAAAAGCGCCGCCGAAAGGCCCGCAGGGCCCGCGCCGACGATGCCGACGTCCAGCCGGCCCATGCCGCCGCTCACGCCGCGTCTTGGTCGAAGGACGCGCGCGCGGCGCGGATCGCGGCATGATGCTCGACCGACCAGCGCACCAGCCCCTTGAGCAGCGCCTCGAACGAGCGGCCCATCTCGGTCAGCCGGTATTCGACGCTCGGCGGCTTGGTCGGAAACACCGTGCGGGACAGATATCCGTCCCGTTGCAGGTCGCGCAGCGTCTGCGTCAGCATGCGCTGCGAAATGTCGGGAAGGCGCCGGCGCAGCGCCGAGAAGCGCAAAGGACCCTCGGCGAGCATCAGAACGATCAGCGTGTTCCATTTGCCGCCGATATTGTCGAGGACATCGCGCACCGGGCAATCGGCAAGGCTCATCGCCGTGTCGCCGATCACCATCGTCAGGGGCTCCGCCATCGTCCGGGCTGCCGTGTTCATGTCGTGGTTCCCTTCGCGTAACCTTGAGCGGAAAACCTGCCTCCTTTACATCGGCCGGCCGGTGCCAGATCTACACGAAGTCTCGAAACGAGACCATCTCCCGCAGCGCCGCAGCGCGCACAAGGCTGAAGGAAAACCCATGTCCAAGACCCTCGTCGTCACCGGCGCCTCCGGCCATCTCGGCCGGCTCGTCCTCGATCACCTTCTCGAACGGCCGAACATCGATCCGGCACGGATCGTCGCCGCGAGCCGCGATCCCGGCAAGCTCGCCGGCTATGCCGAAAAGGGCGTGGTCACCCGCCGTGCCGATTTCGACGACCCCGCCTCGCTGGAGACGGCCTTCGCCGGTGCCGACACGATCCTGATCGTCTCGACCGACGCGCTCGATGCCCCGGGCCGGCGCCTTCGCCAGCACCGCGCGGCGATCGCGGCGGCCGCGGGCTCCGGCGCCACCCACATCCTCTATACCTCGATGCCCAATCCGGAACACTCCGTTATCCCCTTCGCGCCCGATCACCTCCAGTCGGAAGAGGCGGTGAAGGCGACCGGCATCGCCTACACGATCCTGCGCAACGGCTGGTACATGGAAAACCTCTTCATGGCCCTGCCGCATGCGCTTTCGACCGGCCACTGGAACAGCTCGGCCGGCGAAGGCCGCCTGGCCCACGTGGCGCGTGCCGACATCGCCGCCGCGACCGCCGCCGCGCTCGTGGCCGAGCCCGCCAACCGCACCTATACCCTGACCGGCGCCATGGCGCGCACGACGGCCGAGATCGCGGCGCTCGCCGCGGCAGCCACCGGCAAGCCGCTCGCCGTCGTTCCCGTCGACGACGAAGCGCTCGCCGCCGGGCTGAAGGCCGCCGGCCTGCCGGACGCGATCGTGCCCGTCGTCGTCTCCTTCGACACCAACACGCGCCTCGGCCTCATCGACATGGTGACGGGCGACCTCTCCGCGCTGTCCGGACGGCCGGCCGAGACGCTGGAGTCCTTCCTCGCCAAGAACGCCGCTGCACTCTCATGACGCAAACGTCAGCGGCCGGCAGCGGAAATTTGATTGACCGGCCGCTGACAAGAATCAGTAATTGCGATTTAATGAGGACTTCGTAAGATACGCACATTCTGTTCCGTGCCCGCGGAGCGACTCGACGATCGTCAGGAACGATCACGCCCGATCACGGACCCTGGAAGCCGCCACCCATGACCATGCCCGAGAGACCCGCCGACGACGACATTCGCCTGTGCCTTGCGCGCATGCTTGCCGCATCGGCCTTCGGACGCTCGGAACGGCTGCGCAATTTCCTGAAATACGTCGTCGAGAAGGAGATCGCCGGCGAGGCGCACCAGTTGAAGGGGTACACGATCGCCATCGACGTTTTCGGGCGGTCTCAGTCCTTCAATGCCGACAGCGATCCGCTCGTGCGCGTCCATGCCGGCAAGCTGCGCAAGTGCATGGACCTCTATTATGCCGAGGACGGCGCGGACGACCCCTGGCGGATCGTGATACCGAAAGGCACCTACGTGCCCGAATATCACCTCAACGCGCCGGCCGCGCCTGCGGAGGCGGAGCCGCAGGCCGCGACGACCGACGAGGCGGCCGTCGCGACGCTGGCTTTCGCCGGCGCAGGCCCGGACACGGCCCCGCCGCCGGTCGAGACCGGGCTGCGCCGCCGTGTGCGCCGCATCCTGCCGGCGCGGCTGAGTTCCTCCTCGATCGCCATGCTGTCGTCGCTGCTTCCGCTGCTGCTGATCGTGCCGCTCAGCCTGCCTTTCGGCTCTGCGGATCTGCGCAACGGCGACGGGGCCGCCGCGCGCGAATCGGCCTCCGCGCGCATCGCCGGCAATCTGCCGGGCATCTTCGTCATTGCCGACGGCAAACCGGGCAACCTCGCCAGCACCTTCGCCGCCGCCCTGACCTCGGCCGCGCGGTCCTACAGGACCGTGACCCTGCGCGCCGACGGCGAACCGGCGACCGCCGCGACGCTCGACTTCGTCGTCAAGGTGAAACCGGAATTCGACCCCGTGGGGCTGACGATCAGCGTCGTCCACCAGCAGACCAATGCGGTGGCGAGCCAGACCTTCATCGGCAGCGACCAGTTGAACGACGCCGACGACATGATGTTCGAAAGCGTCTCGCTCGCCGCACGGCTCCTGCCGATGAGCGGCCCGATCTACGACTTCAGCACTGCCGCCGGCCTTTCGACGCCGCTGATGACCTGCATGCTCGCGACCGACCGGTATCGTGCACAGCAAACGCGCGAGAATTTTCGCGCTGCCGAGGAATGCCAGCGCGATCTTCTCGCCGACGATGCAGAGGTCGGTTTCGTCTCGACGGCAGGAAGCCTGCTCTACGTCTTCGGCACGGCGCACGAGACATCGGCCGAGAGGCACTGACGTCGATATCGGCCGGAAAACCGAACGGACACCAGCCCGACGCGCGCCGCACAGACATTCAGCATCTGCTTAAAAAAACAGAATTTTACCTGTAAGAATAGACACTATCGCCGCGATGCAACTTTGCATAATCTGCCACAATGCGCAGGAATTGGTATCGTGTTGCTGGCAGCGACGGCACGGAGACGGACGGCTCGTCCCGACATTCTGACCCTGTGCTTGGTTTGACTGCGAGAAACACATCCGCTCTGCGCCAAAGGTGCAAACGGAGACCGTCTTGCTGATGACAGACCACTTGCAGGCTAAAAGACCGCCGGGCGGCAGGCGCGGCTCGGTCCGCTATCTGCCCAACCTGCCCCTGCCCGGCACCATCGCCGACGGGCAGGTCGGCATCGCCGACATGGCCGACGCCTTCGGCGTCACCCATCGCACGCTGCATTTCTACGAGGAGAAGGGCCTGCTTTCCGCAGAGCGCATGGGCCCGATGCGCGTCTACGGCAACGAGGACATCCGCCGGATGGCGGTGATCAACGGCTGCCGCGAGATCGACATGCCGATCGCCGACATCCAGCAACTGATGGCCGATCTCCTCGAGGCCGACAGCCAGGACGAGGCGGACCGCCTCTTTGCCGAGGCGCTGCTTGCCCATCGCAAGGAGCTGGTGGCGCTGCAGTCGACGCTCTGCCGGCAGATCCAGCGCGTCACCGAGCTGCTCGAATCGGCCGCCCATGACGAGCACAAGCCGATCCTGCTGCGCGAGCGCGTCCATCTCTCGCCGATCGAGACCCGCTGCATCCAGATGATGGCAAAAGGCGCGGCCGCAAGCCGGATCGCCCTCGACATGCACATGGACGTCGCCGCGGTGGCAACGCTCGAAGCCGACATCATCCGGAAATTCAACGGACACAACCGCTTCCAGGCCATTGCCAAGGCGATGCTTCACGGACACGTCTCAGCCGAGTGACGGCGGGCGACGGCAACGGCCCGCCCGCCGACCGCCCGTCGAAGAGCCCGCCGAAAGCTGACATGCGTCGCAGTCGTCCGGATGCGCGCCTATGCTTGAGATTTTTTAAGAATCGCTTTTCGCACGTTTTCGCGAAGCGGGCCTCAGCGCACCACCGTCAACGTTTCGGCCGCCCGCGTGATCGCGGTGTAGAGCCAGCGTTCGCGCATGTCCCGGAAGGCCCAGCTTTCGTCAAACAACACCACGTCGTTCCACTGCGACCCTTGCGCCTTGTGCACGGTCAACGCATAGCCGTAGTCGAATTCGTCGTAGCGCTTGCGCGTCGACCAGGGGATCTCTTCGTCCAGATTTTCGAAGGCGGCCTTCAGGAGCTTGATCTTCGCCGCGCCGCGATCCATGTCGTCGTCCTCGGGGCGGATGAGCAGGTTGATGCCGGGCTTCACCGTCTCGCGCGACGAGGTCATCACCTGCCACAGCGAGCCGTTGAGCAGGCCCTTGGCCGGATCGTTCCTGAGGCAGACGAGCTTGTCGCCGGCCTGCGGATGGTCGGTGGTGAAACCCTTCAGTTCCCTCAGGCGCGCATTGTAGCGCCGCCGCGTCTTGTTGGTGCCGACCAGCACCTGGTCGGCGGCGAGCACCATGTCGCGATCGACGTCGCCGCGCGAAATCACGCGCACCGTGCCGAAATCGCCCTTCGGGATCTCCTCGCCCTCACGCACCTGCATGGCGAGACGGATGATCGGGTTGTCGCGCGCCTGCCGGTGGATGTCGGTCAGAAGGAAATCCGGCTCCTGGTCGGTGAAATAGCCGCCGCCCGAGACCGGCGGCAACTGGCCGGGATCGCCGAGCACGAGGATCGGCGTGCCGAAGCTCATCAGGTCCTTGCCGAGCGCCTCGTCGACCATCGAGCATTCGTCGACGATGATCAGCGCGGCGCGCGCGACCGGGCTCTGCCGGTTGATGGAGAACATCGGCGCGATCGATGTCTTGCCGGTCTCCTCGTCGGAGACCTCCTCCTCGCCGCGCGGCCTGTAGATCAGCGAATGAATCGTGCGGGCGTTGGTTGCGCCCTTCGAGCGCAGCACCTGCGCCGCCTTGCCGGTGAAGGCGGCGAACAGGACCTCGCCATCGACATGCTCGGCGAAATAGCGCGCCAGCGTCGTCTTTCCGGTGCCGGCATAGCCGAATAGCCGGAAGAGCGGCGAGCGGCCTTCCTTCAGCCAGCGCGAGACCGCCGCCAGCGCCTCGTCCTGTTGCGGTGCAAGTTCCATGGCTCGCGAAGTGGCAGGATTCGGCCGTTTCGCGCAAGCGCAACCGGCGAAATTCGCGCCTCAGCGGTCACCGAGCCGGATCGGCCGGCCGTGCGGCGTCGCCTCGGCGGCGCGCTGCCAGTCGGCGGCAAGCTGCCGTATCGTTTCGTCGGAGGCGACGCCGCGCTCGACGAGAAGCGCCCCGAGCGCGGCGACCCAGCTTTCGAAATAATCCGACCCGTCCGATGCCCGCCCGGGACGATGCACCTCCCGCGACAGGGCCGCCGCCCATTCGCTCCAGGTGAACACGCCGCTTTCGTGGAGATGCACGGTCATGGCGAAGGCCTGCGCCTGCCAGGGATGGGAAAAGGCGGGCGCGCCGTCGACCGAGAGAGGCAGTCCGGGCGAGCGTTCCAGCTCATGCGGCAACAAGATAGCTCTCCCAGGCATCGATCGAGACGGTGAGCGACGGATCGGCACCGTCGCCCCAGATCTCCGCCCCGTCGAACACGACGGTGTAGACCCATTGCGGCGCCTCGCCGAGACCATGCGCATTCGTGTCCGGGAAGACGAAGCTGCCCTGCACCGCCTCGACGGTTCCCGCCTTCGCCCTTGCGTAGCGCGGCAGGCGGGTATGGGTCTCCGGGTGAGAATTGCGGGTGCGCACGCGCTCGCCGACGGCAAAGCGCGGCGGCTCCGAGACCGGCCGGTCGCAAGGGGAACCCTTTGCAAGTACCGCCGGCACGCGCTCGGCCGTCAGCACCGCCACGTCGCGGCGGACCGGATCGAGCGCCCGGCCTTCGCGCAGTTCCTGATCGCTGACGAAGTCGTGGCGGACGAGCAGCCGCTCCAGCGCCCGGATCCAGATCTCGTAGTAGCTCGACGACAGATAGGTCGCCGGCGGCAGGGTTTCGCGCATGTGCCGGCTCTCGTCGATCGTCCAGGCGCGCAGCGCACCGCAGGAGAGCGTCACGCCGAGCGCCCGTTTTTCCCACGCGCCGTGAAAGTAGGGCTCGTCGGGTTCCGGCGCCACCGGGCCGAAGCCATGCTGGCCGCCGAGATCATGGGGTCCGTTCATGGCCGCGCCTCCGGAGAAAGGGCAAGCCCGGTCCCGATCATCGAATCGCGCGTGACGAGCGCCGCAAGCGCCGCCTCGTCCATGCCCTCGGTTCCCGCCGGACGCTCGGGCACGACGAGATAGCGCAGTTCGGCGGTCGAATCCCAGACGCGGATCTTCCGCTCCTCCGGCAGGGCGACACCGAATTCTGCCAGCACCCCGCGCGGATCGATGACGGCGCGGGAGCGGTAGGCGGGCGCCTTGTACCAGACCGGCGGCAGGCCGAGCACCGACCACGGATAGCAGGAGCAGAGCGTGCAGACGACGAGATTGTGGGTCTCGGGCGTGTTGAAGACGGCGCGCATATGCTCGCCCTGGCGGCCGGTGTAGCCGAGGCTGGCGATCGCCGCCGTCGCGTCCCCGGCAAGCCATCCGGCGAAGGCGGGATCGGCCCAGGCCCGCGCCACCACGGCGGCGCCGTTGCGCGGGCCGATCTTCGTCTCATAGGTGTCGACGATCGCGTCGATCGCCGCCGGATCGATGAGGCCCTTCTCCGTCAGGATCGTTTCGAGCGCCTTCACCCGTGCCTCGATCGGCGTCAGGTGATTGTCGTGATGGTCATCGTGATCGTGGTGATGCATGGAGGTCCTCCGGACGGACAGTGACTGTTTTCATACGCCGATCCCGCCGCGTCGCCAACCGTTTCGCGCCGACCGTCAGCGCAGCATCGGCCAGAGGCTGAGGACGAGCAGCACGGCCATGCCGATGTTGAACCCCTTGAGCCGGCGCGGGTCGGAAAGCCAGCGGCGCAGGACCGAACCGAAGCCGGCCCAGCTCGACACGCTCGGCAGATTGACGAGGGCGAAGGCGACGCCGACGATCATGACCGTCGCCGTATGATTGGCCGGGTCCGGATAGGCGGCCATCGCCGACACGGCCATGACCCAGGCCTTCGGATTGACCCACTGGAAGGCGGCGGCCTGAAGGAAGGTCAGCGGCCGGCTGCCGCTCCTGCCCTCCGCCAGACGGCGCGACGTGGCGATGGTCCAGGCGATCCACAGAAGGTAGAGCCCCCCGGCGATTTTCAGGACGGTGTAGAGGAGCGGCGCCGCTTCGAGAAGCGCGCCGAGCCCGAAGCCGACGCCGAGCAGCAGCGACAGGAAGCCGAAGCCGATGCCGAGCATGTGCGGCACCGTGCGCAGGAAGCCGAAATTCACACCCGAGGCGAACAGCATCATGTTGTTCGGGCCCGGCGTGATCGACGTCGTGAACGCGAAGAGAAGAAGGCTGAGAAAGGTTTCGATCGGCATTGTCGTCCTCGGTCTGACCACGGTTGCACGCGCCCCTCGCCTTGAACCGCGCGATCCTTGCTGTAGTGTCTGCCGCGCAGCATCACCGCGAGGCAGGAGCGACGGCCATGCACCAACCGATCCCGACGACAGACCTTGCATCCGGCCCGCGCGTGCCCGTGCTCGGCCAGGGCACCTGGCACATGGGGGAGAACCGGGCGAACGCACGTGCGGAGGCCGACGCGCTCCGCCTCGGCCTCGATCTCGGCATGACGCTGATCGACACGGCGGAGATGTATGCCAATGGCGGCGCCGAGACGGTCGTCGGCGAAGCGGTCAGCGGGCGGCGCGACGAGGCCTTCATCGTCAGCAAGGTGCTGCCGTCGAATGCGAGCCGAAGCGGCACGATCGCCGCCTGCGAGGCCAGCCTGAAACGGCTCGGCATCGCGTGCATCGACCTCTATCTGCTGCACTGGCGCGGTCGCTTTCCCCTCTCAGACACGGTCGCCGCCTTCGAGACGCTGAGGCGCGACGGCAAGATCGCCGCCTGGGGCGTCTCCAATTTCGACGTCGACGACATGGAGGAACTGGCAACCGTCGCCGGCGGCAACAAGGTCGAGACCAACCAGGTGCTCTACAACCTCGCAGAACGCGGCATCGAATACGGCCTCGTCCAGTGGCAGGCCGCGCGCGGCATCCCGGTCATGGCCTATTCCCCGCTCGACGAGGGCCGGCTGGTGCGTCATCCCGCCCTCGTCCGCCTCGCCAAGGCCCATCAGGCGACACCGGCGCAGGTGGCGCTCGCCTTCCTGATGAACCGGCCGGGCGTGGTCGCCATCCCGAAGTCGTCCTCGCCCGAAAGGGTCCGGGAGAACCGGCAGGCCGCCGACATCCGCTTCACGGCACAAGACCTGGCCGCGATCGATGCCGCCTTCCCCCCGCCCCGCGCCAAGACGCCGCTGGCGATGATCTGACCCTCACATGCCCTGAGGCCCGCGGTTCATCGCGGCAATCCCGGTCCGGCAGATCTCGATCACGCCGAGCGGCTTCATGATCGCGACGAACTGGTCGATCTTCGACGACTTGCCGGTGATCTCGAAGATGAAGTGATCGAGCGTCGCGTCGATGACCTTGGCGTGGAAGGCATCGGCGAGGCGCAGCGATTCGGCGCGGTGCTCGCCGCTGCCGCTGACTTTCACCAGCGCCACCTCGCGCTCGATCGGCCGGTCATGGCCGAGCGCTCCGGCGCGCACCGTGAGATCCACGACCCGGTGCACCGGAACGATGCGCTCGAGCTGCGCCTTGATCTGCTCCAGCACATGCGGCGTGCCGAGCGTGACGATAGTGATGCGCGACAGATGCGCCTGATGCTCGGTTTCCGAGACCGTCAGGCTCTCGATGTTGTAGCCGCGTCCGGAAAAAAGGCCGATGACGCGGGCAAGGACGCCGGGCTCGTTGTCGACGAGCACGGAGAGCGTATGCCGCTCGGCCCGTTCCGTTTCCTTGGCGATGAAATAGGCCGATCCCGTCGGCTGATGCTGGGCATTCATGGTGTCCGTCCCGTCACTGTTCGTCTGCGCCGCCGCGCAATCCTTGAGGTCTTCAATGAAAAGGCGGCGGCTTGCCGCCGCCCTTCCCGTCGTCACACCAGCTGTCGGCCCTTGGCGTCGATCGCGGTGGCGACCGCCTCGTCCGTCGCCTCGTCCGGCAGCAGCATCTCGTTGTGCGCCTTGCCCGAGGGGATCATCGGGAAGCAGTTGGCGAGATTGGCGACGCGGCAGTCGAAGATGACCGGCGCCGGGCTGTCGATCATCGCCTGGATCGCCTCGTCGAGCTCGCCCGGCTTGTCGCAGCGGATGCCGACGCCGCCATAGGCTTCCGCCAGCTTGACGAAATCGGGCATCGCCTCCGTATAGGAGTTGGACAGGCGGTTGCCGTGCAGCAGCTGCTGCCACTGGCGGACCATGCCCATGTACTGGTTGTTGAGGATGAAGATCTTGACCGGCAGATTGTACTGAACGGCGCAGGACATTTCCTGGATGCACATCTGGATCGAGGCGTCGCCGGCGATGTCGATGACGAGGCTCTGCGGATGGGCGACCTGCACGCCGATCGCGGCCGGGAAGCCGTAGCCCATCGTGCCGAGGCCGCCGGAGGTCATCCAGCGGTTCGGCTGCTCGAAGCCGTAGAACTGCGCCGCCCACATCTGGTGCTGGCCGACCTCCGTCGTGATGAAGGTGTCGCGGTCCTTGGTCAGCTCGTAGAGCCGCTGGATCGCGTATTGCGGCATGATGACGTCGTCGCTCGGCGTGTAGGCGAGCGACCTGCGGCCGCGCCAGCGCTCGATGCCGGCCCACCACTCCGAAAGTCTGCCCTTTTCCGCAGCACCGCCGGAGCGCCACAGCCGAACGATGTCCTCCAGCACCTCGCCGGCGTCGCCGAGAATGCCGATGTCGACATGGACGTTCTTGTTGATCGAGGACGGATCGACGTCGATGTGGATCTTCTTCGAGTCCGGCGAAAACGCGTTCAGCCGGCCGGTGATGCGGTCGTCGAAGCGCGCGCCGATGCAGACCATGACGTCGCAGTCATGCATCGTCATGTTGGCCTCGTAGGTGCCGTGCATGCCGAGCATGCCGAGCCAGTTCTTCCCCGAGGCCGGATAGGCGCCGAGCCCCATCAGCGTCGAGGTGATCGGGAAGCCGGTGAGGTCGACGAGTTCGCGCAGGAGCTTCGAGGCTTCCGGCCCGGCATTGACGACGCCGCCGCCGCTGTAGATCACCGGGCGGCGCGCGGAGCGCATCAGGGCGACGGCCTGCTCGATCGCCTTCAAGTCGCGCTTCAGCTTCGGCGGATAGCTCGTGCGCTCCTCGACGGCATCCGGCGCGACATAGGTGCCGCGGGCGAACTGGACGTCCTTGGGGATGTCGACGACGACCGGGCCGGGACGGCCGGACTTCGCGACGCGGAACGCCTCGTGGATGATGCGGGCGAGATCGTTGACGTCCTTGACCAGCCAGTTGTGCTTGGTGCAGGGGCGTGTGATGCCGACCGTGTCGCATTCCTGGAACGCGTCCGAGCCGATCAGCGAGGTCGGGACCTGGCCGGTGAGGCAGACGAGCGGGATCGAATCCATCAGCGCGTCCTGCAGCGGCGTCACCGCATTGGTCGCGCCCGGACCGGAGGTGACGAGCATGACGCCGACCTTGCCGGTGGAACGCGCATAGCCCTCGGCCATGTGGCCGGCGCCCTGCTCGTGGCGGACGAGGATGTGCTGGATGTCGTCCTGCTGGAAGATCTCGTCATAGATCGGCAGCACGGCGCCGCCCGGATAGCCGAACACATGCTCGACCCCGTTGTCCTTCAGCGCCTTGATGACGATCTCCGCGCCGGTCATCTCCTGTTCCGTTCCGCTCATTGGTCCATCCGTCCCTTGGTTGTTGCGGCTTGTTTTCGGGCATAAAAAAAGGCCCCTTGAGGAGCCTCGTCTTCGCGCATGGGTGGCTGTCGCCGGATGGTTAGACCATCCTGCCCATGCGCGTTCCCACCACAAGAATAACTGCAAATTTTTTCATGGGCGTTGTGTTAACGGGAAATCCCCTTCGCGTCAACGCCTTTGTGCCAACAATCAAGACGTGTCAAAATGAAACAACGCAACCAAGAAGTCCCTGGAACGACTTATTAAATTCCATCCTGTACGGTTTCGGGCCAGAGTGTCGGGAAACGGGCGTTGCTGAACAACGAACTGCAAAATTCGATCAGCGCCGGCGAACAGGAACGGCGCGACGTCCTGAAGCGCGGCAATCGCTTCCTGGGTCGGGTCGTCGCGTGCAACGGCTCGCGTGCGACCATCGCCTCGCTCGCCGAGCATGGCGAGACCTCTCTGACGGAACTGTGGTCCGTCGGCCGGCTGATCTCGATCACGGTCGGCAAGAACCGCGTCGTCGCGCTCGTCTATTCCATGCAGACGCCGACCCACGACTGGGGCGAGGAAAGCGACAACGTGTTCCGCATCGAGGTCGAGCTGATGGGCGAGGTCCATGTCGGCCCGAACGGCCGCGAGGAGTTTTCCGCCGGCATCACCCAGTATCCCTATCTCGGTGCCGTCGCCCACCGTATCCGCGCCGCCGACCTCGCCCGCATCTACGACACCGGCAAGAGCGACACCTGCATCATCGGCAAGCTGACCCAGGACGAATCGATCGACGCGACGATCCACATCCCCTCGATGCTGTCGAAGCATTTCGCCATCGTCGGCACCACCGGCGTCGGCAAGTCGACCGCCGTCACGCTGCTCCTGCACAAGGCGATCGCCTCGGATCCGAAACTGCGCGTGCTGATGCTCGATCCGCACAACGAGTTCGCCGCCGCCTTTCCGGACCACGCCGTCGTCATCGACACCGACACGCTCGACCTGCCCTTCTGGCTGATGCGGCTCGAGGAATTCGCGGAGGTGATCTTTCGCGGCCGCACCGCCGTGCCCGAGGAGATCGACATCCTGCGCGACACGATCCCGGAGGCGAGGCGGGCGTTCAAGGGCGGCCAGGACGCGGGACTCGTCAGGCGGAACGGCGAGCGCAACACCGTCACCGCGGACACGCCGATCCCCTACCGCATCGCCGACCTGCTCGCCGCGATCGACGAGCGCATCGGCAAGCTCGACGGCAAGGCGGAAAAGCCGGCGCTGCGCTCGCTGAAGATGCGCATCCTGTCGGCGATCAACGATCCGCGCTACCATTTCATGTTCTCCTCGAACACGATCTCGGACACGATCGTCGAGACGATCGCCCGCATCTTCCGCATCCCCGGCGACGGGCGGCCGATCGCGACCTTCCAGCTCGCCGGCATCCCCTCCGAGGTGGTCAATTCCGTCGCCTCCGTGCTCTGCCGCCTCGCCTTCGAGGTGACGCTCTGGAGCAATGGCGGCGTGCGCATCCTCGTCGTCTGCGAGGAGGCACACCGCTATGTCCCCGCCGACCCCAATCTCGGCTTCGTCCCGACGCGGCAGGCGATCGCCCGCATCGCCAAGGAGGGCCGGAAATACGGCGTCTCGCTCGGCATGATCACGCAGCGCCCCGGCGAACTCGATCCGACCATCCTGTCGCAATGTTCGACCGTCTTCGCCATGCGGCTCGCCAACGAGCGCGACCAGGCGATCATCCGCTCGGCGATCCCGAACTCGTCGAGTTCGACGACGAGCTTCATCTCCTCGATCGGCAATGGCGAGGCGATCGCCTTCGGCGAGGCCGTCGCCGTGCCGATGCGGATGAAGTTCGACCGGGTCGAGGAACGGTGGCTTCCGCGCGCCAACGGCGTGGTCGCCGTGCAATCCGAGGAAGACCCGACAACGATCGACCTGAAGGCCGTGGTCGGCCGCATGCGTGCGATCGGCGCCCAGGACGCGTCACAGGCCGCGCGCGCGCATGAGGATGACGCCCATTGGGGCCAGGCGCCGGTCGCACCGCCGGAACGGCCCTCGCTGCGCCGCCAGGAGGATCCCGGCCAGCGCGACAGCTACGTGCCGCCCGAGTCGGATGCCTACCGCAGCGACACGCAGCGCCTGGAGCCGAAGGAGGCGCTCGAACGCTTCCACCAGATGCGCCAGCAGGTGATGGCAAAGGAAGCGGCCAGCGCGCCGCCGCGGCCGGCCGCCCCGCCGCCGAAGGCGGACCATCCGATCAAGAAGGAAATCTCCTCGATCCGCGAAAGCCTGATCAAGAAGCCGCTCGGCGGTTTCCTCCGCAAATAGGCGATCTGCGGCCGGAGCGCCGTCGATCCGGCATCCGGCAATCTCTTGAGAAATGAAGAAAGACTTTCGTCGGCTCCCGGGCGCTCCTCATGCGCGGACGGTCAGCCGGTTTGCCCGTCGAGCACGCGCCAGCGGTCGTCGAGCTGGTTGCGGAACCAGGTCATCTGCCGCTTGGCATAATGGCGTGTCGCCGTCGCCCCCTGCTCGATCGCGGCCTCGCGCGTGATCGCGCCGGCGATCAGCGCGGAGATCTGCGACACGCCGATCGCCTTCATCACCGGCATGGCAGGGGAAAGGCCGAGCGACAGGAGCGCGCGCACTTCCTCGATTGCTCCCTCCTCCAGCATCGTGGCGAAACGGCGGTCGATACGCTCGTAAAGCACCGGGCGCGGCGGCAGGACGAGCAGGCATTGCGCCCGCGCCGGATCGATCACCATCGGCCCGGAGCGTCGCTGCAGGCGGGCGAGCGGTTCCCCCGACACCTCCAGCACCTCCAGCGCCCTGAGGATCCGCTGGGCGTCCGCCGCGCCGATCTGCGCCGCCGTCTCCGGATCGCGCGCATGAAGCTCGGCATGAAGCGCCAGCGCCCCTTCCCGCGTCAGACGGTCGCGGAGGGCGGTACGAACCGGATCCGGTATGTCGGGCATCGGCGCCAGCCCGCCGGTCAGCGCACGGAAATAGAGCCCCGTTCCGCCGACGAACACCGGCAGCCGCCCCTCCCGACGCAACGCCGCGACGAGATCCGCCGCCGCGCGCAGCCAGCTTCCGGTCGAAAAGGCGCCGCCCGCCGGCACATGGCCATAGAGCCGGTGCGGCACGCCGGCCATGGCGGCCTCGTCGGGACGCGCGGTCAGCACCCGCAGCGTGTCGTAGACCTGCATGCTGTCGGCATTGATCACCACGCCGCCGCGTGCTCGGGCGATCGCAAGCGCCAGCCCGGACTTGCCGCTCGCCGTCGGCCCCGTTATCAGAACCGCATCCGTTTCATCGTCAGGGATCGTCACCATGGCCTTCGTTGCCACGCTTGTTGCCAATCCGTCAAACCCCGTGCTGACGCCGGCGCTCGGCGAAGCCGCGACCGCCGCGATCGACGCCGCCGGCCTCTACTGGCTGGCGGACGGGGTCGCCTGCGACATCGCGCTGCGCGACGGGGTCGATCCGGCGGCCGCGGACGCCATGCTCCGGAACACGCTTGCGGGCGCGCCGGTCGACGTCGTCGTGCAGGAAGCGGAACGCCGGCGCAAGCGGCTGCTCGTCGCCGACATGGATTCGACGATGATCGGCCAGGAATGCATAGACGAGCTCGCCGCCGAGGTCGGGCTGAAGGAGAAGGTCGCGGCGATCACGGCGCGGGCGATGAACGGCGAGATCGCCTTCGAGCCGGCGCTGATCGAGCGCGTCGCGCTGCTTGCGGGACTGCCGCTGTCCGTCGTCGGCAAGGTCATCGAGACCCGCATCACGCTGACGCCGGGCGGGCCGGAACTGATCGCGACGATGAAGGCAAAAGGCGGCCACACGGCGCTGGTCTCCGGCGGCTTCACCGTGTTCACGGAGCCGGTGGCGGCAATGCTCGGCTTTGACGAGAACCATGCCAACCGGCTGACCGTCGAGGACGGCGTGATCGTCGGACGCGTCGAGACGCCGATCCTCGGCAAGCAGGCGAAGGTCGACCAGTTGCGCGCGATCGCGCAGAGGCTCGGCATCACGCCAGACGAGGCGATCGCCGTCGGCGACGGCGCCAACGACCTCGGCATGCTGGAAATCGCGGGCTCCGGCGTGGCGCTGCATGCCAAGCCCGCGGTTGCGGCCGAGGCGGGGATCCGCGTCGACCATGGCGACCTCACGGCGCTTCTCTACATCCAGGGCTATCGCAAGACCGATTTCGTCCGTTGACCCTCCGGGACCGGCGACGGAAGATCCGCCGCCGGTCCCTCAAGGCCAGGCTATTCCATCCGCAGCGTGACGAAGCGCATTTCGCCGCTCTTGCCCGACATCATCACCAGCGCGTTGCGCCGGCCGTCCCGCTTCAGCGCCTCGACGCGGCGGCTCACATCCTCCGGCGTCTTCATCGCCTCCTGGCCGACCTCGACGATCACGTCACCGGCCGCGATCCTGCGTTCGGCCGCGGCGGAGCCCGGCCGGACCTCGGTGACCACGACGCCCTGCACCTCTTCCGCGATGCCGAAGGTCTTGCGCGTGTCGGCATCGAGCGGCGCGATCTTCATGCCGAGGACCAGATCGGTCGACGGCACGGTGGCGGCCGGCGGCTCCGCGCCGTTTTCCGTCCCCTCTGCCGGCTCGTCGCTCGCAGGCGCGGCGGAGGCCATGTCGTCGGCATCCTCGAGCCGCCCGAGCGTCACCTTGACGGTCTGCTCCTTGCCGTCGCGGATGATCACGACGTCGACGGCCTTGCCGACAGGGCTCTCGGCCACGACGCGCGGCAGGTCGCGCATCGCCGGAACATCCTTGCCGTCGAAGCGGACGATCACGTCCCCGGTCTTGATGACGCCATTGGCGACCGGGCCGCCTTCGATGATACCGGAGACCAGCGCGCCCCGGGCGCGGTCCATCTGCAGCGTTTCGGCGAGGTCGTCGGTGACCGGCTGGATGCGCACGCCGAGCCAGCCGCGGCGGGTTTCGCCGAACTCGCGCAACTGCCCGATGATGTTCGCCGCAAGCTCCGTCGGGACGGAGAAGCCGATGCCGATCGACCCGCCGCTCGGCGAGATGATCGCCGTGTTGATGCCGATGACCTCACCCTTCATGTTGAAGAGCGGCCCGCCGGAATTGCCGCGATTGATCGCCGCGTCGGTCTGGATGAAATTGTCGTAGGGACCGGCATTGATGTTGCGTCCGCGCGCCGAAATGATGCCGATCGTCACCGAACCGCCGAGGCCGAAGGGATTGCCGATCGCCATCACCCAGTCGCCGATGCGCATGCTGCGCGAATCGCCGAACGGCACCCATTTGAGCGGCGTCGGCGATTCGACCTTCAGCAGCGCGAGGTCGGTCTTCGTATCCTTGCCGACCAGCTTCGCCTTCAGCTTCGATCCGTTGGCGAAATTCACCTCGATGTCGTCGGCGCCGTCGATGACGTGATTGTTGGTGACGATGAAGCCCGACGGATCGATGACGAAGCCGGAGCCGAGCGAGTTGACCGTGCGCTGGCGGTTGCCGCCCTGGCCGCCCTGGCCCTTGAAGAACTCGTCGAAGAAATCCTGGAACGGCGACCCCTCGGGCACCTGCGGCGCCGGGGCGTTGTCGTCGTTCTTGACGTTCTGTGAGGTCGAGATGTTGACGACGGCGTCGAGCAGGCCGGCGGCGAGATCGGCGACCGATTCGGGACCGTTCATCGGGTGCTGCGCGAACGCGCGCGGCACGATCGCGCCCTGCGCCACGGCCGAGGCGAGAAGCACGGCGGCGACGGTCTTCATCTGCCGCCGGAAACGGATGGACAAGCCCATGGAGGTCCTTTCGATGTCGCGGCGCGGCCGTCTGCCGCCCGTCCGTTCGTCCCGGCCGGCCGCATCATGCGACAGGCCGGACGGTCTCGCCGGAGAGGATAAGGCGGAATCGGCAAGCGTCCAGACACGATTTCATGAGGGTCCCTGACGGAGCGCCTCAGGACGTCACCGTGTGACCGGCCTCGCCGAGCGCGGCGAGCGCCCTGTCGAGGTCCGAGCCAAGGATGAACACGTAGTCGGTGCTGAAGGTGGAGGTGGCGAACACGCCGACGCCGGCCTTCGACAAGGGTTCGAGCACGGCGGAAAGAACGCCCGGAATGTCGAAGGCGAAATGCTCCTCGATCCGCAGGCAGCGCCAGCCGAGCGAGGACTGGACCGCGGACGGCACGCGCGCCGCCCGGCAGACCAGCGTCATTTCCTCGCGGGACGACGAGACGGCCCAGAACCCCGGCCCCGGCAGCCAGGACGGAAGCGGGGTGCCGACGTTCAGCCGCGTGATCGCATATTCCGCTTCGACCAGCCGTATGTTCAGTTTCTTCGCCATTCCCGATCACCTTTCGATCCACCGCCGGCACAGCGCGCCGGCGACCGCATGCGGCGACGGGCCGAGTACGGTCACGTCGCCGGTCGCGCGAAAGGGGCCGGCAAGCCAGCCCCTTTCCGATTGTGTCCTGCCGGCACCGGCCGCCCGGCGGGGGCGGTGTCAGTTCGCCGCCGGCGGTGTCTGCGTCGCGGCCGGCGGCTTCGCGCCGGTCGCATCGTTGAAATAGCGGAAGAACTCGGAGTCCGGCGAAAGCACCAGCGTCGTGTCGGGGCTGCCGATCGCCCGCTGGTAGGCATTCATCGAGCGGTAGAACTCGAAGAAGCCGGGGTCGCGGGCAAAGGCCCCGGCGAAGATGCCGGTCCGCTCCGCCTCGCCCTCACCGCGCAGGATTTCCGAATCGCGCTGCGCTTCCGCGACGATCTCGACGACCTGGCGATCGGCGATGGCGCGACGGCGCTGGCTTTCCTCGTTGCCGCGGGCGCGGATCAGTTCCGCCTCGGCCAGGCGTTCGGCCTTCATGCGCTCGAAGGTCTGCTGCGAGACTTCCTGCGTCAAATCGGTCCGGCGGATCCGCACGTCCGTGATCGACAGGCCAAGCGATTCGGCATCCGGCGTCAGGTCCGACCGTACCTCGCGCATCATCGACGCACGCTCGTCGGAGAGCGCCGATTCGAAGCCTCTCAGGCCGTAGACACGGCGCAGCGACGCATCGAGACGGGTGCGCAGACGGGAGACGGCCGCCTCTCGGTCGCCCGAAACGGTTTCGCGGAACCGGCGCGGATCGGCGATGCGATAGACCACGAAGGCATCGACCTCGTAGAACTTGCCGCCCGAGACCTGCACGCGGATATTGTCGAGGTCGAAGCGGAGCGCCTGGTCCTCGACATATTGCACGCGGTCGGCGTCCATGAAGGCGAAGGGGAGCTTGAAGTAGAGGCCGGGCTCCGTCTTGACGTCGCGGATCTGACCGAAGCGCACGACGATCGCCTGCTGGCGCTCGTTGACGACGAATACCGACGAGTAGATGCCGATGAGGATGACCGCGAGCGCGATCAGGATGGCGGGAACGCGATTGCCCATCACTGCGCTCCTCCCGTCTGGGCCGGCTGCGGCCGGGCGATCTCGTTCAGCGGCAGGTAGGGCAGCACGCCCTGGCCGTTGCGGTCGTCGAGAATGATCTTCTTCGAGCGGCCGAGCACGTCCTGCATGGTCTCGATGTAGAGGCGGCGGCGGGTGACGTCAGGCGCCTTCTCATATTCCTGATAGACGGAGACGAAGCGCTGAGCCTCACCTTGCGCCTCCTTGACGACGCGGTCCTTGTAGGCGGCGGCCTCTTCGCGGTTCTGCGCGGCCTGACCGCGGGCCCGGCCGAGCACCTGGTTCGCGTACTGGTTGGCCTCCTCGACGAAGCGGTCCTCGTCCTGCTCGGCGCGCTGCACCTCGTCGAAGGCGTCGGCAACCTCGCGCGGCGGCGCCGCATCCTCGATCGCGACGGTATTCACGGAAATGCCGGCGCCGTAGGCGTCCATCGTCGCCTGGATCGTGCTCTTGACGTCGGCGGCGATCGCCTGGCGGTTGTCGCGGAAGATGTCCTGCGCCGGACGGCGGCCGACGACCTCGCGCATGGCGCTTTCCGACACCTGCTGCAGCGTGTTGGCCGGCTCCTCGACGTTGAAGAGATAGGATTTCGGGTCGGTCACGGAGAAGAGGACCGAGAACTGCACGTTGACGATGTTCTGGTCGCCCGACAGCATCAGGCCGGCACCCGCCTGGCTGCTGTTTGCCCGGCCGCCGATGTTGAGCTGCTGCTCGGTCACCTTGACGATCTCGACCGTCTCGAAGGGCCAGAAATGGAAGTGCAGGCCCGGCATGGAAATCTCTTCCTTCGGCTTGCCGAAGCGCATCTCCACGCCGCGCTCATCCGGCTGCACCGTGTAGATGGAATTCATCAGGAGGAAGCCGATGACGATCAGGCCGATGATGACGAAGACGCCACCGTTGATGCCGCCCGGAACCACGTTTTTCAGCTGGTCCTGCCCGCGACGGAAGATGTCCTCGAGATCCGGCGGGCCGCCATTGCGTCCGCCCCCGCCGCCGCGCGGCCGGTTCGGTCCCTGTCCCCAGGGTCCGGGCTTCGGCCCGCCGCCGCCTCCGCCGCCGCCGCCCCAAGGGCCGCCGCCGCCATTCTGATTGCTCCAGGGCATCCATACCTCTTCGTGTCAAACCGGTCAGGGCGCAGGGCAAGGCCGTCTCCGGCCGCCGCACCGCCCATGCGCACCCGTTATAGGTATCCCTCTTAAGGCTTTCAACGCGAAGGACACAGCTTACCGTGAAATGCGGCAAAATAGTTCCGTGCGCCCCCGCCGGGCTGCGCTAGCGGCGGCGCCAGGTGACGAAACGCATCGAATGGCTGTCTTTCTCGCCCCGAAACCACGCTCCTTCGGCAATCCTTTCGAAGACGTCAGGGTCGATCGCGGGGAAGACGGTGTCGCCCTCGATCACGGCGTCGACCTCCGTCGCCTCGATCCGGTCCGCACGGCCGATCGTCTGCCGGTAGATCTCCCCGCCGCCGATCACGGCAATCTCCGCCTCGCCCGTTTGATCCGCGATGGCGCGGGCCGCGGCGAGCGCCGCCTCGACGGAGGCCACCACTCTCGCGCCCTCGGCGACGAAATCCGGATCGCGCGTGACGACGATGTTCTCGCGTCCCGGCAAGGGCCGGCCGATCGAGGTCCATGTCTTTCGCCCCATGACGACCGGCTTGCCGAGCGTCAGCTGCTTGAAGCGCCTGAGGTCGGAGGGCAGGCGGAACGGCAAGCCGCCGTCCCTGCCGATCACACGGTTTTCCGTCATGGCGACGACGAGGACGATGCCGGTCATCACGCGTCCTCAGACCGCGATCGGCGCGCGGATCGTCGCCTCCGCCTGGTAGCCGACGAGCTCGAAATCCTCGTAGCGGAAGGCGAGGAGATCGCGCACCGACGGGTTGAGCCGCATCCGCGGCAGCGGTCCGGGCGTGCGCGTCAGTTGCAGGCGGGCTTGGTCGAAATGGTTGTGGTAGATGTGCGCGTCGCCGAGCGTCAGGATGAAGTCGCCCGGCTCGAGGTCCGTCACCTGCGCCACCATCATCACGAGAAGCGCATAGGAGGCGATGTTGAAGGGCACGCCGAGGAAGATGTCGCCCGAGCGCTGGTAGAGCTGGCAGGACAGTTTTCCGTCCGCCACGTAGAACTGGAACAGGCAGTGGCAGGGCGGCAAGGCCATGTCGTCGATGAGCGCAGGATTCCAGGCCGAGACGATCAGCCGCCGCGAGGTCGGCGTCGTGCGGATCGCCTCGACGACGGCGGAGATCTGGTCGAGATGGCGTCCGTCATGGGTCGGCCAGGAGCGCCACTGGTAGCCGTAGACCGGGCCGAGATCGCCGTTCGCGTCGGCCCATTCGTCCCAGATCGTCACCTTGTTCTCGTGCAGGTAGCGGATGTTGGTGTCGCCGCTGAGGAACCAGAGCAATTCGTGGATGATCGAGCGCAGATGCAGCTTCTTCGTCGTCAGCAACGGGAAACCTGCCGAAAGGTCGAAGCGCATCTGATGGCCGAAAACCGAGCGCGTGCCCGTCCCGGTGCGGTCGCCGCGATCGGTGCCGTTGGCCATCACATGGCCGAGAAGGTCGAGATATTGCCGCATCGGTCGAAAGCCCGCTCCCTGATGTTCTGCGACAGACACTAGCGCGGCGCAGGCCCAAGGCAAATCGCCGCCGGAGAGGTTATCCACCGTGCCGCGACGCGGAACGGCCCTTCGTCCGTTCGAAGGTCGTCCGGGACGAGGTGGAATCCCGCCATCCCGGACAGGCAAGCGACAACCGGAGATCGGAGAGCCGTCCGGTCCGGAATGAACCTTAAGGCGCCTACAGCGTCTCGAGCTTGCCGAGATGCTTGGCGACCAGGTAGTAGAAGGTCACGCGCGATTTCGAGCGGTCGCCCGCCATCTGCTTCGCCACCGCCGCCACGGCGGCATCGGCCTCCGGCCCGGTTACACCGAGCTTCTTGCCGCACCATTTCTCCTTGACCCGGTCGAGTTCGGTCTGGTCGGATGCGGAGACGAGCGAGGAGTCCCGGTTGCGCAGCGCGATCCCCAGGTGCCGGACGATCTTCTTCACCACCGCCTCGTCGGCCGCGGCGTCATAGGTCTTCACGTCGGCGAAATAGTCCTGGCTCATGGTCAACCTCCCTTGGTCCCCGGGCGCCTGCCCTTGGAGGCGAGCTTCCCCGCAGGCCGGCACGCTGTCAAGGGATGCGAGAAGATCGTCGCGGCACCCCTTTTCTCCGGCGGACGAAACGCCTATATGGGGAACGCCGCTTCGGCGGCTATGGCAATAAACGGACGATGCAATAAACCCATTGGACCCGGGGGCGGTACCCGGCGCCTCCACCAAAAGCAGGCGGGCCTGATCCGGCCTGTTTTTGCTGGGGGCGAAATAGGATCGACAAGGGCGTAAAGATCGATTTTTTGCTCGGCATTGTACCGCCGTTATCGGGCTAAAATTATAGTTGCCAACGACAACTATGCTGAAGCACGTCTCGCTGCCTAACCGCGGTGCGACACTTCAAATCAAGCCCTTGCGGGTAGCACCGTAAGGCGGGGTTCGGAGGTACCTGGCAACAGAAACCTCCACCTTGCCCTCCCCGTAAGCACTTCATACAATTCGATCGGATCGGGCTTTCCTCGCCGAAGGCGCGGTGGCATAAGAGAGGAAAGCGTTGAGTTCGAAGAAGACGGGGACACCATGGCTCAGGACCATATCCGCTACGACATTCTGGCGCAGGATGCCCTGCGCGGCGTCATCCGCAAGGTCCTCTCCGAGGTAGCCGCGACCGGGCACCTGCCCGGCGAACATCACTTCTTCATCACCTTCCTCACCGGGGCGCCCGGCGTGCGCATCTCCCAGCACCTGAAGGCCAAGTATGCCGAGCAGATGACGATCGTCATCCAGCACCAGTTCTGGGACCTGAAGGTAACGGAAAGCCAGTTCGAGATCGGCCTCTCCTTCTCCGACACGCCGGAGCGCCTCGTCATCCCCTTCAACGCGATTCGCGGCTTCTACGACCCCGCTGTCAATTTCGAGCTGGAATTCGACGTGGCGGCGATCGAGGGCGAGGACGAGACCAGCGCGGAAATCACCGCCTATCCGGCCACGGCGCCGGAAAAGCTCGATGCCGGCTCGGACGACCGCGATGCCGATGCCGAGCCGAAGAAGGAAGGCGGCTCCGTGGTGTCGCTGGACGCTTTCCGCAAGAAGAACTGATCGGGCCCGGCGATGACCGCAGAGATCGTCAACCTCCGCCAGGTGCGCAAGTCCAAGGCCCGCGACGCGCGCGAAAAGCAGGCGGAGCAGAACCGCATCACCCATGGCCGTACCAAGGCCGAGAAGAGGTTGACGAAGGCGTTGAACGACAAGGCCGAGGCGGCCCATGCCGCAGGCCGCCTCGATACGCCGGAAACGTGATCCTCCGCCTTTCGCGCCCTCCGTCATCGCGGGCGACGATGGACGTTTGCCGATGATCCGCAAACATTCCGCCACGCTTCACGGCCACCGCACCAGCATTTCGCTTGAGGAAGCGTTCTGGAGCGAGCTGCGCCGCCTTGCCGCGGAACGCGCCATGCCGCTCGCCCGCCTGATCGCCGAGGTCGACGACAAGCGCGCGGCCGGTGCCAACCTCTCGTCGGCGCTGCGCCTTCATGTCCTCGATGCTCTGAGAGGCGAGGCGGGGAGGAAGCCGGACATAGGCCACGTTCGATCGAATTGAATGACTATGGCGCTCTGAACGCCCTCCTCGTGACGCCCGCCCTCGCCGCGTCTTGCTTCAATCCTGTCGGATCGTGCTCTCAGGGTGAAAGTTCGACGCCCGGCAGGGACGGCGCCGCGCCGTTGGTCGCATCCGGGAGCGTATCGAGCCGGAAGGGAGGCGTCACCGCATTGCCGCGATCCTGCGGCGGAGACAGCGCGCTGCCCCGCTCGACCTCCTCGCTTGGGGTGACGGGCATCTGCCGGCGCGGAACCGCGGTCTCGCCGGGCTGCGCGCCGGTCTCCGACTGCCGTCGCGCCCGTTCCTCCTCCACGGCCCGGCGGCGGGCATCCTCCTCGGCGCGGCGCGCTTCCGCGGCCTGTCGCGCCTCGGCCGCCTTGCGCTCGGCGTCCTGACGCGCGGCCTCCGCCGCCGCCTTGCGGGCGTTTTCCTCCGCCTCCAGGCGCAGCCTCTCGGCTTCCGCGCGTTCGGCGGCCTCGCGTGCCTCGGCCTGCTGGCGCTTCAGTTCTTCCGCCGCCAGTTCCCGCCGGCGTTGCTCCTCGAGCGCGCGGACCCGCTCGGCCTCGCGCGTTTCCGTCGTGAATTTCAACAGCGCCACCTCGCGGCGAAGACGCTGCTTTTCGAGCACGTTGGCCTGCACCGTCTCGACGCGGCGGCGCTCGCGCTCATAGGCGCGCAGCGAAAGGAAATTGGCGAGTTCCGTCGCATCGACCGTCACGCCCGGTGCCTTGAGGTCACCGGCATAACCGATCTCCACCTGCGGCTCCGCCCCGGCCAGCGCCTCCTCGCCCGGAGCGAGGGTGACGAGCAGCGTCGCATCGATCCGCTTTTCCGGCAGCGCGACGGCGACTTCGCCGCGCAGCGTCGCGGCCTGATCCGCCGCCGTGACATTCTGCGCCCGCAATGTCCCGCCGGCGATGGTGAAGGGAATGCCGACCGTGCCGAGCGTCGTCTCTCCCGAGAGGATCGCCCCGGAGACCGCCGGGGCGATCGCCTCCGGCGTGATTTCGCCCTCGATCCGGTCGGCCGCGGAGAGCACGGCGCCGAGCGCGCCGCTGTTCAGCCCGCGCAGGACCAGCCCCTCCGCATCGAGCCGGCCGGACCCGCTTGCCGACTGCGCCATCGCCTGCGCCGTCGCCCCGGACGCCTCGAGCGCCAGGGCGAGATTAAACGTTCCGCTTGCCACCGGCACGCCGCCATGCACCAGTCCGGTGCGCGCGAGATCGCCGCCGGTGATGTCGAGGCGCGACTGGATGAAGCCGGAGCCGTTGCCGTTGCCGATCAGAAGGCGGCCCGCGACCTTGCCGCCGAACATCGCGCCCGCCGCATCGGCGATCTCGGCCTGATCGCCGCGCCAGAGCAGCTTGCCGGTGAAATCCGTGATCGAGGAGGTGATTCCCGTCAGGACGCGCGCGGCCTTGAGGTCGAGCGTCGCGTCGACGCCGGCGAAAAGCGGCGTGCCGACCGGCGCCGTTGCGAGCGCCCCGGTCGAGGGATCCTCGACGGAGCCGAGCATCGCTTCGGCGATCCAGGCGAGATCGACCGTGTCGAGCGTGAGCGTGCCGGTCGCAGCCCCCGTCTTCTCCCCCCGGCGGATCGATACGGCGCCGGAAAAGCCGTTGCCGTCGGCCCGGCCCTCGAGGCCGGCGATGGCGATCTGCTCCGGCGTCGTCTCCAGCGACGCCTTGACCGAGACCGGCAGGCCCGCACCCATGCCGGGAAAACCGATTCCCTCGACGATCAGGTAGGGTTCGAGGTCCCGGCTCTGCAGCGTCAGCGTCGTCTTCCCGTCGAGAAAGGTCGAGGAGGCGAGATCGACGTCACCGTTGATCGCCAGCGACGAGCCCTCCGTCGTCAGGCTGAGATTGCCGCTCGCCTTGGTTCCGTCGGTGCTCTGCAGCCGGACCGACAGGATGCCGTTGGCCTCGGTCTCGAAAGGCAGCGGATCGAAGCCCGCCTGCCCGAGAAGCACGGTGGCGGAGGGGTTTTCGAGCGTCGCCTCCACGGTGATCCCGTCGAGCGAGAGCGCGCGGGCAATGTCGGGGGCGGAATATTGCGCGGCGATCCGCGATCCGTTCGCCATGCCCATGATGCCGAGGGTGACGGCCGAGCCCGTCTCCTTGCCGCCTGCCGCAAGCGTCACGTCGAGGGTGGTGTCCGCGAAATGATGGCCGCTCGCCGCGAGCCGCGCCAGCATCGGATGCGGCGAGGCGTGACGCTGCAGCATGTCGAAGAAGCCGCCGAGATCGCCCGCCGCGAGCTTCATCTTGGCGGAGACGACCGGTGCCTGCAGGGTGCCGCTCATCCGCCCCGAGACGGCGAGCTTCGCCCCGGCGAGATCGCCGATGGAGACACGCTCGGCCTGGAGCTGGCCGTTCTTCAGCGTCAGCACCGCCTGGACGTCGCGCGCTTCCTCGCCGAATGCGGTGAAGACATCGGCCGAGATGTCCGCCGCGATCGCGTGCGACAGCACGGTTTCGGTCGAGGCGTCGCCGGCGACGAGGCCGGTCAGCGCCTGCAAGGCCTCGAGATCGATGCGGTTGCCCTTGAGCTGCATCGAGAGCGACGGCTGCTGGTCGTCATAGGACTGCCGCTCGATCCGCCCGGTGAGCGTCGCCGGGCCTGCGGCGATCTCCAGCCGCTCGAACTGCTGCAGCCGGTCGGTCAGGTTGACGGTGGCGGAAAAACCGGCCGTGCGCAGCTTGCGGATCGCCGGATCGACCGAACCCGCAAGCCAGGCGGCAAGCCCGGACGGCTGGTTCGAGGCGACCAGCAGGTCGCCGCGAAAGGCGCGCTGGCCCTTCAGGTTCAGCCGCCCCTTGGCCTCGATCTGCGTGCGTCCCGGAAACAGCGCGACGGCGTTGTCGATCAGCCAGCCGGCGCCGTCCGGGCGGAGGTCGAGGGTGACGTCGCGCACCGTCGTGTCGCCGACGACGATCGCCGGCAGGCGCAGCCGCGCCCGCCCCGGCACCTGCGGGATCGGAATGTCGGCCGCCATCGCCATCATCGCCGCAAGCCGCTGGCGGATCGAGACGGAAGGGTCGCGACCGGTCTTTCCGGCCTCCCCCATCGTCGTACCGATGCGGCTGACGTCGATCTGCTGGCCGTCGGCGGTCAGGAGGAATTCCGGGTTCTGCCCGGTGTCGAGCGTCGCCTCGCCGGTCACGACATAGGGATCGGCCACCGGCCCGACCTCGACACGGTATTCGGGAACGCGGATGCGTTCGTTGGTCAGCTCGAACTTGCCGGTGACGCGCGGCGCCCGCGGCTGGTCGCCGCCGACCTCGGTCGCCTCGCCGGGCATGCGGGTCTCGGACAGGACGAAAGTGCCCTGGTAGAGCGGCTTCAGTTCAACGATCTTCAGTTCGCCCTCGAGCTCGACTCCGAACGGACGCTTGTCCGGCGTGAGGCGCGCCTTGAGGCCGATCACGCCCTTGTCGTCCGGTTCCCCGCTGTTGAAGAGGAAGCTGCCGGCCTCGCCGTCAAGCGCGGCGCGGCCGTCGATCCGCCACGGACCGGCGAGCGAGCGGGCGGAAAGCTCGGCATTGAGCCCGTCGACGCTCCGCGTGCGGCCGGTCTGCTCGTCGATGAAATCGATCGAGCCGTCGGTGATCGAGACGTTTTCGAGCACCACGGTCTTTGCCGGGATCGAGGCCCGCGACCCCCGCGCCCAGTCGAGCGTTCCGTCCGGCAGCAGACGGATGCGCGCCTTCGGCTGCTCGAGCCGCATGTCGAAGATCAGCGCCTCGCCGCTGAGGAACGGCGCAAGCTCGGCATCCATCGAAAAATGCGCGACCTCGATCAGCGGCTGGCCGTCCTCGGCCGCGCCGACCCGCACGTCGTTGAGCGTCACCGAGGGAAAGGGGATGAGCCGCGCGTCGACGCTCCCATGAACCTTGACGGGCTTGCCCATGATTCGCGTCGCCTCGCGCTCGAAATCGAGGCGGAAACTCGTCCAGTCGACGAAGAACGGCGCGATCAGCGCTGCGAAGAGCGCGACGACGAGAAGGCCGCCGATGGATACCAGAATACGAGCGAGCACCCGAAAACGATCCTGTCCTGTTGTCCGTGGCGCAAGGCCGGTCAGCGCCCGCGTGCCGTCAAGGCCGCGTTTCGCGCTTTAGTTCATTGATTTTCCGCATGTTGCACGACACCTTCATCAAAGCGGGGGCCGTGGTCAAGACAAGAAAATCTTTCCCGGATTGAAGATGTCGTGCGGATCGAGCGCCTGCTTGACCGCCCGCATGACATCGAGGGCCGGCCCGAGCTCGGCCTCGAGGAAGGCGCGCTTGCCCTGCCCGATGCCGTGCTCGCCGGTGCAGGTCCCGTCCATCGAAAGCGCACGCGCGTTGAGCCTCGCGACGAAGCTCTTCGCCCGCTCGATACCGTCCGGGTCCTTGTCGTCGAACAGGAGCCCGACGTGAAAGTTCCCGTCGCCGGCATGGCCGACAATCGGTGCGGTGAGGCCGTGTTCGGCGATGTCGGCCTGGGTTTCCACCAGGCATTCGGCCAGGCGCGAAATCGGCACGCAGACATCCGTCGACAGGATCGCCGCGCCGGGAACCAGCGATTTCTGCGCCCAGTAGGCATTGTGCCGCGCCTTCCACAGCCGGGCACGCTCTTCGGGATTGGCTGTCCATGCGAAGTCCGTACCACCGAATTCCGACGCGATTTCGGCAAAGGCGCGCGACTGCATCGCCACCGTCTCGCCGCTGCCGTGGAATTCGACGAAGAGCGTCGGCAGCTCGGCATAGGCAAGGCCGGAATAGGCGTTGCAGGCCTTCATCTGCAGCGCGTCGAGCAATTCGATGCGGGCGACCGGCGGGCCGGACTGGATGGTGAGGATCACCGTGTTGCAGGCATCCTCCACCGTCTGAAAGGCGCAGACACCGCCGGCGATCGCCTCCGGGATGCCCTGGAGGCGAAGCGTGACCGAGGTGATGATGCCGAGCGTGCCCTCGGCGCCGACGAAAAGCCGTGTCAGGTCGTAGCCGGCGGACGATTTCTTTGCCCGGTGCGCGGTGCGGATCTCGCGGCCATCCGCCACGACGGCGGTGACGGCGACGACATTGTCCTTCATCGTGCCGTAGCGCACCGCATTGGTGCCGGATGCCCGCGTCGAGGCCATGCCGCCGATCGAGGCATTGGCGCCGGGATCGATCGGGAAGAACAGCCCCGTGTCGCGCAGCTCGACGTTCAGGGCCTCACGCGTCACCCCCGGTTCAACGACGCAGTCGAGGTCCTCGGCATGGACGGCAAGCACGCGGTTCATCCGCATCATGTCGACGGAGAATCCGCCGAACGGGGCGTTGACGTGCCCCTCGAGCGACGACCCGGTGGCAAACGGCACCAGCGGCACCCGATGATGGGCGGCGATGCGGACGATCTCCTGCACCTCCGCAGCGCTTTCCGGAAAGACGACGCCGTCCGGAAGCTGCGCCGGGATGTAGGTCGTCGAATGGGCATGCTGCTCGCGAATCGAGAGACCGGTCTGGAAGCGATCACCGAAGCGCTGCCGCAAGGCCTCGGCGGCGGACGCAAGCGCCTGTTCGTCGCGCCCGCGCCGTCCGCCGCCTGCGACAGGGAAGAGGCCGTCTCGGGTCGTGTCGGACATGGTGCGAAGCCGCTGCATAGGAGGAGAAGGGTCGGCCGAACTGCTACACCAAACCGGCGGCGGAGGAAACGGCTATCGCCCCTCGCCCCGCGCTATTCCGCCGGATGAAGGGCGGCCGCCGCCTCCATTTCCTCGCGCAGCCGCTTCTCCTCGTCCACCTGCGGCTTGGTGAAGCGAGCGATCAGCAGATAGGACACCGGGGTCAGATAGAGGGTGACGACGGTGGCGAGGCCGAGGCCGCCGACCAGCACCCAGCCGAGCGCGATGCGCGCTTCCGCGCCCGCACCCTGCGCCAGCACCAGCGGCACGGCGCCGACGATCGTGGCGATCATCGTCATCATCACCGGGCGAAGGCGGATGTTGGCGGCGTTCTCGATCGCCTCGCGCACGCTGTCGCCCCGGTCGCGCAACTGGTTGGCGAATTCGACGATCAGGATGCCGTTCTTCGCCATGATGCCGACGAGCAGGACCAGGCCGATCTGGCTGTAGATGTTCAGCGACGTGCCGGTCATCAGCATGGCGAAGACGGCGCAGGCGAGGCCGAGCGGCACCGTCGACATGATGATGAAGCCGCTGACGAAGCTTTCGAACTGGGCGGCGAGCACGAGGAAGATGATGACGAGCGCGAAGCCGAAGGTGACGAAGAGGCCGCTGGCATTCTCGTTCAGCGTTGCGGCCTCGGCGAGCGGCAAAATCCGCGCGCCCGGCGGCAGCAGCGGTGCGGCCATCGTCTCGACCATCGACAGCGCGTCGCCGAGCGCGAGCCCGGGCCCGAGACCCGCCGAGAGAGAGACGGAGCGCAGCTGCTGCTCGCGCGACAGTTCCGGCGCGACCGCGCGTTCCTCGACCGAGGCGATGGTCGACATCGGCACGATCTTGCCGTCGCCGGTCTTCAGGAAGATGTTCTGCAAGTCGGTCGGGTCGTTGATCGGATTGGTGGTCGAGATCAGCTTCACCGGATAGGCCTCGCCGTCGACATAGACGTCGGTGACGCTGTTGCCGTCGAGCATGGCCTGAAGCGCCGGCGAGAGGCCTGAAATGTCGATGCCGAGGTCGGAGGCGCGCTCGCGGTCGATCGTCACGGACAGCTGTGCCTGGTTCGCCTCGTAGTTCAGGCGCACGTTCTGGAAGCGGCCGCTGTCCTCCATCTGCCGCACCAGTTCGGCGGCGGCGGCTCCGAGCGTCTCGTAATTGTTGCCGACAAGCGCCACCTGCAGCCCGTTGCCAGCGCCGCGGATGCCGAGGCTGTTCGGCTGGATCGGGAAGGCGCGCACCGCCGGCACGGTGGCGGCGATGCGGGTGATGTCGGCGGCGATCTGCTGCTGGCTGCGCTCGCGCGCCGACCAAGGCGCGAGGCTCAGCACCATGAAACCGTTGTTGACCGCGCCGCCCTGCCCGGAAACGGAAAAGACGTTCTCGATTTCGCCCGAATCGACCAGCGGCTGCAATCCCTGTTCGAGGCGGCGCATCTGCGCCTGGGTGTAGTCGAGCGACACGCCCTGCGGCGCGTTGATGCGCAGCATGATGCGGGCGCGGTCCTCCGGCGGCGTCAGTTCGGAGGTGAGCGAGGTAAAGCCGAGCGCGCCGACGGCGGTGAACATCAGCGCGGCGAGCACGACGACCAGCGGGGCGTTGAGGCAGGCCCGCAGCGTCGCGCGGTAGAAGCCGGCGCAGGCGCGGCCGAGACCGCCGAGGACGCCGCCCCGCGGCGCGCCATGGTCGGCCTGCGTCTTCAGCAGGCGCGAGGCAAGCATCGGGCAGAGCGTCAGCGCGACGAAGGCGGAAAGCAGGATGGCGAAGGCGAGAACGAAACCGAATTCGCGGAAGAGGCCGCCGGTCTGGCCGGGCAGGAAGGAAAGCGGCACGAAGACGGCGGCGAGCGTCGCGGTCGTCGCGATGACGGCGAAGAACACTTCGAGCGTCCCGTGCACGGCGGCCGCGCGCGGCCCCATGCCCTCTGCGCGGCGCCGAACGATGTTTTCCAGCACGACGATCGCATCGTCGACGACGAGGCCGGTGGCGAGCACGATGGCGAGCAGGGTGAGAATGTTGATGGAGAAGCCGGCCAGGTAGATCGCCGCGACTGTTCCGATCAGCGCGATCGGCATGGTCAGCACCGGGATCAGCGTTGCCCGCCAGTCGAGCAGGAAGAGGTAGATGACGATTGTCACGATCACCACGGCGACGCCGAGCGCGATCTCGACCTCGTGGATCGCCCCCTCGATGAAGACGGCATCGTCGCTGGTGATGCGAAGCTGCGTGCCTTCCGGCAGGATGTCGCCGATCGTCGCCACCGCATTGCGCACGCCCTCGGAAATGTCGAGCGTGTTCGACTGCGCCTGGCGGATGACGCCGAGGCCGATGCCCTGCTGGCCGTTCGAGCGCAGCGACGACGTGCCGATGTCCGGGCCGAGCGTCACCGTCGCGACATCACCGAGGCGGACATTGTTGCCGATGATCAGGGTCTCGAACTGCTCGGGCGTCTGCAGGTCGGCCGTCGCCCGCACCGAGAGGTCCTGGTTGATGCTGGTCAGCGACCCCGCCGGCACGTCGAGGGCGGCGGAGGCGAGCGCCGTGCGCAGATTGGCGATGGTCAGGCCGCGTCCGGCGAGCTTCGACTGGTCGACGTCGACGCGGAAGATCTTTTCCTGGTCGCCGTTGATCTGCACGTCGGCGACGCCCTCGACGGCGGCAAGCCGGTCGGTGACCTCGTTTTCGGCGAGCAGCGTCAGGTCTTCCATCGACAGCCGGTCGGAGGTCAGCGCCAGGCGCAGGATCGGCTGGCTGTCGGCATCCGCCTTGACGATGCGCGGTTCGTCGGCACCGTCCGGAAGCTGGTTCGAGACGCGGCCGAGCGCATCGCGGATGTCGTTGGAGGCCTGCCCGATATCGGTCGAATCGGAGAATTGCAGCGTCACCCGGCTGCGGGCATAGGAGGATTGCGAGGAGATCGAGGTGATGCCCTGCACGCGGGACACGGCCCCCTCGATGGTCGACGTCAGTTCGCGATCGACCGTTTCGGGCGCGGCGCCATCGAAATCGGTGGTGACGGAGACCACCGGCTGGTCAACCTGCGGCAGTTCGCGCACCTCCACGCCGTTGAAGGCGGCAAGGCCTGCAACGACGATCAGGGTATTGATGACGAGGGCGAAGATCGGCCGGCGGATGAAGAGGGCGGTGAATCCCGCCGAACCGCCCTGCCCGACATCGACGGGCGTGTCGCCGCCGCCGCTCACGGGGTCGCCTCCGCCGCCTTGAAGCCCTGGGGACGCGCCGCCGCGCCATTGTCCTGGTCGCGCCCGGCGATGCGCACCGCGCCGCCGTCGCGCAGCTGCTGCACGCCTTCCATCACCACCTCGTCGCCCTCCGAGAGCCCGGCATCGACCAGCACCTTGTCCGGATTGCGCTGGACGATGTGCACCGGAACCTTCTCGCTGCGGCCGTCCACCACCCGCCAGACGAAGGAACCGTCGGCGCTCCACTGGATCGCCAGAGGATTGACGGCGGGATAGCGGTCCCCGTCGAACGTCATCGTGACCGAGAACGACATGCCGCCGCGCAGGCGATCCTCGGGGTTCTCGATGCGGGCGCGGACCCTCAGCGTCCGGCTCGCCTGGTCGACGCGATTGTCGATCGCATGGATGGCGCCGGCAAGCGTCTTGCCGGGCTCGGCGATGGCGGTCGCGGTCACGGGCTGGCCGACGGCGATCTTGTTGGAGAAGCGCTCCGGCACCCAGAAATCGACGAGGATCTCCGAGCGGTCGTCGACGCTCGCGATCGCGGTGGAAGTCGTCACGTAGTCGCCGGGATTGACCGGAATGATGCCGACGATGCCGGAGAGCGGCGCGATCACCTCGCGCCGCTTCAGGTCGAGTTCGGCCGTGCGCAGCGCCAGTTCCGCCGTCTGAAGGGCGATCTCGGCATCGCGGACCTCGACCGCCGTCACGGCGGCGGCAGAGCCGAGATTGCGGTAGCGCGTCACCTTCTCCTGCGCGCTGTCGCGCGTCAGCCGTGCCTGTTCGGCCGCGATCGTCTGCTCGTCGCTGTCGAGGCGGGCGATCACCTGGCCTTCCTCGACGCGGTCGCCGGACCGCACGAGAACCTCGGTGAGATTGCCGGTCGCAGACGGCGTCACGGTGACGGAACGGATCGCCTCGCCATTGCCGATCGCGTTCAGGCGGTCATTGATGACGGCGACGCCGGACGGCTCGACGACGACGCTGCGCTGGCCGCCGCCCTGACGGCGTTCGCCGGCGCCCGCGGCGGCCTCCCCTGCCGGCTTCGCGGCGATCGCGTCGATCAGGGGATGGGAGACCCCGATCGCGGCGAGCGTCGCGCCGGCGCCGGGCACGAATTTCAGCCACAGGCCGAGCCCTGCCACAAGAAGGACCAGACAGATGATGAGCTGCCGCACGAACCGCATTCAGATCTCCAGATTCACCCTGTTCATCGGCCGCGCCCGGCCCAGGCGCGGTGGAATTGGCGCAAGTATCCCGTTTTGCAAGTGTCGCGGCAATCAAGGTCGCCGATCATGACACAATTGTAATGAAACGGCTTTTCGCGCTGCTGCATCGCAATATCAACGTTTTGTACGTGGGCAGCGCGAGGGCCGGATGTCACGGCGGCTACACTTCCTCGTGATGCCCGAGAATAAAAGAGGAACGCCCATTCTGGCCTTTCGGACCCGAATCACTACATTGAGCCGCATGCAGAGTGGTTACGACGACATTCCGTTCTTCGACGAGGAACCGCCGCAGCGCCCCGCGGCTGCCGGGCCGAGCGGCCTTGCCGCCCGGGCGCTGGCCGCGCGCGACCGCTCGCGCCAGCCCGACAGCGGCGCCTATCTCGCCGGGCTCAATCCGGAACAGACCGACGCGGTCGAGACGCTGGAAGGCCCCGTCCTCGTGCTCGCCGGCGCCGGCACCGGCAAGACGCGGGTGCTGACGACGCGCATCGCCCATATCCTCGCGACCGGCCGCGCCTATCCCTCGCAGATCCTCGCCGTCACCTTCACCAACAAGGCGGCGCGCGAGATGCGCGAGCGCATCGGCGTGCTCGCCGGCGGCGCGGTCGAGGGCATGCCCTGGCTCGGCACCTTCCACTCGATCGGCGTTAAGCTCCTACGCCGGCATGCGGAACTCGCCGGGCTGCGCTCCGATTTCACCATCCTCGACACCGACGACGTCATCCGCCTGATCAAGCAGGTGCTCCAGGCCGACGGCATCGACGACAAGCGCTGGCCAGCCAAAACCTTCGCCCAGATGATCGACGGCTGGAAGAACAAGGGGCTCGGCCCCGCCGACATTCCGGAGGGCGACGCCCGCGCCTTCGCCAACGGCAAGGGCCGCGCGCTCTACCATGCCTACCAGGCGCGGCTCCTGACGCTGAACGCCTGCGACTTCGGCGACCTGCTGATGCATCCGATCCGCATCTTCCGCGCCCATGCGGACCTTCTGCGCGACTATCACAAGCGTTTCCGCTACATCCTCGTCGACGAGTACCAGGACACCAACACCGCGCAGTATCTCTGGCTGAGGCTGATCGCCCAGCGCACGCGCGACGAGGGACCGGTCAATCTCTGCTGCGTCGGCGACGACGACCAGTCGATCTACGGCTGGCGCGGCGCGGAGGTCGACAACATCCTGCGCTTCGAGAAGGATTTTCCCGGCGCCAAGGTCGTCAAGCTCGAACGCAACTACCGCTCGACCGGCCATATCCTCGGCGCCGCCGGCCATCTGATCGCCCATAACGAGGGGCGGCTCGGCAAGACGCTCTTCACCGACCGGCGCGATCCCGAGGATCCGAAGGTGAAGGTGCATGCCGCCTGGGATTCGGAAGAGGAGGCGCGCGCGGTCGGCGAGGAGATCGAGCAGCTCCAGTTGAAGACGCACGCGCTGAACGACATGGCGATCCTGGTGCGCGCCTCCTTCCAGATGCGCGAATTCGAAGATCGTTTCGTCACGCTCGGCCTCAACTACCGCGTGATCGGCGGCCCGCGCTTTTACGAGCGGATGGAGATCCGCGATGCGCTCGCCTATTTCCGCCTGGTCGCCCAGGGCGCCGACGACCTCGCCTTCGAGCGGATCGTCAACACGCCGAAGCGCGGCCTCGGCGACACGACGGTTCGGGCCCTGCACGACTATGCCCGGGCGCGCGACCTGCCGATGCTGCGCGCCGCCGAGGACATCATCGAGACGGAGGAACTGAAACCGCGCGCGCGAAAGGCGCTGTTCGACGTCGTCGCCGACGTCAAGCGCTGGCAGGGGCTGCTCGAGACGACGCCCCATACCGAACTTGCCGAAAAGATCCTCGACGAGAGCGGCTACACCGCGATGTGGCAGAACGACAAGTCGGCGGAAGCGCCCGGTCGGCTCGAAAACCTCAAGGAACTGATCCGCTCGATGGAAGCCTTCGAATCGATGCGCAGCTTCCTCGAGCATGTCGCGCTGGTGATGGATGCCGAGCAGAACGAAAACCTCGACGCCGTCAGCATCATGACACTGCATTCGGCCAAGGGGCTCGAATTCGAGACGGTGTTCCTTCCGGGCTGGGAGGAAGGTCTTTTCCCGCACCAGCGCTCGCTCGACGAAGGCGGCAGGGCCGGCCTGGAGGAGGAGCGGCGCCTTGCCTATGTCGGGCTGACCCGCGCGAAGCGGCGCTGCCACATCTGGTTCGTGTCGAACCGGCGTATCCACGGCCTCTGGCAGTCCACGCTGCCCTCGCGCTTCCTCGACGAGCTGCCGCCGGACCATGTCGAGGTGGCCGAGGCCGAGCAATCCTACGGAGGCTACGGCCGTGCCGCCTACGGCCAGTCGCGCTTCGACCGCGCGGAACCCTTCGGCAACAGCTATGCGACGCCGGGCTGGAAACGGGCGCAGGCGAACCGGACGGAGGCGACGCGCGACAACTGGGGCAACCGCTCCGGCCACGCGATCGAACGCATCGGTTATGGCGAAAGCGGTCCGCGCGCCCGGCAGATCGAGGGGGAACTGGTGGCGAAATCGACCGCCGCCGAGCCCTCGCGCTTTTCCAAGGGCGACCGTGTCTTCCACGTCAAGTTCGGCAACGGCAATGTGGTCTCGATCGAGGGCAACAAGCTGACCATCGCCTTCGATCGTGCCGGCGAGAAGCGCGTTCTGGACGGTTTCGTCGAAAGGATCTGAGCGCGGGTCTTCGGGACAAGGGGAGCCCGGCTGTCCCGGGGACACAAAAGGCAAGCAACGTCAGGCCTCTCCGGTTGACAATCCGCCATGCGGGGCCCCGGGACCAGGCAAGGACGCCATGGCGGAGGTGCCCGTCGGATGCGCCGTCCCCCGAATCGGTCGCCGCGATCACGACCCTGTGAAAACGCTGCCCCGTGTCCTATCTCCCAAGGGTACAAACGGAGGGACTGACGATGATGCGGCGAAGCCTGCTTGCCTGTGCGAGCCTTGCGATGATGATGTCCGCCGGAATAGCGGGCGCGGAGACGGTCGGAGAGGTCGGCGTCGACTGGATCGGCAACGACATCAAGGTGGACGCGGTCAGCGACCCGAAGGTGTCGGGCGTCACCTGCCACGTGACCTATTTCGACCGCGGCGTCATCGACCGGTTGAAGAACGGCAACTGGTTCGAGGACCCCTCGAACAATTCGATCGCCTGCCGGCAGACCGGCCCGATCACCATCGGCGAGATCGACCTGTCGAAAGGCGGCGAGGACGTGTTCCGCTCCGGCCTGTCGCTGATCTTCAAGAGCCTCGTCGTGACGCGGATCTACGACAAGAAGAACGACACGCTGATCTATCTCGCCCATTCCCGCGAGCTGACGGAGGGATCGGCCAAGATGTCGCTGTCGACGGTTCCGCTCTACGGCCAGACGGTGACCTGGAGCGTCAAGAAGCCCTGACGCGATCATTCGCACTCAAACGGAAAAGGGGCCGGCAACCGCCGACCCTTTCCCCTGCATTCCATCCGTATGCGTTACTTCTGCTCGGGGTTCGCACCTTCGTAGTAGTCACCGTCGCCCGGGGCGGCCGGAGCGGTCTTGTCGTCGGCGATGCTGCCGGTGGCGTTCTGGTCGACCTTCGGCAGGACGATGGCTTCACCGGTCTGCGGCGCGGGCGTGACCTGTTCGGTGGCCTCCGGAGCCGTCGTGCCGTTGAAGTAGTCGCCGTCGCCGGGCTCAAACGTGCTCTGTGCCACGGCACCGCCGAGGGCGACCGACGAGAACAGGGCGGCAGCGGCGAGGATCGAAAGTTTCTTCTGCATTGTCTCTCTCCTTGAAGGGAAGGGTTTGAGTTCAACTGTCTGTAATTCTTTAAGTCAGCGCCTGACCTGCAGGAATAACGAGAAAAAGAGCGTATGGTTCCAGCGGGATTCGCTTCTATCCGAAAATTAATCTGCAACGATACACTGCGGCATGCCGGAACTTACCGATCAAAAACGACAAAGCCCCGGCATCATGTGATGCCGGGGCTTTGAGCCGGTGGTTGATCCCGCCCGGTATTACTGGTTGGTCGGGGACGTCCCTTCGTAGTACTCCATGTCGCCGGCGATCGGGGCCTGCGGCTGTGCCTGGCTGCCGCTGCTCATGCCCATCGAGTTGGAACGGACGCTGCCGGTGTTGTTCGGATCGACGAGCGTGCCGTCCGGGCCGGTCGAGGACGGGGGCGTCGCGCCGATGTAGAAGTCGCCGTCGCCCGGCTGATAGCCGTCGGCATTCGCACCCTGGGCAAAGGCGCCACCGAGGGCGGCGGACGAAAACAGCGCGGCGGCGGCGGCGAGCTTGATGAACTTGGACATGATATTCTCCTGTTCTGGTTCCATTGGGTTCGTTTGTCTTGACCCGTCCATGAAACGCCCGACAACCGGTATGGTTTCATGCCGCGCCTGCGCCGCTCATCACACTGTGTTGAGCGAAAACATGTGCCGGCGAATGAAACTTTTCGGTCTGTCGCCCGTGCGATCCGCCTGCCCGGCCGTGTGCCGCGAAAGGTCCCGCCGATCGGACGGTCAGCCGCCGATGACGTCCGATGCGGTGACGATGGCGATCCCGGCCGCCCGCATCTCCTCGACCGCCGCCGCGACGCCGGCCGGGTCGATGCCGCGGCTCGCATCCTCGACGAAGCGCACGGCGACCCCGTCCAGCATGGCGACGGCGTCGAGAGCGGAGAACTTGACGCAGTAGTCGGTCGCGAGCCCGCAGATGTCGAGCACCGTCACGCCCCTGTCCCGAAGCACGGCGTCGAGCCCGGTCAGCGCGGCCCGGTCATTGTCGCGGAAGGCGGAGTAGCTGTCGACGGCGGCATCGATGCCCTTGCGCTGGACGAGATCGACGCTCCGCAGGTCGAGATCCGGGTGGAACGCGGCGTCCTCGGTGCCTTGGACGCAATGGTCCGGCCACATCATCTGCGGCTTGCCGCCGAGTTCGCCCATGTCGAAGGGGCGTTTCCCGGGATGGCTGGAGGCGAAGCTGCCGTGGCCTTGCGGGTGCCAGTCCTGCGAGGCGACGACAAGGTCGTAGCCTCCCTCGGCGATCAGCCTGTTGGCGACCGGAACCACCGCATCGCCATCGGGCACCGGCAGGTTGCCGCCGGGGCAGAACCCTCTCTGGATATCGACGAGAAGCAGGCATTTCACCACGGCAGTCTCCCTTGCCCATGCGATGACCCCATTGAGCACGGAGGCAAAGCGCGGCGCAAGGCCCTGCGGCGCGCGCCGTCAGGCGGCGTTGGCAAGCCGGTCGGCGATGACGGTGTCGAGGTTCAGGAAGCAGACCATCGACTTTTCCAGCGCCACGATACCGCGGCAGAAGGCGCGCTGCGCCTCGGGAATGATCTCCGGCGCCGGCTGCAGGTCCTCCGCGCGGATGGTCATCATGTCGGAGACCTGCTCGACCAGAAGGCCGACCAGCTTGCCGGCGATGTCCGTGACGATGATCGCGGCGCGCTCGGAAGGCTCCGTCATCTTCATCCCGAGCCGGCAGGCCATGTCGATGACCGGGATCACGGCGCCGCGCAGGTTGATCAGGCCGAGCACGTAGGGCGGCGTGTGCGGCATCGGCGTCACCGGCGCCCAGCCGCGGATTTCGCGGATCGCCATGATGTCGATGCAGAATTCCTGGTCGCCGAGATGGAAGGAGACGATCTCCAGATAGGAGGCACCGGACTGCTTGAGCGCGTTGGACATGATCAGAACTCTTCCCAGTTGTCTGCGGAACTCGCCGAAGCGGCGGACGAGGCCGGAGAATTGCCGAAGGCGCCTGCGACACGGCCGATCAGGGCCTTGGCAGGAGAGGAGCGCGGCCGGCTGGCCGTCGAGGCGGCCTTGGGCGCCAGCGACGAACGCGGCGCGGCGGCGCGCATGGCCGGCATCCCTACCGGCGCCGGCTGGTCCGGGGCTTGACGGTAGGGCTGGTGGGAGGCCGGTTGCGCCTGGCCGCTCAGATGGAACTGGCCGACGATGCGGCCGAGACCCTCGGCATCCTGCGCCAACGTGTGGCTTGCCGCGTTGGTTTCCTCGACCATCGCGGCGTTCTGCTGCGTCGTCTGGTCGAGCTGGCCGACCGCGGCATTGATCTCGCCAAGCCCGGTCTGCTGCTCGCGCGCGGCCATCACGATTGACTTCATATGGGCGTTGATGCGCGACACGTCGGTGCCGATGCGCCCGAGCGCGTCGCCCGTCGCCTGGACGAGCCGGACGCCGTTGCCGACCTCGGTGCCGGAGCGGGTCACGAGCGCCTTGATGTCCTTGGCGGCGCCGGCGGCGCGCTGGGCGAGTTCGCGCACCTCCTGGGCGACGACGGCGAAACCCTTGCCGGCCTCGCCCGCCCGTGCCGCCTCGACGCCGGCATTGAGCGCCAGCAGGTTCGTCTGGAAGGCGATCTCGTCGATGACGTTGATGATCTTGCCGATCTCCAAGGACGCCCCTTCGATGCGCGCCATCGCGGCCACCGCCTCGCCGACGATGCGGCCGGATTCCTCGGCGTTCGTCCGCGTCTCGTCGACCATGCGGCTCGCTTCTTCCGCAAGCGCGGTCGAACTGCGCACGGTGCCGGTGATCTGGGCCAGCGCCGCGGAGGTCTCCTCCAGCGAGGCCGCCTGTTGTTCCGTCCGCCGGGCGAGGTCGTCGGCGGCGCTGCGCATCTGCTGGCTGTTCGACTGGATCGAGGCGGTGTTTTCCTTGACCTGCGCCATCACGTCCTGCAGGCGCTCGACGGTCTGGTTGAAGTCGCCGCGCAGCCGGTCGAGATCGCCGTGGAAGGGTTCGCGCAGCATGTCGGAGAGGTCGCCCTCGGAAAGCCGGTTCAATCCGCGTCCAAGCGCATCGACGGCGGCCTCGATATGGCGGGTCTCGGTGCTGCGCAGGGCCTCGCGCGCCGCCCGCTCGGCGTCGCTTGCCGCGCGCGCGGTGGCCGTGGCCTGTTCCATCTCCTGCTTATCGATCGCGGCAAGGCGGAACTGTTCGATCGAACGGGCCATCTCGCCGATTTCGTCGGCGCGGCCGGTCGAGGGGACGGCGGTGGCGAGACGACCGGCGAGAATATGCTGCATGCTGTCGCGCAGGCCGTAGATGCCCCGGCGCAGCACGTTGCCGTGGTAGACGATCAATCCCATCAGCCCTACCATGACGGCAAGGCCGAGGCCGATCTGGTAGGCGAGCGACGCGGCGGAGGCGGCCCGCGCCTCGGCGATCCGGGCCTCGGCGAGCGCACGAGCCTCGCCCTGCAGCGCATCGAGCGACGTGCCGATGCGGTCGCCGCCGCCATCGATGGCGTCGTCCAGCGCGGCATAGGCCTCCGGCGCGGCGCCTGTCTCCACCATGGTTTTCAGGTCGACGGTGATCGCCTTCGAAAGCGCGGCGAGATCGGCATCGAAGCGCGCCGTCAGTTCCGGCTTGCCGACCTGTGTCGCGAGTGCCTTTGCCGCAGCGAGATTGTCGTTGAGGACGGCGAAAGACGTCGCGATCGACGCCTGGCGCTGGGGCTGGATCGCCCGCTCCTCGCGATCGATGATCGTGTCCATCGCCACCAGGACCAGTTCCTTGTTGGCGGAATGCATGTTGCCGATCGTCGTGATCGCGTTTTGCGCGTCGATCGAACGGGCGAGAGCGCCGTTCAGGGCTGCACTCTGGTACCAGCCGACGCCGAGGATCGCGCCGACGCCGACGAAAGCGGCCATACCGAGCGTCGTCAGCCGCTGGCCGACGGAGAGTGTTCGCATGCTGCCCGCTGCGGTCGTCGTCATGTCGCAACACCCGGTTGCCACCCGCAGGGCATGGAGACGCCGGCCGCGAGCGGGTTTGAGCCCATCATGCGGATCCCGGTCTTTCGACCGCGTGACATCATGTCGATCCTGTGGAGACGGCGCTCCTCCGCCGTCAAACCATCCCAGAGTTCCCTTAAACTTTTCCTAAAATATCGCTGCGGCGACATGCAGCAGGCACGTGCCGGAGTTTTTTGCCCTTGTCCGGTTGCCGGACGGCAGGGATCGGGCGATACTGCCGAAGGTTGATACCCCGAAGGCCCGCGCCCATGCGTCCCAGTGCACGACATGTCATGACCCCGCTCCTCGCAACGGCCGGGCTCGCCGTCCTGTCGCTCGTCACCTTCCATGCCTTCGACGGCTGGCTCGCCCATGGCAGCGACATCCTGCTCGCCATGGCGGCGAACGGACTGTCCTGGTGCTTCTGAACACCCGGCGGCTGCGTCACTTTCGCCGTTTGCCTCCGTTGCCGCGACGGTCTATGTCCGGCGGGACGTGAACGAACCGATGGAGACGACATGAAGACGCTGCGCATCGTTCTGTGGCTGGCGGTTGCCGTCGTCGCGCTCGGCATCGGCTGGATGACGTTCCAGGCGACGCGCCCTCCGGTCTCGGCGACCGGCGGGCCTTTTGGAGTCCCCTTCACGCTGGTGGCGCAGAACGGCGCGCCGATCACGCAGGAGGCCTTCACGGGCAAGCCGTCGGCCCTGTTCTTCGGCTTCACCCACTGCCCCGAGGTGTGCCCGACCACCCTTTTCGAGCTGGACGGCTGGCTGTCCAAGGTCGATCCCGACGGGACCAGGCTTCAGGCCTATTTCGTCTCCGTCGATCCCGAACGCGACACGCCCGAAATCCTCGGCCAGTATGTCTCGAACGTCTCCAAGCGCATCACCGGCATTTCCGGTCCGCCGGACAAGGTGATGGAGATGGTCAAGGGCTTCCGTGTCTATGCGAAGAAGGTGCCGCTCGACGAGAAGGCACCGGACGGCGACTACACGATGGACCACACGGCCTCCGTCTTCCTGCTCGACGCCGCTGGCGGCTTCCGCGGCACCATCGCCTACGGCGAAAATCCGGATACGGCGGTGAAGAAGCTCGAAAACCTGATCAAGGGCTGATAGGAGCGGCACGGCCCGCAGCGGAAAAGAAGGACGTGGCGGGCCGGCCAGTAAGGAGATCGCCCCCGTGAACCAGGACATCCGCCTCTTCGTCTCCACCAGCGAACGCCTGGCGACGCTTGCCCTCGATCGGATGGGTGCGGCCTTCGACGAGGACGGCTATGCGATCGCGACGATGGAGATCGACGAGCGCAACGATGTCTGGGAGGCATCGATCTATTTGGCGGCGGAGGAGGAGGAGACGATCCGGACACGGCTCGGCGAGATCTTCACGGATGCGCTCGCCGGGCTCGCGATCGAGCGCGAGCAACTGCCGGATGTCGACTGGATCGCAAAATCCCTCGAAGGTCTCGCCCCGGTGCGCGCCGGCCGCTTCGTCGTGCACGGCTCGCATGACCGCGACAAGGTGCAGACCGGCGAGATCGCCATTGAGATCGACGCCGGCATGGCCTTCGGAACGGGGCACCACGGCACGACGGCGGGCTGCCTCGAACTGATCGAGGAGGTGCTGCGCGCCCGGCCGGTGACGAACGTGCTCGACCTCGGCACGGGAAGCGGCGTGCTGGCGATCGCCGCCTACAAGCTCGCCCGCGTGCCGGTGCTCGCGACCGACATCGACCCGGTCGCCACGCGCGTGGCCACGGAAAACGTCCGCATCAATGGGATCGCCGGCGGGATCACGCTGCGCACCGCGACGGGTTTCCATGCGCCCGCCTTCCGCGAACAGGGCCCCTTCGACCTGATCATCGCCAACATTCTGGCACGGCCGCTGATGCGCCTTGCGCCGGACGTGGCGCGCCATCTCGCGCCCGGCGGCGCGATCATCCTGTCGGGCATCCTCGCCGAACAACGCTGGAAGGTACTCGCCGCCTATAACGGCCAGCGCTTCCGCCACGTCCGCACGATCTGGCGCAACGGCTGGGTGACGATGCACCTGACGCGCTGAGGCGAAGGCAAGAACAAAAGAAAAGGCGGTGCCGAAAGCACCGCCTTTTCTTTTGTTCTTGCCGCATTGTCCGGCGCCCGCGAGCCTTGGGGAGGAGAAGGCTCGAGCGGGCTTTCCCATGTCGCGCCGCCGGCATCCTGAGGGAGGAGGATCGGAGGCCGGCGCGAAACGCGTCATGGAGATCCCTGCCCTGCGGCAAGGAAGCGACATACCCTCATGCGCTCGGTCGTTGCCGGACCATACGGGCGCGTCCCCCCCCCCGCGCGGCCAGTCGGCCGTCGGCATGGGTGCGATGCGCGTGCGATGCATGAAGGGCTGCGCTCGCCGGCAGGCGCCTTCGCGCATCGAAGGAGATTCCGGGCGGCGGTTTTCTGCAGTAGGGTCCGGCAGGCGGGAATCGCCGCGCAACTCATGGATCGCCCGATGTTCCAATCCTTCGACGTCACCTCCACGCCCAGTTTCGGACGGAGCCGCGTCGCGGCGCTCAGGGGCCGCTTCGCCGCGCTCGGTGTCGACGGCTTTCTCGTGCCGCGCGCCGACGAGTATCAGGGCGAGTACGTCCCGGCCTCCGCGGAGCGGCTCGCCTGGCTGACCGGCTTCACCGGTTCCGCCGGCTGCTGCCTCGTCACGATGCGCGAGGCCGTGGTGTTCGTCGACGGCCGCTACGTCACGCAGCTTGCGGCGCAGGTCGACGGCGACGTCTTCTCCCCCGGCGATCTCGTCGGCGAGCCGCCGCATCTGTGGCTCGAACGACATGCCCCGAAAGGATTTCGCCTCGGCGTCGACCCCTGGATGCAGACGAGCGCGGAGGTCGAGAAACTGGAGACGGCATTGAAGCGGATCGACGGCATGCTGGTGCCGCTCGACGACAATCCGCTCGACGCCGTCTGGACCGACCGTCCTGCCCCGCCGCTCGGCCGCGTCCTCATCCAGCCGCTCGAGCATGCCGGCGCCTCCGCCCGCGACAAGATCGCCGCGATCGCGGCTGCCGTCGCGGAGAAGAACGTGGCCGCCGTGATCCTTTCGGATCCCTCGTCCGTCGCCTGGACCTTCAACATCCGCGGCGCCGACGTGCCGCACACGCCGCACCCGCTGTCGCGCGCCCTCATCCGCGCCGACGGCAGCGCCGCGATCTTCCTCGACAAGCGCAAGACGGGCATCGAGCAGGAGGCCTACCTCACCCAGCTTGCCGACATGCTGCCGCCCGGGCAATTCGACGAGGAGATGAGGGCGCTCTCCCGCCAAGGCGCGACGATCCTGATCGATCCGGACGTCGCGCCGCAGGCGCTCGCAAGCCTGATCCGCTCGGAAGGCGGAACGCCGGTGCAGGCCCCGGACCCCGCGCGCCTGCCGCGCGCCTGCAAGAATGCGGCCGAGATCGCCGGTTCGGCGAGGGCCCATCTCCAGGACGGCGCGGCGATGGTCGAATTCCTCGCCTGGCTCGACGCGCAGCCGCACGGCACGGTGAGCGAGATCGCCGCCGTGAGGCGGCTCGAGGCCGCGCGCACCGCCGTCGGCGCACGGATGCAGAACCCGTTGCGCGATATCTCCTTCGACACGATCTCCGGCGCCGGCTCCAACGCCGCGATCATCCATTATCGCGTCACCACCGAGACGGACCGGCCGCTCGAGGCCGGCACCATGTTCCTGGTCGATTCCGGCGGTCAGTACCTGAACGGCACGACCGACATCACCCGGACGGTCGCGATCGGCGCCGTTCCCGACGAGCAGAGGCGCTTCTTCACCCGCGTGCTGAAGGGGATGATCGCCATCAGCACCGCGCGCTTTCCGAAGGGCACGCGCGGCATCGACCTCGATCCGCTCGCCCGCATCGCGCTCTGGAAGGGCGGCGGCGACTATGCGCACGGCACCGGCCACGGCGTCGGGTCCTACCTTTCCGTGCATGAGGGGCCGCAGAGGATTTCCCGCGCGGCGATGCAGGAACTGCTGCCGGGCATGATCCTCTCCAACGAGCCGGGCTACTACCGGCCGGGCGCCTTCGGCATCCGCATCGAGAACCTGATCCATGTGCTTGGGCCCGAGCCCGTCGGCGACGGCGACCAGCCGATGCTCGGCTTCGGCACGCTGACCTTCTGCCCGATCGACACGCGGCTGGTGGTGGCGGAGTTGATGACGCCGGAGGAGATCGCCTGGCTCGATGCCTATCACGCCGAGACGCGTGAGAAGATCGCCCCGCTTCTCGCAAACGACGAGACGAGGGACTGGCTGACACGGGCGACGGCCCCGCTTTCCTGAAGCGCGACCGGACGCGGCGCGAGGGTTCAGAAGATCCCGGAATGGCGCAGCGCCATGACCGCAAGCCAGCCGACGACGAGCATGGCGATCGAGGAAAAGCGCAGGCCGACGAAGAAGGCCGCGACCATCGCTACGACGACATCGAGCCCGCCATAGAGGAAGGCGGGCGCGACGAGGGTCGACAATACGGCCGCAGGAACGGCGTTGAGCGCCGCCTCGGCGCGCGGATGGATGCTGCGAAAACGGGTGATCATCAGGTAGCCGCCGATCCTAGTCGCGTAGGTGGCGACAGCGGCGGCGAGGATGATCAGCAGGGTCGTCCCTTCCCCCGCATGGCTCATCGCGTCGCCTCCCCTTTCGGCGCAACCGGCAGGAACGCGGCCAGCAGCACGCCGGACAGTGCGCCGAAGCTGACATGCCAGGGCGAGCCGACGATCCTGTAGGCCGCGACCGAGACGACGGAGCTGACGAGCACGATCGGCAGCCAGTGATCGCGGCTGCGGAAGCTCATCAGCATGCCGAAGAAATAGACCGGCAGCAGCACGTCGAGCCCGATCATGCGCGGGTCGCCGATGAAGCGGCCGAACAGCGCGCCGACGATCGTGACGAGGAGCCAGGGCACGTAGATGACGAGGCCGAAGCCCATGTACCAGGAAAACGTCACGGGAATGCCGCGCTCGGCGCGCCGCTCGGCTTCGGCATATTGCGGATCGGTCAGGAGATTGAAGGCGATGAGCTTCTGCGGCCAGGTGAAATGATTGAGATGCGGCGCGATCGATGCCGAATAGAGGATGTGGCGGAAATTGACGGCGAAGATCGACAGCACGATCAGCCAGGGCTCGACGTTCTTGCCGAAGAGTTCGATCCCCACCATCTGGCTGGCACCGGCAAAGCACAGCGCGCTCATCAGCGCCGCGTCGGTGACCGACATGCCGTTCTGCACCGCAAGCGCCCCGAACAGCCCGCCGAAGGGAACGGCGGAAAGCATGACGGGCAGGCCGCCGCGCATGCCGGTCCAGAAATCCGATTGCTGCAAGGAAGACACTCCGGCGTACCCCGTCGATCCCGAGACATAAGGGTCGGGGCCGCCCCTCGGCAATCAAGAGTTTTTGATGCAAGGATCGAAACGGCTGATGGATGATCGAGCCGCCCGTCAGCCCTTCAGCTGGAACGTGTGCTCGATCCCGGGAAAGACGCGTGCCTTGACATCGGTGGCATAGGCCTCGACGGCGGCCGAGATCTCCGGCGCCAGGTTGGCGAAATGCTTGACGAAGCGCGGCTTGAAATCGTTGAAGATGCCGAGCATGTCGTCGGAAACGAGGATCTGCCCGTCGCAGGCGGGCGAAGCGCCGATGCCGATGGTCGGCGCCTGCACGAGGTCGCTGATCTCGCGCGCCAGGGGCTCGACGGTGCCCTCGATGACGATGGCGAAGGCGCCGGCCTCGTCGATCGCGACCGCGTCGCGGCGGATCTTCTCCTGCTCGGCTTCGCTGCGCCCGAGCGACCGGTAGCCGCCCGTCGTGTTGACGAGCTGCGGCATCAGGCCGACATGGCCGAGCACCGGAATGCCGCGGCTCGACAGGAAGGCCACCGTCTCGGCCATCTCCGCCCCGCCCTCGATCTTGACGGCGGCACAGCCGGTTTCCTTGAGGATGCGCGCGGCGGTGTTGAAGGCCTGCTCCTTCGATTCCTGGTAGGAGCCGAAGGGCAGGTCGACGACGACGCAGGCGCGCTGCGAGCCGCGCATCACCGCCTGCCCGTGCGCGATCATCATCTCGACGGTGACGCCGACGGTCGAATCGAGCCCGTAGACGACCATGCCGAGCGAATCGCCGACGAGGATGAAATCGACATGCGGGTCGAGGAGCTTGGCGATCGGCGTGGTGTAGGCCGTCAGGCTGACGATCGGCCGCTCGCCCTTCAGCGACCGCACGTCCTTCGGGCTCAGGCGCCGCTTGGTTCCCTGCACGCTCATGTCACGCCACTCCCGTCTTCATCGCGTTTGTCGGGTCGATGACCCGGTTGTCGAGGAGCTTCGTGCTCCCGAAGCGGACAAAAAGCAACACGAGAACCGGCCGGTCCGCGACCCTGTCGGGGGCGGCCAGCGTCTCGGGATCGCGCAGCGCCACCACGTCCGGCCGCGCCAGCGGCTCGGCGGCGACGAAGCGCGCGACCGCGGCCTCGATCGCCGCAACGTCGCGAAGCCCGCCGGCGATCAGGCGTTCCGCCTCGTCGAGCGCATCCGGCACGATCTTCGCGGCGCGGCGCTCGGCCGGGCTCAGATAGACGTTGCGCGACGACATGGCGAGGCCGTCCGCCTCGCGCACCGTCGGCACGCCGACGATCTCGACCGGCTGCGCCAGATCGTCCACCATGCGGCGGATGATCTGCAGCTGCTGAAAATCCTTCTCGCCGAAATAAGCACGGTCCGGCTGGACGATGTTGAAGAGCTTGGTGACGACGGTTGCGACGCCGGCGAAATGGCCTGGCCGGACCTCCCCCTCCAGCAAGCGCCCAAGGGCGGGGACATCGACCACCGTCTCCATCGGCCGCGGATACATGTCCGGGACGCCGGGCGCGAAGAGGAGATCGACCCCGGCCGCCTCGAGCATCGCCTGGTCGCGGGCAAGGTCGCGCGGATAGCGCGCGAGGTCCTCATTCGCGCCGAATTGCAGCGGATTGACGAAGATGCTGGCAGCGACGACGTCGTTGGCGGCGCGCGCCCGGGCGACGAGATCCATATGGCCGTCATGCAGGTAGCCCATGGTCGGGACGAGGCCGACCGTCCGGCCGGCGCGGCGCGCAGAAGCGAGCCGGGCGCGCACGCCCGCGATCGTCGCAATGGTGTCCACCTGAGCCTCCCATCCCTCGATCCCCGCCTCCTTCGCCCGCGCGGGGTGCTCCTTCCTAACGTGTGCGCCGCAAAAAAACAATGCGAGGGGGTGTGCGCCGCCACGGGCGGGGAAACGGCAAAATTGTATTTGACAGCCTGTCGGGAAGGACGACGCTCGACCGTCCTTGGACCATCACGGACCACGACGGCGGACATCGCCCGAAACGAAAGGAACCACGGAATGCGCATGATCTTCGTCAACCTGCCCGTCAAGGACCTCGATGCCTCGAAGGCCTTCTTCGCGGCGCTGGGCTTCGGCTTCAATCCGCAGTTCACCGACGAGACGGCCGCCTGCATGGTGATCGCGGACAACATCTTCGCCATGCTGCTGACCGAGGCGAAATTCTCGGAGTTCATCACACAGCCGATCAGCGACGCGACCAGGGCAACGGAGGTGCTGGTCGCGCTTTCGGCGTCGAGCCGCGCCGAGGTGGACGACACGCTCGCCAAGGCGCTCGCGGCCGGCGCGAGGCCGTGGAAGCCGGCGATCGACTACGGCTTCATGTACGGCATCAGCTTCCAGGACCTCGACGGCCATGTCTGGGAAGTCATGTGGATGGACCCGTCCGCGGTCCAGAAGACCTGACCGGAGGCCTCCCCCGCCTTGGTATCACGCAGGCCATTTGCCTGACGCGGGGATCACCGGAAGCCGAAAGGACGGGCGGCGTCTCTCGTTCACGCATCGTCCGGCGACGGAGCGGGAGCGCCCGGGCCGGACATGCCCTCGGCGCCGACGAGGACGAACCAGCCGTCCTCGTCGACGGTCTCGATGCCGAGGTCGCGGGCCTTTTCCAGCTTCGAGCCTGCACCGGGCCCGGCGACCAGGAGATCGGTCTTCTTCGAGACCGATCCGGCCACCTTGGCGCCGAGCCGCTCGGCCATCGCCTTCGCCTCGTCGCGCGTCATCTTTTCCAGCGTGCCGGTAAAGACAACGGTCTTGCCGGCGACCGGGCTGGAGGCCGCGGCCGGGGCTTGCGCATCGAGGGGCGTCACCTCCTGCAGGAGACGGGCGACGACGGCGCGGTTGTTCTCCTCGGCGTAGAAATCGACGATCGCCTGGGCCACGACCTGGCCGATGCCGTCGATGGCGTTGAGTTCGGCCCAGGCCTCGCTTCCGGGATCAGCGGCCGCCTCCATCGCGGCGGCAAAGGCCGCATAGCTTCCATAGGATCGCGCCAGAAGTTTTGCCGTCGTCTCGCCGGCATGGCGGATGCCGAGCGCGTAGATGAAGCGATGCAGCGCGACGGACCGCCGGTTGTCGATCGCGTCATAGAGCTTGGTGACGCTGACCTTGCCGAATCCGTCGATGTTCTCGAGCCTGGCGAGCGAGGCCTCCTGCCGCCGCTTCAGCGTGAAGATGTCCGGCGCCGTGCGGATCGACAGCGACGGATCCTCGCTCTCGAAGAAGAACTGGATCTGCTTCGTGCCGAGCCCCTCGATGTCGAAGGCGTTGCGCGAGACGAAATGCTTCAGATGCTCGACCGCCTGCGCCCGGCAGACGAAGCCGCCGGTGCAGCGGGTGACCGAATCGAGCTTTCCGGTCTTCTCGTTCCTCTCGCGCACGGCATGGCTGCCGCAGACAGGGCAGGTCTGCGGAAATTCGTAAGGAACCGCCTCCGCCGGACGCTTCTCCATCACCACGTCAAGCACCTGCGGGATGACGTCGCCGGCGCGCTGGACGATCACCGTATCGCCGACGCGGATGTCGTGCCCCTCGTCCCGGATCCGCTCGCCGGAATTGCCGATGCCGGCAATGTAATCGGCATTGTGCAGCGTCGCGTTGGTGACGACGACGCCGCCGACCGTCACCGGCGTCAGCCGCGCCACCGGCGTCAGCGCGCCGGTGCGGCCGACCTGGATGTCGATCTTCTCGACATGGGTGAAGGCCTGTTCAGCCGGGAATTTGTGCGCCGTCGCCCAGCGCGGGCTGCGCGAGCGGAAACCGAGGCGGGCCTGCAGGTCGAGCCTGTCGACCTTGTAGACGACGCCGTCGATCTCGTAGTCGAGATCGGGGCGCTTCAGGCCGATCTCCGCGTAATGGGCGATGATGTCGTCGACCGAGCTCAGCCGCTTCATCAGCGGATTGACCGGAAAGCCCCATCCTTTGAAGGCCTCGACCATACCCATCTGCGTGTCTGCCGGCATCGCCGACATCTCGCCCCAGGCATAGGCGAAAAATTTCAGCCGGCGGCTCGCCGTGACTTTGGCGTCGAGCTGGCGCAGCGATCCGGCCGCGGTGTTGCGCGGGTTGACATAGGTCTGCCGACCCTCCGCCGCCATCTGTGCGTTCAGTGCGAGGAAATCGCTCTTGCGCATATAAACCTCGCCGCGCACCTCGACGATGTCGGGCGCGCCGGCCGGCAGCCGGTCGGGGATCTCGGCGATGGTGCGGATATTCTCCGTGACGTTCTCGCCCGTCGTCCCGTCGCCGCGCGTCGCCGCATTGACGAGCCGCCCGCCCTCGTAGCGGATCGACATCGATAGCCCGTCGATCTTCGGCTCGGCGGTGAACGCGATCTCTCCTTCCGCGATATTGCCGAGGAAGCGATAGACCGAGGCGACGAAGTCGCGCACGTCGGCGTCGGAAAAGGCGTTGTCGAGCGACAGCATCGGGCGCGAATGGGTGATCGGCGCAAAGGTCGCCAGCGGCGCGGCGCCGACCCGGATCGAAGGGCTGTCGGCGCGGATCAGCTGCGGGAACCGCGCCTCGATCGCGTCGTTGCGCCGCTTCAGCGCGTCATAGCCGGCATCCGAAATCTCCGGCGCGTCCTGGCCGTGGTAGAGCGCGTCGTGCCGGGCGATCTCGGCGGCGAGAAACGCCAGCTCGGCGGCGGCCTCCTCTTCCGTGAGGTTGTCCACGGGCGTCTTGTCGGTCGTCATCACGCGTCACTCCGGCTGTCCGGATCGGTGTTTTAGAGGAATCGCCGCGATTGAAAAGGGCGGTTCAGCCGTTGCCGGCGATCAGCTTGGCGGCAGCGGCCCGCGCCTCCTCGGTGATCGAGGCGCCGGCGAGCATGCGGGCGATCTCCTCGGTGCGCGCCGCATCGTCCATGCGCGCGACACGGGTGGCGATCGCGTCGGAGCGGGCGACGGAAGGGCCTTTGGAGATGAGGAGATGCGTCGAGGCCCGGGCGGCGACCTGCGGCGCATGGGTGACCGAGAGCACCTGAACCGTCTGAGACAGCCGCTTCAGCCGCTGGCCGATCGCATCGGCGACCGCACCGCCGACGCCGGTGTCGATCTCGTCGAAGACGAGGGTCGGCGCCGAGCCGCGATCGGCGAGCGCCACCTTCAGCGCCAGCAGGAAACGGGAAAGCTCGCCGCCGGAAGCCACCTTCATCATCGGTCCGGCCCGCGTGCCCGGATTGGTCTGGACATGGAACTCGACGGTGTCGATGCCGTCGGCTGCGGGGTTGGCTGTCTCGGTCGTGACCGCGACCATGAAACGCGCCCGCTCCAGTTTGAGTGCCGGCAGTTCGTTCATCACCGCCGCCGACAGGGCGGCTGCGGCATGATGGCGCTTGGCGGAGAGCGCGCGGGCCTGCTCGTCGAACAGCGCCTTCGCTTCCGCCTCCTGCCGTTCGAGACGTTTGAGCTTCTCTTCTCCTGCATCGAGATCGGCGAGATCGGCGATCATGCGCACGGCGAGCGCCGGCAGGTCGGTGACCGGCACCGAATATTTCCGCGCCGCGGCGCGCAGCGCGAACAGCCGCTCCTCGACGCGCTCCAGCTCGCGCGGATCGTATTCCGTGCGGCGGAGCGCGGTCTCGACCGCCATCTGCGCATCGGAGAGATGGTTCAGCGCCTGGTCGAGCAGCGCCACCGTCTCCTCGAGCAGGCCAGGCACCTCGTGGCTCTTGCGCTCCAGACGCCGCACCAGCGAGGCGATCTCCGGCACGGGCGAGCCGTTGCCGTTCAGGAACTCGCTCGCCTCGTTGATGTCGGAGGCGATACGCTCCGATTTCATCATCCGCGCCCGCTTCTCGGCCAGTTCGTCCTCCTCGCCGTCCTGCGGCGAGAGCGCCTCGAGCTCGTCGACGGAGGCGCGGATATAGTCGGCCTCGCGCGCCGCCGCCTCGACCTTGTCGCGGTGCTTGCGCAGCGCCTGCCCGGCCGAACGCCAGGCGCGATAGAGCCCGGAGACGGCTTCCGCCTCAGCGGTCAGGCCGCCGAATGCATCGAGGAGCAGGCGGTGGGCGTCGGGCCCGACAAGGGCGCGGTCGTCGTGCTGCCCGTGGATCTCGACCAGCAACTGGCCGACCTGGCGCATCAGCTGCACGCTGACCGGCTGGTCGTTGACGAAGGCACGCGTGCGGCCGTCGGCCGATTGCACCCGGCGGAAGATCAGGTCCCCGTCCTCGTCGATGCCGTTCTCGCGCAGAACGAGACGCGCCGCGTGGTCGCAATCGACATCGAAGGCGGCGGTGACCTGCCCCTTGTCCTCGCCGTGACGCACGAGGGAGCCATCGCCGCGACCGCCGAGCGCCAGCGCCAGGCTGTCGAGGAGGATCGACTTGCCCGCGCCCGTCTCGCCGGTCAGGACCGAGAGACCGCCCTCGAAGGAGAGATCGAGCCGCTCGATCAGAACGATATCGCGGATCGAAAGCTGGGACAGCATGGGTGCGCCGGGTCTTGTCCGCTCAGGCGCCGATGAGCTTCTTGCCGGCGCGGGAAATCCAGGAATTGCCGCTTTCGCGCGGCTCGAGGCCACCGGTCTGCAGCAGCTTGTAGCTGTCCGAATACCACTGGCTGTCGGGATAGTTATGCCCGAGCACGGCGGCCGCAGTCTGCGCCTCGCTGGTCACGCCCATGGCGAAATAGGTCTCGACGAGACGGGCGAGCGCCTCCTCCACCTGGTTGGTGTTCGGATATTGCTCGACCACCGTGCGGAACCGCGTCACCGCCGCCAGATATTCCTTGCGCTCGAGATAGTAGCGCCCGACCTGCATCTCCTTGCCGGCGAGCTGGTCGCGGGCAAAGCGGATCTTCGCCTGGGCGTCCTCGACATATTCCGAATCGGGATAGTTGTTGACGACCGCCTGCATCGATTCGATCGTCTTGAAGGCCGCGCGCTGGTCCTGGGTGACCGAGGGGATCTGCCGCGAATAGGCAAGCCCCTGGATATACTGGGCGTAGGCCGCATCCTCGGACTGCGGGTAGAGGCTCAGGTAACGCGACGTGTCGTTGATCGCGTCCTGATACTGGCCGTTGCGATAGGCGACGAACGAATTCATCACCAGCGCCTTGCGGGCGTATTCCGAGAAGGGATGCTGCTTGTCGATCGCCTGGAACTTGCGGCCCGCTTCGGTAACCTTGCCGGCGTTGAGGTTGGCAAGACCCTGATTGTAAAGCACATCCGGCGGATCGGTCTCAGCCTTCAGCTTGGTGATGTCGATATCCGGATCGTTCTGGCAGGCCGTCACCACAAGTCCGGCAAGGCTGACGCCAAGAAGAGTCGCAGCGACGCGGGCTGCTTTTCCCAGACGAGCGGACGCTTCAATTACCATCGGACATTCCTGATCCATGCGGCAGCGAGCCCCCGCTGCCCCCAAAGTTCCGCGTTTCTACCCACAAAAAGACGGCTGCCGCAACGTCTTGATCATCGAATAGCGCAAATTTGTGGCGCCGCTCCGACAAAAAAGCCGGCAGGGATGCCGGCCTTTCGAAAGATCTGAACCGCTCTTCGCAGGCGCGCGACCGGCCGGATCAGGCGGTCAGGCTGCTGACGCCGGCCGCCTCGCGCACCACCGGCCGCTGGCGCGACGGCGTGCCCTCGACGATCTGGTAGGCGTTCGGATCGCTGAGCAACGCCTTCAGCGCCTGCGCGTTCATCCGGTGACCGCCGCGATAGGAGCGGTAGCAGCCGATGAACGGCGCACCGGCAAGCGACAGGTCGCCGACGGCATCGAGCGTCTTGTGGCGCACGAACTCGTCCTTCGGATAACGCAGTCCCTCGACATTGATGACCTTGTGGTCGTCCGAAATGACGACCGAATTCTCGAGCGACGAGCCGAGCGCGCGGCCGGCAGCCCAGAGCCGCTCGACGTCCCGCATGAAGCCGAAGGTGCGCGCGCGCGAGATTTCCCGCTTGAAGACCTGCGCCGTCATGTCGCCGGCCCAGACCTGGCGGCCGATCAGCGGCGTGTCGAAATCAATCTCGACCTCGAAGCGCATGGCACCGTCATAGGGCACGAATTCCGACCAGGACGAACCATGCTCGACGCGCACGGGCTTGAGGATGCGGATGAAGCGGCGCTTGACGGCAAGCGCCCGGATGCCCGCACGCTCGATCGCCTCGACGAAGGGAGCGGAACTGCCGTCCATCACCGGCATTTCGGCGCCCGACACCTCGACCACGAGATTGTCGATGCCGAGCGCGTAGATCGCCGCCATGACATGCTCGATCGTCGCGATCCACGTCGCCGGCGCCGTGCCGAGCATGGTGCAGAGATCCGTATTGCCGACCTCGGAGGACAGCGCGCGGTATTCGGCGACGTTCCCGTCGTCAAGAAGGCGCTGGAAGACGATGCCGGTATCGGCGTCCGCCGGCTGGAACGTGATGGAAACCTCCGCGCCCGAATGCACGCCGACGCCCGAAAGGGTCACCGGAGCGGCAAGCGTCGTCTGAAATCCGAGCAGTTCAATTCCCATCGTCACGTCACTTTCATTGCATGCCGGCGCGAGGCCGACCGAATCATCATTCCCCGAGCCTGTCTCCCGCTGCGGCGACATCCGCCTCGGCCTGAACACCTGTCCCGGACCGGCGGGTCCGGCGGAAGAAGACAGGTCCGGCTTGCGCTGGAAACCGCCGTGGCGACGATCGCGAGTCATGCGATCCCCATGGCTTCGAGGGTGAAGATAAAGGCGGCGGAAGGGTAAACCAAATCAATGTTCATTTCGGATTGTTACGCTGCGCGGTCTCTTCAAGTCATTGCTCACATTCATCTTTACGACGAAAAATGCCCGAGCCTCAAGGCTCGGGCATTCCGGCAAGGTAGGAAGGTTCGCAAAGGGCGCGGGCAGCGCCCTTCACGGTCTGACTCCGTCCGGAGTCGGGGACGAGGACCTCGTCCCTTTGCCGGCGGAGCTCAGTTCTGCTGGCGACGCAGGAAGGCCGGGATCTCGAGCTGGTCATCGTCCTGGGACCGTGGCTGCGGGTTGACCCGGCCGCGGTCGTCGAGCTGGCCGCGACGCGGTGCGTAGAGGCTGGCCTCGGGCGAGAGCGGACGGCGCTGCTGCGAGGCGGCGCTCGGCGCCCCCGCGGTCATGTCGGAGGCGATCTGCGGCTCGTCCTCGTCACGCCGGCCGAGCGAGTTGGTGATCCGGCGCAGAAGCCCCATCGGGCCCCGCTCCTCGGCCTGCGGCGCGGGGGCGGCAGGCTGCGAGCGGCGGTCGATTTCCGCCTTCACGACCGGCGGGAAATCCTCGACCTTCGGCATGCGGACCTGCTCGACATGCTGACGCAGCACCGGGGCCGGCTCCTGCCGGACCGCCTGGACGGCCGGCTGCGGCACCGGCGCCTGGACGGCGACCGGCTGCGGCTGGTGATACTGCGGCTCGGGCTGCGGCGCGACGCGCATCGTCACGGGCGCTTCTTGGGGCAGGCCGGCGAAGAGCTTGCTCTGCGGACGGAACCCGTCGTCGATCGCCGCCGGGGCGGGCTGCGCCACGGCCTGGGGCATGGCGATCGCCAGTTCGCGCTCCATCTCCGCCTCGCGGATCGCGAGCGCGATCGGATCGATCGCCGGCTGCTGCGCGACCGGCTGCGCCACGGCCTGTTGCAGCACCGGAGCCGGCTGCTGCAGGACGGGCGCGGCCTGGACCGGCTGCGGCGCGACCGCGGCGGCGGGGCGGACGACGGGCTTGGCTACCGGGCGAAAGCTGGCATTGCGGTCAGCCACCTCCGCTGCATTGCGGTCGATGCCGGTTGCGACGACGGAGACGCGGATCAGGCCTTCGAGTTCCTCGTCGAAGGTGGCGCCGAGGATGATGTTGGCGTCCGGATCGACCTCCTCGCGGATGCGGGTCGCAGCCTCGTCGACCTCGAACAGGGTCAGATCGCGTCCGCCCGTGATCGAGATCAGCAGCCCTTGCGCGCCCTTCATCGACGTCTCGTCGAGAAGCGGATTGGCGATCGCGGCTTCCGCGGCAGCCATCGCGCGGCCTTCGCCGGATGCCTCGCCGGTGCCCATCATCGCGCGGCCCATCTCGCGCATCACCGAGCGGACGTCGGCGAAGTCGAGGTTGATCAGGCCTTCCTTGACCATCAGGTCGGTGATGCAGGCAACGCCGGAGTAAAGCACCTGGTCGGCCATCGCGAAGGCGTCGGCAAACGTGGTCTTGTCGTTGGCGATGCGGAAGAGGTTCTGGTTCGGGATGACGATCAGGGTGTCGACCGACTTCTGCAGTTCGGCGATGCCCTGGTCGGCGAGCCGCATGCGGCGCTGGCCCTCGAAATGGAACGGCTTGGTGACGACGCCGACGGTCAGGATGCCCTTGTTGCGGGCGGCCTGCGCCACGACCGGGGCGGCGCCCGTGCCGGTGCCGCCGCCCATGCCGGCGGTGACGAAGCACATGTGGGTGCCGTTCAGGTGGTCGATGATCTCGTCGATGCATTCCTCGGCGGCGGCGCGGCCGACCTCGGGCTGGGAACCCGCGCCGAGGCCTTCCGTGACGGCGACGCCCATCTGGATGATGCGCTCGGCCTTGGTCATCGTCAGCGCCTGCGCATCCGTGTTGGCGACGACGAAGTCGACGCCCTGGAGGCCTGCGGTGATCATGTTGTTGACGGCGTTGCCGCCGCCGCCGCCGACACCGATGACGGTGATGCGCGGCTTCAGCTCGGTAATATCCGGCTTCTGCAGTGTGATGGTCATGAATGCCTTCCTTCCTGTGTTCTGGCCGCCTTGCCGAGCCGGCCAAATCGCAAAATCCTGTAAGCCTCGCGCCCCGTGGCGCGCGCCTTAGAAACTTTCCTTCAGCCACTGGCCCATGCGGGCGATGCGGCTGTCATTGCCGGCGAGCGCGGTCAGAAGCCCGCCCTGGGCCGGATGGGTCTCGAGATCGGCCACCTGCGGATAGATCATTAGCCCGACGGCGGTCGAAAAGGCCGGGCCCTTCGCCGATGCCGGCAGGCCCGAGACGCCCATCGGCCGGCCGATGCGGACGTTGCGCGCGAGAATCCGCCTGGCGGCCTCCGCGAGCCCCTGCAGCTGGCTGCCGCCGCCGGTGAACACCACCCGCTTGCCGACGATCGGCGAGTAGCCGGATTTCTGGATCCGGTCGCGGATCAGCTCCAGCGTCTCCTCGACGCGGGCGCGCACGATGCGCGACACCAGCGCCTTCGGCACATGGGTCGGATGGTCGCGCTCGTCCTCGCCGATCGGCGCGACGGCGACGATGTCGCGGTCGTCGCCGCTGTTGGCGATCGCCGAACCGTGCACGACCTTCAGCCGCTCGGCATCCTCGATCCGGGTCGAGAGCCCGCGCGCGAGGTCGGTCGTCACATGATGGCCGCCGAGGCTGACCGCGTCGGCATGGACCAGCTTGCCCTCGGAAAAGACCGAGATGGTCGTCGTTCCGCCGCCCATGTCGATCGCGGCGCAGCCGAGTTCCGCCTCGTCGTCGACGAGCGCCGCAAGGCCGCTGGCATAAGGGGTGGCGACCACGGCTTCGACCGAGAGATGCGCCCGGTTGACGCAGAGTTCGAGATTGCGCATCGCCAGACGCTCGGCGGTGACGACATGCATGTCGACGCCGAGCACGTCGCCATACATCGCCAAGGGATCGCGGATGCCGCGCTCGCCGTCGAGCGAGAAGCCGGTCGGAAGAGAATGCAGGATCGCGCGCTCCTGACGCATCGACTGGTGGTTGGCGGCCGCGACCACCTTGCGCAGGTCGGCGGCGTCGACCTCCTGGCCGCCGAGATCGATGGTGGCGGTGTAGATGTCGCTGCGCAGCCGGCCGGCGGAGACGTTGACGATCAGGCTGTCGATCGTCAGGCCCGCCATGCGTTCGGCGGCGTCGACGGCGAGCCGGACGACGCTTTCCGCCTCGTCGAGATCGGCGATCACGCCGTTCTTGATGCCCCTCGATTTCTGGTGGCCGATGCCGATGATCTCGATCTTGTGGGTGCGGCCCGGCAGGATCTCGCTCTCCTCGCGCGGCGTCAGCCGGCCGATCATGCAGACGACCTTGGTCGAGCCGATGTCGAGAACGGAGACGACATGGGTGCGCTTGGAGGAGAGCGGCTTCAGCCGCGGCGTGCCGGTCGGGGGGGTGCCGAAGAGACTCATATGTTCTTTTCCTCAGCCTTCAGACGTTTCGTGCGCTCCTTCAGCACCGCCTCGCGCCGCTCGACGGCGCCTTCGGTCAGCTGCACCGTGGTCCGGTCGCCGAGCCTCAGGTCGACGGTCGCGATGTCGCGCTCGAGGATCTGGTGCTCGCGCTCGAGCGTGGCGAGCCTTTCCATCGCGCGGGCGAGATCGTGCTCCGGCAGGCGGACGAGCACGCCGTTGTCGAGCTGCAGGTCCCAGCGCCGGGCGGCGATGCGGATGAAGGCCTTGACGCGGCTCTTCATCTCCGGCCATTGCGAGAAAGTGCTGTAGAACTTGGCGGCCTCGGCCTCTGCGTCGCGGCCGACGAACAGCGGCAGCGAGGCGAACTTGTTGTCGCGCAGCGGCGCGATGACGCTGCCGCTTTCCTCGATCAGCGACAGGTCGCTGCCATGCTGCCAGATGGCGAAGGCCTTGCGCTCGGTCAGGTCCACCTCGATCGTGCCGGGATAGACCTTGCGCACGGTGACGCGCTCGACCCAGGGCAGCTCGGCGATCAGCCGCCGGGCTTCGCCGATGTCGAGGGCGACGAGCGAGGTGGTGCCGTCGAGGCCGAGCTGCTGCAGGATGTCGATCTCGGAAGTGTGGGCGTTGCCTGAGACCTTGACGTCCTCGATGGCGAAGCCGACCGCGCTGGTCGTCGCCTGGGCCACCGCCTGCGAATGGCCGCCGAGCGACACGCCGTAATAGCCGGTTGCCGCAAAAAGGCCGACGACGGCGATCGTGCCGGTATGGGCGGGAATGGCGATCCGGCCGGTGCAGAGGCTGACGGCGAGCCGCACGATGCGGCGCAGCGGACGCGGCAGAACGAGGCCGCCGTCGAGATCGACCGTGCTCGGATCCGGCACCCGCACTCTTTTCGTCTTGCCGCCGATCAACGCAAACACGAGGCGTCCTCCACCATCCAGCTCAGAAACTCGCCGAAGCCCAGGCCCGCATGGGCCGCCATCTCGGGAACCAGCGATGTCGGGGTCATGCCGGGCTGGGTGTTGACTTCCAGCCAGATGAGCTCGCCGCCGCCCGGCGCCTGGTCGTCGAAGCGGAAGTCGGACCGGCTGACGCCGCGGCATCCGATCGCCTGATGGGCCATCAGGGCAAGCTTTTGTACGTTTTGGTAAATATCCGGTGAAAGTCTCGCCGGGATCTCGTGGCGGGAGCCCCCCTTCACATATTTCGAATCATAATCGTAGAAGGCGTGGCCCTGCGGGATGATCTCGGTGACGCCGAGCGCCCGGTCGCCCATGACGCCGCAGGTGAGCTCCCGGCCGGCGACGTAACGCTCGACCATCACGCGGTCGCCGTAGCGCCATTCGCCCGAACCGATGACCTGGGGCGGATGCGACTGGTCCTCCTTCACGATGACGACGCCGAAGCTGGAGCCTTCCCGGACGGGCTTGACGACATAGGGCGGCGCCATCGGATGGGCGGCGACGACATCGTGCCGGCTCATCACCCGCGCTTCGGCGACCGGGATTCCGGCCGCGCGCGCGACGATCTTCGCCTGCTCCTTGTCCATCGCCAGCGCCGAGGCGAGCACGCCGGAATGGGTGTAGGGGATCTGCAGGTATTCGAGCACGCCCTGGATGGTGCCGTCTTCGCCGAAGGGCCCGTGCAGCGCGTTGAAGGCGACGTCGGGGCGCAGCTCCGCCAGCACGGCGGCGACATCGTGGCCGGCATCGACGCGGGTGACGCGATAGCCGGCCGCTTCCAGCGCGTCCGCGCAGGCATTCCCCGAAGACAGGCTCACCGGCCGCTCCGAAGAGAACCCACCCATCAGGACTGCCACGTGCTTGCCACTCATCCATGCCCCCGGAAAACGCCGATACTCGGCAATCAGGCTTGCGTCGGGCTTTCTGATGCCCCGAACCGACCCGCCGGACCGCTCGCCTCCACTAGAACGGCATTAAGGTTAATGAACCGTTTACTTTCGTTAACCGAAATGCCCGTTCCGGAAATTTTGCTGGTCGAGAGCAGCCGGAAGCGGTGTGAGGCGGGGGCCGCGCCGGCGGGAGAGCGACGCTTCGGCGGCATGGAGCGGCGTAGGATCGCCAGCGCCGCGGCCCGGCAATTCTCGACTTCGCGCGTCAACAAATCGTAAATTCCAGGTTTCACGCGCGAAGAATTTGCGCTAAGCCCCGCGCGAGCCTCCTCCCAGGGTCCTCCCAGAACGAAAAATGGAAAAAAATCCCATGAGCGACGCGATCTCCCGCCCGTCGCCGACGACAGACCCGTTGAACACACGCGCGCTGAACTCCCCTGCCCGCGTGCTGTTTGCCAGTCTGGTCGGCACCACCATCGAATTCTTCGACTTCTACGTCTACGCCACCGCCGCCGTGCTGGTGTTCCCGCACATCTTCTTTCCCAACAGCGATCCGATGACGGCGCTGCTCGCCTCTTTCGCCACCTTCTCGATCGCCTTCTTCGCCCGTCCGCTCGGCGCCGTCGTCTTCGGCCATTACGGCGACCGGGTGGGGCGCAAGACGACGCTCGTCGCCGCGCTGCTGACCATGGGCATCTCGACGGTCATCATCGGGCTGCTGCCGTCCTACGAGACGATCGGCGTGTTCGCGCCGCTCCTGCTCGCGCTCTGCCGCTTCGGCCAGGGTTTTGGCCTTGGCGGCGAATGGGGCGGCGCGGTGCTGCTCGCCACCGAGAACGCCCCTCCGGGCAAGCGTTCCTGGTACGGCATGTTCCCGCAGCTCGGCGCGCCCGTCGGCCTGTTCCTCTCCTCCGGCGTCTTCTGGCTGCTCCTGCATCTCATGTCCCAGGAGGCGCTGCTGAGCTGGGGCTGGCGCATTCCCTTCGTCGCCTCGATCGTGCTGATCGCCGTTGGCCTCTGGGTCCGCCTGTCGATCACCGAGACCCCCGCCTTCCAGAAGGCGATCGAGCGGGAGGAGCGCGTCGAGGTTCCGGTCGCGGAGCTCTTCCGCAACCACAAGCGCAGCCTCGTGCTCGGCACCTTCGTCGCGCTCGCCACCTTCGTGCTGTTCTACATCGGCTCTGCCTACCTGCTCTCCTACAACGTCAAGGTGCTGAACATCCCCTTCCTCGATGCGCTGGAGATCCAGATCCTCGGCTCGGTGCTGTTTGGCCTCTTCATCCCGATCGCCGGCAAGCTCGCCGAGCGATTCGGCCGGCGCGAGATCCTGATCGGCACGACGGTGCTGATCGGCCTCTTCTCCTTCGCGCTGCCGGAGCTGATGACGAGCGGCGAGACCGCGATCGTCGTCTTCGCCGCGGTCGCGATGGCGCTGATGGGCCTCACCTACGGCCTGATCGGCACCGCCCTCGCAGCACCCTTCCCGACAAGGGTGCGCTACACCGGCGCGTCGATCACCTTCAACTTTGCCGGCATCTTCGGCGCCTCGCTCGCGCCCTACATCGCCACCTGGCTGCAGGTGAACTACGGCATGACCTATGTCGGCTACTATCTGGGCATCGCCGCGCTGGTCACGCTCGCCTGCATCCTCATGTCGGGCCGGGACGAGGTCTGACGCAGGAGCCGCTTCCAAACGAAAACGCCGCGGAGCGATCCGCGGCGTTTTCGTCCCGTCCGGCAGCATCCGGATCAAGCGGTGACGGGGCCCATGAACGGCCGCACCTCGTAGCCGGGAATGAACTGGCCGACGCGCTTGATCTCCCATTCGAGCAGGATGCCGGAATGCTCGTGCACCCGCTGGCGCACGGTCTCGCCAAGATATTCGAGCTCGTAGCCGGTCGCCTGGCCGGTGTTGATCATGAAATTGCAATGCATCGGCGACATCTGCGCGCTGCCGATCATCAGGCCGCGGCAACCCGCCTCGTCGATCAGCTTCCAGGCGGAATGGCCGTCCGGATTCTTGAAGGTGGAGCCGCCGGTCTTCTCGCGAATCGGCTGCACGGTTTCGCGATGCTGGCGCACCGCATCCATTTCGGCGCGAATCGTCGCCTTGTCCTCGGCATAGCCCTCGAACACGGCATGGGTGAAGATCAGCCCGTCCGGCGCGCCGGAATGGCGGTAGCTGTAATTCATGTCGGCATTGGAGAGCACATGGACCGCCCCCTTGCGATCGACCGCGTGTACCTCGACGACTCGGTTCCTTGTCTCGCCGCCATTGGCACCGGCATTCATCTTCAGGGCGCCGCCGAGCGAGCCGGGGATGCCGTAATAGAACTCGAAACCGCCGATGCCGTGGTCGAGCGCCATCGCGGCGATGTTCTTGTCCGGGCAGATGGCCCCGGCCCGGATCCGGTTCTCGCCGGCGAGCTCGAGATCGCCGAACCCCTTGGCCGAAAGGCGAATCACCACGCCGGGAATGCCGCCGTCGCGCACGAGCAGGTTGGAGCCGACACCGACGACGAGAAGCGGAACCTCGCCCGGCAGGATCTTCAGGAAGGCGACGAGGTCCTCGACGTCATGCGGCTGGAACATCAGTTCGGCCAGGCCGCCGGCGCGAAACCAGGTGACGCGGTCCATCGGCGAATTCGGCGTCAGGCGGCCCCGGACGTCTTTGACGCCCTCCCCGAGGGAAGCCAGAAGTCTTTCGCCATTCACCTTGTTCATTGCGACTGTCCTGCGATGCGTTCGAGATCCCTGGGCAGGCTCGCCGCCCAGCTGGTGATGTTGCCAGCCCCCAAGAGAACCACGAAATCGCCGGGCTGCGCAATGCCTGCCACAATTTCGGGCAGGTGTTCGGGCCCCTCCAGATAACGGGCATCGCGATGGCCGCCCGCCTTGATGCGCTGGACGAGCTCCTGCGAATTGGCGCCCTCGATCGGCTCCTCGCCGGCGGCGTAGACCGGCGCCAGCAGGATCGTGTCGGCATCGTTGAAGCAGGCGGAGAAGTCCTCGAAGAGCGACGAGAGGCGCGAATAGCGGTGCGGCTGGTGCACGGCGACGATCCGGCCGGCGCAGGCCTCGCGCGCCGCCCGCAGCACCGCCTTGATCTCGACCGGATGATGGCCGTAATCGTCATAGACACGGATGTTGTTCCATTCGCCGGTGAAGGTGAAGCGACGCTTCACGCCGGCGAAGGCGGCAAGCCCCTTGGCGATGTCGGCATGGCTGATGCCGAGACGATTTGCCACGGCAACGGCGGCCGTCGCGTTGGAGACGTTGTGGCGGCCGGGCATGGGCAGGCGGAGATCGGCGAGCGAAATCACCTCGCCCGTGCGGCGGCGCCGGATCTCGATGTCGAAGACCGAGGTGGCGCCGTCCATGCGCACGTTGAAGAAGCGCACGTCGGCCTGCGGGTTCTCGCCATAGGTGACGACCTTGCGGTCCTCGATGCGGCTGACCAGCGTCTGCACCTCGGGATGGTCGAGGCACATCACGCCGAAGCCGTAGAAGGGCACGTTCTCGACGAACTGGCGGAAGGCGGCGCGCACTGCGTCGAAATTGCCGTAATGGTCGAGATGCTCGGGATCGATATTGGTGATGACGGCGACGTCGGCCGGCAGCTTCAGGAAGGTGCCGTCCGATTCGTCGGCCTCGACCACCATCCACTCGCCCTCGCCCATGCGCGCATTGGTGCCGTAGGCGTTGATGATGCCGCCGTTGATGACGGTCGGATCGAGCCCGCCGGCCTCGAGCAGCGTCGCCACCATCGAGGTCGTCGTCGTCTTGCCATGGGTGCCGCCGATGGCGATCGCGTTGCGGAAGCGCATCAGCTCGGCGAGCATCTCGGCGCGCCGCACCACCGGCAACAGTTTTTCACGCGCGGCGACGAGCTCCGGATTGGTCTTCCTGATCGCGGTCGAGACGACGATCACCTCGGCCTCGCCGAGATTCTCCGCCTTGTGGCCGACGAAGACCTCGATGCCCTTGGCGCGCAGGCGCTGGACATTGGCGCTGTCGGCCTGGTCCGAGCCCTGCACCCTGTGGCCGAGATTGTGCAGCACCTCGGCGATGCCGCTCATGCCGATGCCGCCGATACCGATGAAGTGGACGAGACCGATCGTCTGGGGCATTTTCATGGGCGGGATTCCTTGAACTGTTGGATCGTCTTGCCGCCGGCGATCGCCTCGACCATGTCGGCGAGGTGTCGGGCGGCGTCGGGTTTGCCGGTGCGGCGGGCCTTGTCGGCCATCGCCTGCAGGGCGTCGGGATCGGCCATCGCGTCCGCGATCAGTGCCGAGAGTTTTTCCTGGCCGAGTTCGGATTGCGCGATGACCCGGGCGCCGCCTTCGGCCGCGAGCGCCGCCGCATTCGCCGCCTGATCGTGGTCGAGCGCATAAGGATAGGGCACGAGGATCGCCGGCCGGCCGATCACGGCGATCTCGGAGACGGTCGAGGCACCCGACCGGCAGATGACGAGGTTCGCATCGGCGATCCGCGCCGCCATGTCGGTGAAGAAGGGCGAGACCTCCGCCTTGAGGCCGAGCCGGGCATAGACCGGCTCGACCTTTTCGCGGTCTTCCGGGCGGGCCTGCTGGGTGATCCTGAGGCGCTGCTGCGCGCGCTCGTCGAGCGCGGAGATCGCCTGCGGGATCGCCTTCGAGAAGAACTGGGCGCCCTGGCTGCCACCGAAGACGACGAGGTCAAACGGCGCGCCGTCGCCGGACGGGCGGTAGGGTGTGTTCGCCGCCTCCAGCACGGCCGGGCGGACGGGATTGCCGGTCGTCACCGTCTTTGCCGCATAGGCGCCGGTGCCTTCCGGGAGGAAGCCGCCGGCGATCGCCTTCACCCGGGGCGCCAGCGCCCTGTTGGCGCGGCCCATCACGGCGTTCTGCTCGTGGATCAGCGAGGGAATGCCGAGCCCCGTCGCGGCGATCAGCGGCGGCACGGTCGGGTAGCCGCCGAAGCCTGCGACGGCGAGCGGCTTCAGCCGCCCCATCAGCCGCCTTGCCGTGCGGATGCCGTTCCAGAGCGTCCAGAGCGAGCGCGCCACCTTGAGCGGGTTCTTCGACCCGATCGTGGCCGACGGCACGACATGGACCGCATCGGCGGGAAAGCTGCCGGCATAGCGCTCGGCGCGGCTGTCGGTGACGAGATGCACGGAATAGCCCCGCGCCTTCAGTTCATGCGCCAGCGCCTCGGCGGGGAACAGGTGCCCGCCCGTTCCGCCGGCCGACAGCAGGATGATGCCCTTGGTCATGTCGTCATGTCTCCCGGGAAGGACGGCCGCGCCGCCCTCGATCCGTCTCGTGTCCGGACCATCAAGGTGAACGCGCGATCACCCGGACGGCTCCGTCCCCTCATTGCCCATCGCCGCGTCCGGAGCCTTCAGAAACCCGGCTCCGGCACGACCTGCCCTAATGTGCCGGAACGCCGACGCCGGAGCGGAACAGGCTGCGTTCCGCGGCGCGCTTCTCCGGCCGGTGGCGCGTCAGCGCCAGAATGAAGCCTGCCGTCACCGCGATCGCGACCATCGACGAACCGCCGTAGGAAATCAACGGCAGCGTCATGCCCTTGGCCGGAAGCAGCTCCAGGTTGACGCCGATATTGATCATCGACTGGATGCCGATCTGGATGACGAGGCCGGCGACGGCGAAGCGGTTGAAGTCGTTGCGTTCGCGATAGGCATGCGACAGGCCGCGCATGACGAGGAAGGCGAAGACGGCGACGATCACCATGCAGAAGATGATGCCGAACTCCTCCGCCGCGACGGAAAAGATGAAGTCGGTATGGCTGTCGGGGATGATCCGCTTGACGACGCCCTCGCCCGGCCCCTTGCCGAACCAGTCGCCGCGGATGATCGCCTCGCGCGCGGTGTCGACCTGGAACGTGTCGCCCTCCCCGGTCATGAAGCGGTCGATGCGGCCGGCGACGTGCGGCAGCAGCGTGTAGGCGGCGCCGAGGCCGAAGACGGCAAGGCCGGCGAGCACGATGATCCAGAGCCAGGGCATGCCGGCCATGAAGAACATGCCGCCCCAGACCGCCGAGGTCAGGATCGTCTGGCCGAGGTCCGGCTGGGCCACCAGCAGCGCGGCGACGATGCCGAAGAGCAGGATGGCGAAGAGGTTGCCCGGAATTTCCGGCTGGCGCTGGTGCTCGGAGAACAGCCAGGCGCAGACGATGACGAAGGCCGGCTTCATGAATTCGGACGGCTGGATCGACAGGCTGCCGAGCGAGATCCAGCGCCGCGACCCCTTGACCTCCTGCCCGAAGAAAAGCGCCAGGATCATCATCGCCAGCGAGACGAGCAGCAGGATGATCGCGGCGCGGCGCACCTGGCGCGGCGACAGGAAGGAGATGCCGATCATCGTGACGATGGCCGGGATCAGGAAGAAGCCCTGCCGCTTGACGAAATGAAAGCTGTCGAGCCCGAGCCGCTCGGCGACCGCCGGGCTCGCGGCGAAGGAGAGCATGAAGCCGATGCCCATCAAAAGGATGAAGGTCGCCAGGAAGAACCTGTCGATCGTCCAGAACCAGTCGGCCACGGGGCCCCGTTCGGCACGGCTCACCATCGTCTTGTCCTCTCTGCTCGCCGATCGCTCAGATCAGCATCTCGATGCCGTCAAGCGCGGCGACATGCGCGACGAAGGCATCGCCGCGCTCTTCGAAATTCCTGTACTGGTCAAAACTTGCGCAAGCCGGGGAGAGCAGCACCGCCGCCTCGCCCGCAGCGTCAGAGGCGGCGAGCGTGACAGCCGCCGCAAGCGTTCCGCATTCGGCATGGGCGACCGCGTCCCCGAGCGTGGCGGCAAAGCCCGCCGCCGCCTCGCCGATCAGGTAGGCCTTGACGAGGCGCGGATAAAAGGCGGACAGCGACGCGATGCCGCCCTCCTTGGCCTTGCCGCCGGCAATCCAGTAGATGCGCTCGAAGCTCGACAGTGCCGGCGCCGCGGCATCCGCGTTCGTCGCCTTGCTGTCGTTGACGAAGACGATGCCGCCCCTGCGCGCGACCGGCTGCATCCTGTGCCTGAGGCCCGGGAAGGAGGCGATGCCGGCAACGATCTCGTCGCGCGTCAGGCCAACGGCGCGGCAGGCGGCGATCGCGGCCGCCGCGTTCTGCTGATTGTGCCGGCCGCGCAGCACGCGATGGCTGCCGAGATCGACCACCTCCTCGATCCCGGCTGCCGTCGAACTCAGGATCCGCGTGCCGTCCGCATAGAGCCCGTCGGCGAGCACGCTGTCCTTCGAGATGCGCACGACCCTGCCGCCAGAGGCCGCGATCCTCTCCGCGACGGCACGGCACCAGGCGTCGTCGACGCCGACGATCGCGACATCGCTTTGCGCCACCAGCCGCTCCTTGATCGCGGCGTAGTTTTCCATCGTCCCGTGCCGGTCGATATGGTCGGGCGTCAGGTTGAGGAGGATGCCGGCGGAGGGATCGAGCGACGGCGCGAGGTCGATCTGGTAGGAGGAGCACTCGACGACGTGGAACCGGTCTGCTGCCGGCGGATCGAGCGTCAGCACGGCCGTGCCGATATTGCCGCCGAGCTGGGTGTCGCGGCCGCTCGTCTTGAGAATATGGGCAATGAGCGCCGTCGTCGTCGACTTGCCGTTGGTGCCGGTGATGGCGATCAGCGGTGCCTTCGGCGCGAGGAGCCGCCGCTCGCGGGCGAAAAGCTCGACATCCCCGATGACCTCGACATGCGCCGCGCGGGCGAGCGTCACGGTCCAGTGCGGCTCGGGATGGGTGAGCGGCACGCCGGGCGACAGAACCAGGGCCTGGAACGCGCTCCAGTCGGCACCGCGCAGGTCGGCCGTGCCGATGTCGGCCTCCGCAGCCTTCGCCACGCTTTGCGGATTGTCGTCCCAGGCGGTGACCTCGGCGCCGCCGGCGACGAGCGCGCGCGCCGTGGCAAGGCCGGAGCCGCCGAGGCCGAAGAGCGCGACCTTTCGGCCGGCAAGGCTGGTGACCGGGATCATCGCGCCCTCACCGGAGCTTCAGCGTCGACAGGCCGACGAGCGCGAGGATGACGGCGACGATCCAGAAACGGATGACCACCTGGCTCTCCGTCCAGCCCATCTTCTCGAAATGGTGGTGGATCGGCGCCATCAGGAAGACGCGCTTGCCAGTGAGCTTGAAGACGCCGACCTGGATGATCACCGACAGGGTCTCCATGACGAAGAGTCCGCCGATGATGACCATGACGATCTCGTGCTTGGTCGCGACCGCGACCGAGCCGATCAGGCCGCCGAGCGCCAGTGACCCGGTGTCGCCCATGAAGATCGCCGCCGGCGGCGCGTTGAACCAGAGGAAGCCGAGGCCGGCGCCGATGACGGCGCCAAGGATGACGGCAAGCTCGCCCGTTCCGGGGACGAAATGGATCTGCAGGTAGTTGGCGAAGACCGCGTTGCCGGCGAGATAGGCGATCAGGCCGAAGGCGGCCGCCGCGATCATCACCGGCACGATGGCGAGCCCGTCGAGGCCGTCCGTCAGGTTGACCGCGTTGCCGGCGGCGACGATGACGAAACCGCCGAAGAGGACGAAGAAGATGCCGAGATTGAGCATCAGGTCCTTGAAGAACGGAAAGGTCACGGAGGAGCCGAAGGTGGAGCCTGCCGCGCCGACCGAAAGCGCGTTGCGCATCATGAAGTAGACCGCGATCGCCGCGATCAGGAACTCGATGCCGAGGCGCGCCTTGCCGGAAAAGCCCTTATGCGACTGTTTCGTCACCTTCAGGTAGTCGTCGTAGAAGCCGATCGCGCCGAAGCCGAGGGTGACGAGGATCGTCGAGACGACATAGGCGTTGGAAAGATCCGCCCAGAGCAGCGACGAGCCGACGATGCCGGCAAGAATCATCAGCCCGCCCATGGTCGGGGTGCCGGCCTTCTTGAAATGGGTCTGCGGCCCGTCGGCGCGGATCGGCTGGCCCTTGCCCTGGCGGATGCGCAGCGAATTGATGATCGCCGGACCGAAGAGGAAGACGATCATCGCCGAGGTGAAGAGGGCCGCCCCCGTCCGGAAGGTGATGTAGCGGAAAAGATTGAAGAACTGCAGGTGGTTGGCCAGTTCGACGAGCCAGATCAGCATATGGGACCTTTCCCCAAAGGTTTTTTACGCGCCCGCGTCGTTGACGGTGCGGGTCGACCGTGGTCCCTCGATCGTCCGGGAGGACCTTCCGTCATGTCCGTCGTCCGGCGGTCAGGAGGCGGCCGGGAAGGTCTCCGTCAGCCGCGCCACGATGCGGCCGAAGCCGAGGCTGTTCGACGCCTTGACCATGATCACGTCGCCGGGCGCGATCGAGGCGGCGGCGAAGGCCGCCAGCGCATCGGCCGTATCGCGATAGGTGACGTTCAGCGATCCCTCGGCCGCGTCGCGCAGCACCGCCATCTCCGCGCCCGCAAGCCAGAGGTCGGTCACGCCCGCATCGAGGAGCGGCCCGAGCAGGCCCTTGTGCTTGTCCGCCGACAGCGCGCCGAGTTCGAGCATGTCGCCGAGAACGGCGATCCGCCGGCCGCCCTCGCCCGGCGCCGTTTCCCGCAGCAGCGCGATCGTCGCCCGCATCGAGGCCGGATTGGCGTTATAGCTCTCGTCGATCAGCGTGGCGACGCCACCGCCGACCGAAAGCCGGTGGCGGCGGCCGCGGCCCTTTTCCGCCGAGACGGTCGACAAGGCTTCCGCGACGCGGCCGAGATCGGCGCCGACGAGGCTCGCCGCGCCGAGGACGGCGAGCGCGTTCTCCGCGATATGGCGTCCCGGCGCGCCGAGCGGCACTTCGAGCGTCTGGCCCGCAATGTTCGCCCAGAGCACGCTGCCGGTCTCCGAGGGCGCGAATTCGAGCATGCGGAAATCGGCCCGCGCATGGCTGCCGAAGGTGTGGATGGTCTCGACGCCGGCGGCCTGGGCGGCGAGTTCAAGGGCGGTGAATTTTTCCGTGTCGCGGTTGATCACCGCATGGCCGCCGGGCGCCAGCCCCTCGAAAATCTCGGCCTTGGCGGCGGCGATCTCGTCGAGGTCGCGGAAATGGCCGATATGAACCGGCGCGATCGCCGTGATGATCGCGACATGCGGGCGCACCATCTTCACGAGCGGCCGGATCTCGTCGGGATGGTTCATGCCGATCTCGAACACGCCGAAATCCGTGTTCTCCGGCAGGCGGCAGAGCGTCAGCGGCACGCCCCAGTGATTGTTGAAGGAGGCCGGCGAGGCATGGACGCTGCCGCAGGCCGAGAGCACGTGGCGCAGCATCTCCTTCGTCGTCGTCTTGCCGACGGAGCCGGTGACGGCGATGATCTTCGCCCGGCTGCGGTCGCGCGCGGCGCAGCCGAGGCGCACCATCGCCTCCAGCACGTCCTCGACGACGATCATCGGCGCGCTGAGGCGGCCGAGCGCCGGCAGCTTGCCCTCGGAGACGACGAGAAGCGCCGCCCCGTTGGCGATCGCCACGCCGGCATAATCGTGGCCGTCGACCCGGTCGCCGCGGATGGCGAAGAAGGCCTGGCCCGGCTCGATCGAGCGGCTGTCGATCGAGATGCCGGTGATGCCGGCCGGCAGCACGCCCATCGGCCGGCCACGCAGCGCGGCGACCAGATCGCTCATCGTCCAGAGATAGCTCATGTCATGCGCCTCCCAGGGCTTGCGCCACTTCGCGATGATCGGAGAACGGCAGGGTGACGGTCCCGACCGTCTGGCCTTCCTCGTGGCCCTTGCCGGCGACGATCAGCGTGTCGCCCGCCTGAAGCATGGAGACCGCAGCGCGGATCGCCTCGCGCCGGTCGCCGATCTCGATCGCGCCCGGCGCCGCGGCGAGGATCTCGGCGCGGATCATCGCGGGCACCTCGGAACGGGGATTGTCGTCGGTGACGATCGCGACATCGGCGAGCCGGACGGCGATCTCGCCCATGATCGGCCGCTTGCCCTTGTCCCGGTCGCCGCCGCAGCCGAAGACGACGATGACGCGGCCCGTGGTGAAGGGCCTGACCGAGGCCAGGACGTTCTGCAGCGCCTCGGGCTTGTGGGCGTAGTCGACATAGGCGAGCGCCCCGGCATCCGTCTGGCCGACGAGTTCGAGCCTGCCGGAGGCGCCCTTCAGCGTCTCGAGGCCGCGCATGGCGAGCCGTGCCGACACGCCCGTCGCCATCGCGAGGCCGCAGGCGACGAGGGCGTTGTAGATCTGGAAATCGCCGGCGAGCGGGATGTCGACCTCGTGGATCTCGCCGGCCGCATGGATCTCCGCGACCTGCTTGTGGCGGAAATGCTCGACGCGCTTCAGCGTGAGAAAGTCGCCCCTGCGCCCGACCGTCAGCACGTCGTGGCCGGCGGCCGTCGCGACACGGATCGCGTCCCCAGACCATTCGTCGTCGGCGAAGATGACGGCGGGCGCGCCCTTCGGCAACAGCGTGTCGAAGAGCCGCATCTTCGCGGCCATGTAGGCCTCCACGGTCGGATGGTAGTCCATATGGTCGCGGCCGAGATTGGTGAAGCCGGCGGCGGCAAGCCGAACACCGTCAAGCCGGCTCTGGTCGAGCCCGTGGCTGGACGCCTCCATCGCCGCATGGGTGACGCCGGCATCGGCGAGTTCGGCGAGCAGGCGGTGCAGCGAGACCGGATCCGGGGTGGTGAGCGAGCCGTAGCGGTCGATACCGGGGGCGACGACGCCGGTCGTGCCGATCATCGCCGCCGGATGGCCGGCAAAGGCCCAGAGCTGGCGGGTGAAAGAGGCGACCGAGGTCTTGCCGGCCGTGCCGGTGACGGCGACCATGGTCTCCGGCTGGCGGCCGAAGAAGCGCGCGGCGGCGAGCGCGAGGAAACGGCGCGGCGCGGACACCGTCAGCAGCGGCACGCCTTCGGCCTTGCCCGAGGCCGCGACGATCGCCGCCGCGCCGCGGGCAAGCGCATCGGCGACATAGCGCGCGCCGTCGGCCTTGTTTCCCGGGATGGCGACGAAGAGCATTCCGGGTTCGACCGACCGGCTGTCGGCGGTCAGACCCGTCACCGCGACCTCGCCGGCCGCGCCGGCGAGCTGGTCACGCATCTCCGGGAACGCATCCCCCGCCAGGTCTCTGATCTTCATCGCCGTCTTTTCGCTCGCCTGCCGGGGAAGCCCCGGCGAATCGTTTGAGTTGTCATTCCATGATCAATAGGACACAAGCAAGGCCGATCCGTCGGATCCGAACCTCGGCTCCACGCCGAGCAGCGGCGCGGAGCGCGCGATGATCTTCTGCACCATCGGCGCGGCGGTGAAGCCGGCGATCCGGCCGCCGTTCTCGCCGGTCTGCGGCGCGTCGATGATCGACAGGACGACATATTGCGGGTCGTCGATCGGGAAGCCGGCGAGGAAGGCGTTGAAGTTCTGGTCGCTGGAATAGCGACCGTTCACCACCTTGTCGGCCGTCCCGGTCTTGCCTCCGACATGGAAGCCGGCGACCTGGGCGTTCTTGCCGGAACCGGCGACGCCGTTCCAGTTGAAGAGATAGCGCATGTCGGCGCTGGTCGTGTCCTTGATCACCCGTTCGCGGATCTGCTCGGCCTCGGCCTCGCTGCGCGGCAGGAAGGTCGGCGAGATCAGGAAGCCGCCGTTCATCAGTGCAGCGCCCGCCACCGCCGTCTGCAGTGGCGTCGTCGAAACGCCGTGGCCGAAGGAGATGGTGACGGAATTGATCTTCTTCCACACGCGCGGCTGCGAGGGGGTGGCGACCTCGGGCAGCTCCGTCTGCATCCTGGTCAGAAGGCCGAGCCGGGTGAGGAAGGCGCGGTGGTCGTCGATGCTGACGAGGTCGGCGATCTTCGCGGTGCCGATGTTCGACGAATACTGGAAGATTTCCGGAACGGTCAGCACCCGGTGCTTGCCGTGGAAATCCTTGATGGTGAAGCCGCCCATGCGGATCGGGAAGCGGGCGTCGAAACTGTCCTTCAGCGTCATGCGGCCGGAATCGAGCCCCATGGCCAGCGTGAAGCTCTTGAAGGTCGAGCCCATCTCGAAGGTGCCGTTGCTCATCCGGCTGAACCAGCCCTCCTCGTAGACCTTGTCGACGGTCCCGTCGGGATTGAGGCGCGAGGGCTGGTTCGGGTCGTAGTCGGGCGCGGACGCCATGGCGAGGATCTCGCCGGTCTTGGCGTTCAGCACCACGGCGCCGGCGGCGAGCGCCTTGTAGTTCACCATGGCGTTGACGACGACGTCGCGCACGATGTTCTGCACGCGCAGGTCGATCGACAGGCGCACCGGCTCGAGCTTGGCGTCGCTGGTCATGCCGATCGCGGCGAGATCGGCGAGCCCCTGGCTGTCGATGTAGCGCTCCATGCCGGCGATGCCGCGATTGTCGATGTTGACATGGCCGAGGATGTGCGAGGCGGTCGGGCCGCCCGGATAGAAGCGGCGCTTCTCCGGCCGGAAGCCGATGCCGGGAATGCCGAGCGCCAGGATGTCGCTCTGCTGCTTCGGGGTCAGCTGCCGGCGCAGCCACTGGAAGCGCGAATTGGACTTGAGCTTGTTGTAGGTTTCCGCGACGTTGAGCTGCGGCAGCACGCTCGAAAGCTGCTCGACCGCCTCGTCGGCATCGACGATCTTGTGCGGCTCGGCATAGAGCGAGACCGTGCGGATGTCGGTCGCCATGATCTCGCCGTTGCGGTCGATGATGTCGGGCCGCGAGGCCATCAGCGTGTCGGCGCGGCCGATGCTCGACACGGTCTCCGGCAGCGTCGCCCCGTATTGGACGAGGCGTCCGCCGATGATGGCGTAGACGATGCCGAAGGCGCCGATCATGATGGCGACGCGGCTTCGCGCCTGCTGGCCGCTACGCTTGCGCGTGCCTTCGAAGGGAATCTTCGCCGGACCGGTCGACGACAGGGCGGTGGACGCGGCGGCGGCGGCGCGGGACGACGTCTTTTTGAAACGCGAGAGAAACGACATCAGTTCTTCACCGACCCGGTCTTGATGAGATCGGCGATGGCGTCGGTCTTGACCTCCTCCTGCGGCAGCTGCGACGTCAGCATCGGCAGTTCCTCCGGCCGCGCCAGCGCCGTCGACAGCGTCTGCGACAGCTTCAGCTCCTCGCCATACTGCGCCACAAGCCGCTCGAGCCGGTTCGGCTGGGTCAGCAGCGCCCAGTCGGCCTTGAGCAGGTCGATCGTGTCCTCCTCCAGCTTGATGTTCGCATCGAGCCGGCGCACCTCGTCGCGGATGTTCTCCGCCCGGTGCTTGATCGTGTAGGTCACGGTCGCAGCCGCGGTCATGACAACGATCAGGACGACGTCCAGTGTTCGCAGCATGGTTCAGCCTCCCAGTTTTCCGAGCGTTGCAAGATCGGGCAAATCGAAGATCGACAGGTCATCTGCCTCGAAGGGCGCGGCGGTGCGCAGGCCGGCCCTGAGCTTCGCCGAGCGCGCACGCGGATTGCGGGCTGATTCGTCCTCGGTGGCGGTGATCATCGCCTTCCCGGCTGGCGCGAAGGTTGCGGCCCGCTGATGGACGACCGGCAGGTGGCGCGATCCCGAGGCCTTTCCGGAGCGGTCCTGGAAGAAGGTCTTGACGATGCGGTCCTCCAGCGAATGGAAGGTGACGACGGCGAGCACGCCGCCGGGCTTCAGCACGCGCTCGGCGGCAAAGAGCGCCGCCGCCAGTTCGCCGAGCTCGTCGTTGACGAAGATGCGCAGCGCCTGGAAGACGCGCGTCGCCGGATGGATGCGGTCGGTCGCCTTGCGCGGCGTCACCGTCTCGATCAGGTTGGCGAGGTCGCGGGTGGTGGCGAAGGGTTTTTCCGCGCGGCGCTTCTCGATCGCACGCGCGATGCGGCCCGCCTGGCGCTCCTCGCCGAGGAAACCGAAGATGCGGATGAGGTCGCCGGTCTTGGCGCGATTGACGACGTCCGCCGCAGAAACGCCGGCCGAGGACATGCGCATGTCGAGCGGCCCGTCCTTCTGGAAGGAAAAGCCGCGCTCGGCCTCGTCGATCTGCATCGAGGAGACGCCGATGTCGAGCACGACGCCGTCGAGGCCGCCGGCCGGCGCCTGTGCCGCAAGATCGGAAAACCGCGCATGGACGAGGGAAAGGCGCCCCGCCGACGCCGCTACCAGCGGCGCGCCGCCGGCGATCGCCGAGGGGTCGCGGTCGAGCGCGACGACGGTCGCGCCGGCGTCGAGCAGGGCTCCCGAATAACCGCCTGCGCCGAAGGTGCCGTCGAGGATGGTCTTGCCGGGTCCCGTGTTGAGAACCGCGACGACCTCGTTCAGAAGAACCGGGATGTGGCGGACCGGTCCGCCATCGGCTTCAGCCTGCGCCTCGCCGCGATCCGCCACCATCCCGTCTCTCCGATCTAGGTCAGGCCGCGGTCCCTCACTTGCGCGCGGGCAGCCGCCTGCATCTCCTGGAAGGCCGCCGGCTCCCAGAGTTGAAAATAGTCCGACCGCCCGACGAACATCACATCCGTCGTGATGCCGGTAAAGGAACGGATGAAGTCCGTCACCATCAGCCGGCCCTCTGGGTCGAGCTTCATGAAGACCCCGCCCCCGTGAATGAGGAGCGACATCCGGTTGGCGTCCGGCGAGAAAGGATCTCCGCCGTTCGTCTGTCCCTCGAAACGGTCCAGAAGCTCCGGGCCGCCGGCGCTGACCGCCGGAAAGACGAAATCCTGGAAGCAGTAGAGCTCCCGGACGTTGCGCGCCGAAAGAACCGAACGGAAAAGGGACGGGACGGAAACCCGGCCTTTCGCGTCGATCCTGTTCACCGCATGGGACAGAAAGCGGTTCATGACGCGAAACGGCCGCCCTCTCCTGGCCGACCCCCAACCCTGGCCGGCGCATCCTTCCCATATCAGACGCAATGCGCCACCACCGGGCACCCTCGTTCCCGGCTCCAGAATCCCCAAGGCGATCTCCGGAGACTTGCGATGGACGGGCCGCTAAGTGCCCTTGTGCATTGCATGATTGGGATAACATGGGACCATATGGGCGTCAATGGGATTTGGCCGGCGCAATCCCCGGGCCTGCCCGGATATTGATAAGCCGTTAAGTTTAACAAAACCTTAACGAAAGCCGGCAAGCCACTGGAAAACAAAATGATTGAGATTTCATGAAACAATGCGCCCCTGTGCGGCGCGATCGTCGAAAGTCCCGGAAAACAACGGGATAGGCAGGCCTTGAAAAAACATTGTGCATTGCAGCAGAAAAGAAACGCCAGTTGGCCTGTAAGCCGGGTTCTGTATGGCCCCGATGCCCTCGTCGGACAGCGGAACGTGGCAGCCATTCATCTGGGACGGCGCTTGCGCGACGCCTCATGCAACCCACCCGGATGACTGGCCCGGAAACCGGCTGGCGGGGCTTTCGCCGCGCCGCGTCATCCCTATTCGGTCTTGCTCCCGGTGGGGTTTGCCCTGCCGTCCATGTCGCCATCGACGCGGTGGGCTCTTACCCCACCCTTTCACCCTGACCCCGGTCGTCCCTGCGGACGAGGACGGGGCGGTCTGCTTTCTGTGGCACTTTCCCTGGGGTCGCCCCCGCCGGACGTTATCCGGCACCGTGTTTCCGTGGAGCCCGGACTTTCCTCACCCCGCGGCCTTTCGGCCGTTGCGGAGCGCGGCTGCCCGGCCAACTGGCGAGGCAGCCCTTAAACGAGGATCGACCGGATGACCAGCACCCGCGCGGCAAAATCGTCACCGGGCGGCGTTCCGCCTCAGGTGCCAGGCCCGCCGAAGATCGCCAGGTTCTCGCCGAGCGGGGCGGCGGCCTCGGCGCTCGCGGCCGGGGCGAAGGCGCCAAAGGGCATGCCGACCTCCTCGACATTGGCGATGCGGATTTCGGGATGCTCGCGCCGCGCGGTCAGATAGACGGCCAGCAGCGCATTCTGGTCCGCCCACCAGCCCGACCCCGGCCGGGCCATGACGGCATCGAGATGGCGCGCCATCTCCGCGCGGATAAGCTCGGCCATCCGCCGGCCGCCGGCCGTGTTCTTCAGCAGGAGGCAGGCGGCGTTGACATGGTGCCACGGCAGGATGCGCGGATAGCGGTAGCAGAGTTCGTTCCGGTCGACGGCGACCGTCACCCGCATCTTGTCGTAGTAGCGCAGCACCGCATCGGCGGCCTTGACGCGCCCATCGGCGAAGAAGGGCATCGGATCGCGCGAAAAGCGCGTGTCGATGTCGGACAGCAGGATGTCGGTGCCGAGCATCGACAGGAAGGCCGGCGCGCGCAGGAAGCGCACACAGGCGTAATAGGTGGTCTTCTTTACCTCCAGCCGCTCGACCGACAGCGACAGCGCGCCGAACTCCCTTGCCAGCGTCTCGTGCAGCGCAAAGGTCTGCGGGGTGGGATTGACGATGTGGAAATGCACCGGCAGCCGGCAGCCCTGGCGGCGCAGCGTCCGCAGATAGGTGTCGGCGAAGCGGGCGAAATATTTCGGATCGGCGCAGGCAAGCAGGGTCGGCCCGTCCCCGATACCCTTCGTCGCGCCGTGAAGCTCCAGGGCGACGGCCCCGTCGCCGAAGGGCGAGGCCGCTTCGTCGAAGACCGGCGCGGTTCGCAACGCCTCCGGCAGGAAGGAGTGGCGCCCGGACAGGAGAACGTCGAAGGCCGGCGTCCAGCCGCGCTCCGTCTCCGCGGCGCGCAGTTCCGCAGCCGCTTCCTCCCAATGCCCGCCCTGGGCGAAAAGCGACGCCCGCGCCAGCCTCTGCGGCGCAGTGCCGCCGCGCTTCGGCAGCGACGCGGAAAGCGTATCGACGACCTCGCGCCGGCCGTCCGGCGTCCAGAAATGGCGCGTCATCGACGCCTTGATCAGCGCCGCGCGGACGGAATCGCCGAGCTTCAGGATGGAAAGCTCGGGCGAGGCCAGCCGGTCGGCGACGGCGCGGCGCTTCAGCGCCTCGTCGCCCTCGTAGACCATGGTCCACAATGGCTTCTGCACCTCGACGGCACGGCAGGCGATGAGCCCGGGAAGGGTCGCATACAGCGCGTCGAGCCGCGCCGGCGGCCTGCCGCGCCGCGCGCTGATCGCGCCGATCACCCCGTTCTGCGAGGCGACGGCGGCGGCGAGCAGGCCCTGGCCGACATGCCTCGGCTGGATCACCGTGCGTCGACCCAGCACCTCGGCCACGTCCAGGGCGCGGGCGAGCGGGTCGAGCGATTTCGTCTTGGCGTAGGACTTGAGGCAGGAATCGATCAGATTCGCCATGAATTCAGGGGTGCGGCGTCTTTCGAGATTGCGCTCGTCGAACGCGACGAGCTGATCGAGATCGCCCATCTGCGCCAGCCGGCTGCGGCGCGCGTTGCGCAGCACCGGATCGCCCGGCGCCGCCTTGCGCATCGCCTCGATCCGCGGACCGATGGACCGGAGGAAATCCTGCAAGCTGGAATGGCCGCGCTTTTCGTCGAAGGCCACGGCCCCCCATCCGGTCTTGGCGTTGGAGAGGGCGGTGACGATCTTCAGCACGCGTTGAAAGACGTCGCGGGCATGTGCGGGATCGATCCTGAAGGCCTGATGGGCGAGATCGAAGGCTTCGACGAACTGGCCGGCGCCCTGGTGAAGCTCCGACTTCATCAGGAGAAGCGCTTTGCGGTCCCTTGGAGACCTCTGGATCGCGGCGTCGATCTCCTCGATCAGCCGGCCATGGCCGGCACGGTCGCGGATGCCGTTGCGCTGGCGAAAGAGGCGGACCTTCTTCTCCAGCACGCGCAGCCTGAACCGACGGGTCAGTCCCGCGAGGAAGGAAACGATGGCCTGCATTCCATTCACCTGCTGCTTCCCGCTGCGCTATGGCGGGCTTCTGACGTCACGAAAAGGCCTCCGCATTGCGGCAGGATGCCTTGACGGCTTCTTACCGCACAAGAAACGCAACGCAAACCGTCGAGCGCGGGCTCCACATCCGGAGGACGCCGCGCGGACGCATCGAAGCACGGTCATCCCGCATAGGCCGGCAGCGCCGAGAGAAGCCGGTGCAATGTCGCGATCGTCGAGGCATCGGCGATGCCGTCGACCCTCTCGCGGCGGAAATGGCGCTGGAAGGCCGCGACCACGCCTTCGGTGAAGGCGCAGTATTCGCCCGTCACCTCGATGCCGTAGCCGTAGAGCGCCAGCATCGCCTGCAGCGCCTCGACGGGCTGGCCCTCGTCGCCGCGCTGCAGGAAACGGCCGCCCGAAACCGGCTGGCTGGGCACCAGATGGCCGACGCCGGCGGCATGCAGGCGCTCCCATGGAAAGGCCTCGCCGGGATCGACCTTGCGCCCCGGCGCCACGTCGCTGTGGCCGAGCACCCGCTCCGGCGCGATGCGCCAGCGGGCCGCGCAATCACGGCACAGCGCGATCACTGCGTCGATCTGCGCTCCGGGAAAGGCAGGCAGGCCGCCGGGATGACCGGAATTGGCGATCTCGATGCCGATGGAGGCGGAATTGATGTCGGCGTCGCCCTTCCAGAGGCTGCGTCCCGCATGCCAGGCGCGGCGCGATTCCGGCACGAGCTGCTCGATCCGCCCGTCCTCATGGACGAAATAGTGGCTCGACACCTCGCTTGCCGGATTGCGCAGCCAGGTGAGCGCGGCCTCAGCCGTCTCCATCCCGGTGTAGTGCAGGAGGATCATGTCCGGCGTCCGCGCTTCTTTCCGCTCGCCGTGATTCGGCGAGGGCGACACGAGGGCTTCGGCGTGATCGGCTTGAAAGGGAGCCGGTTCCGTCATGCGGCCCGGCGTTCCTTCTCGATCGCCTCGTAGGCGGCGTTCAGCGCCGCCATGCGGTCGGTGGCGATGGCATGGAACTCCTGCGGCACACCGCGCGCCACCAGACGGTCCGGGTGATGCTCGGAGACGAGCAGGCGGTAGCGGCGGCGGATCGTCGGGAAGTCGTCGCCGGGGGAGACGCCGAGCACCTTGTAGGGATCGACACCCTCGATGAAGACGTGGCGCGCCATAATGCGCTGGAAGACGCGCTCCTCCATGCGGAAGATCTCGGCGACCCGCCTCAGGAAGGCCATCTCCTTCTCGTGCACGGCGCCGTCGGACTTGGCGATGTGGAAAAGCCCGTCGATGATGTCCTCGAGGATCGGGCAGTTGTCCTCGCAGGAGGCGCAGAGCCCGGCCATCTTCTCGGCATAGGCCTCGTATCCCGCGACGTCCTGGCGCGCGAGGTTGTAGAGCCGCGCGACGTTCTTTGCCTGGTCGTCGGGAAACTTGAAGATGTCCCGGAACGCCGCCACCTCGCTTTCGGTGACGACGCCGTCGGCCTTGGCCATCTTCGCCGACAGCGCGATCATCGCCACGGAGAAGGCAACGTTGCGGCGCGTCTCGGGATCGCCCTCGAACAGGGTCCGCACCGCCTCGACCACGCCCGAAAGCGCGTTCGCGGCAGAGGTGACGACACCAAGAATGCGATCCCAGAACGACATGGAGGCGGTTCTTTCTTCAGAAGAAGCGGCAGGAAAAGGTTCACCAGACAACGGCGGGTTTGGCAAGCGGCCGCGGCGAAGATGACCAGGATGTAATTATGATGGCACCTCACTATTGTGTCACGAATGTGGTGCCCTGTCCAATCAAACCCGAGACAGCCAAACGCGGTGACGCCCGAAAAGTGCCATGGCGGCGGCGGAGGCGAACCGGATGCCGCGGGCGCGTCGCCGTTTCCGTCATTTGCTTCGTGGGAAACTTGCGCTAGACAGGCCGCGACCCCACCGAAGCCCTTCCCGAGGAGGATCCATGCCCAGACAGAAAGTCGCGATGCTGACAGCCGGCGGGCTCGCCCCCTGCCTGTCATCCGCCGTCGGCGGCCTGATCGAGCGCTACACCGACATTGCGCCCGACATCGAGCTCGTCGCCTACCGCTCCGGCTATCAGGGCCTGCTTCTCGGCGACCGCATCGACATCACGCCGGCGATGCGCGAGCGCGCGGCCGTTCTCCACCGTCACGGCGGATCGCCGATCGGCAACAGCCGGGTGAAGCTCACCAACGTCAACGATTGCGTCAAGCGCGGCCTCGTCAAGGAGGGCGAGAATCCGCTGCGCGTCGCCGCCGAGCGGCTGGCCTCCGACGGCATCACCATCCTCCACACGATCGGCGGCGACGACACCAACACGACGGCCGCCGACCTTGCCGCCTATCTCGGCGCCAACGGCTACGACCTCACCGTCGTCGGCCTGCCGAAGACCGTCGACAACGACGTCGTGCCGATCCGCCAGACGCTCGGCGCCTGGACGGCGGCGGAATACGGCGCGCGCTTCTTCGACCATGTCAGCAACGAGCAGAGCGCGGCGCCGCGCACGATCGTCATCCACGAGGTGATGGGACGGCATTCCGGCTGGCTGACGGCGGCGACGGCGCGCGCCTATATCCGCATGACCGAGACGACCGAATTCGTCGACGGCTTCATGATGAATGCGCAGCTGAAGAACATCGACGGGCTCTACCTTCCCGAGACCGCCTTCGACCTCGAGGCGGAAGCCGAGCGTCTGCGCGGTGTGATGGACCGCACCGGCTTCGTCACGCTCTTCGTCAGCGAGGGCGCCTGCCTCGACGCGATCGTCGCAGAGCGGGAAGCGGCGGGCGAGACGGTCAAGCGCGACGCCTTCGGCCATGTCAAGATCGACACGATCAATGTCGGCAGCTGGTTCTCGAAACAGTTCGCCGCCCTTCTCGGGGCGGAACGCTCCATGGTGCAGAAGTCCGGATACTATGCCCGCTCCGCGCCGGCGAACCGCGACGACCTGCGCCTCATCCAGAGCATGGTCGATCTCGCCGTCGAAAGTGGCCTCAACAAGGTTTCCGGCGTCACCGGCCATGACGAGGACAAGGGCGGCCGCCTGCGCACGATCGAATTCCCGCGCATCCGCGGCGGCAAGCATTTCGACACGTCGGCGCCCTGGTTCGCCGAGGTGATGGACGCGATCGGCCAGGGCTGGAAGCCTGCGGCCTGACGAGAGCCGGTCTGGCAAAGGCTGCCATCGCCGTCCAAAGAGCGTCCCGGCCCGCCGGGACGCCGTCTTGACCTTGGGTGACGTCCGTGGCTTGCTCCGCGAACCGTTGGTTCAGGGAGACATGCATGTCGTTCGAGCACTGGCTGGCTTTCGCCGCCGCATCCGCCGTCCTGCTCGCCATTCCCGGCCCCACCATCCTGCTCGTCGTCTCCTACGCGCTCGGCCATGGCCGGAAGGTCGCGGGCGCGACGGTCGCCGGCGTCGCGCTCGGCGATTTCACCGCGATGACGGCATCGATGCTGGGGCTCGGCGCGCTTCTCTCGACCTCGGCGATGCTGTTCACGCTTCTCAAATGGGTGGGAGGCGCCTATCTCGTCTGGCTCGGGATCAAGCTGTGGCGGGCACCCGTTCCGCCCTCGCCCGCGCCCGTCGACACCCCCGAGGTCGCCTTGCCGCGCGAGCGTCCGTCGCGCATCTTCCTCCACACTTTCGCGGTCACGGCGCTGAACCCGAAGAGCATCGTGTTTTTCGTCGCATTCCTGCCACAATTCCTGACGCCGCACACCCCGCTCCTGCCCCAGATGCTGGTGTTCGAGACGACCTTCCTCGTGCTCGCCACGCTCAATGCGACTGCCTATGCGATGATGGCGTCGGCCGCCGCAGGCGCGATCCGAAAGCCCGGAATCCGACGGTTTATCAATCGCGCCGGCGGCTCGCTGCTGATCGGCGCGGGTGTCCTGACCGCCGGCCTCAGGCGTGCGGCATGAGCCCTCCCCAGGACTGGCGAGGGTGAAAATCCGTCGCCAGCTTGCGGAGACCAGGGCCATGCGTTAATCATTTGGCGAAAGGGTGGCGCATCGCCGCCGGATGATGCGGGCGCGCAAGCCCTGAAACATGAAGGCAGCGGCATGGCGCTTCGCGGATTTCTCGGCTCCAAACGGGCACTCACGGTGATCTTTCTCGGCTCGACGGCCCTTGTCACCGGATGCTCGAGCGTCGAGCGCATGCCCGCCGACGAACTGTCCGCCGTCAAGACCGTCACACCCGCGCCGGCCCCGTCCGGGACGGCGACCGCCGATACGGAAATCGCCGCGACAGCCGTCACCCCGATCGCCAAGCCCGGCACCGAATTGACCGCCTATGCCCTGCCGAAGCCCGATGCCACCGTCAGCGCCGCCGCCGCCCTTGCGACGGAACAGGCGATGATGCAGCCGGCGGAGACCGCCCCCCAAAAAATCGAAGCGTCCGCCGAGCCTGCGACGGCCCAGCCGGCCGGAGCAGCACCGGCCGCCGTGGCGGCCTCGCAGCCGGTCATGACGACGGCGAAGACTGGCCGCGCCCTCGTCCAGCCCGCCGCCGAAGCCACTGCCCGACCGGTCATCGGCGAGGAAGTGATCGTCGCCGCCATGGAGTCGGATTTCGACAATGGCAAGCCGGTCGGCCTTGAGACCATCGTCGCCGAACGGCTGATCGTTCCCGTACCGAAGCCGCGCACACAGGCGATCGTCGCCTCGCTGACGGCGCCGATCACGTCGGCGGTCGACGCGCTGCGCCCCGCGCCGAAGAGCGCGCGGCCGGATCTCGACCGCCTGATCGAACAATATGCCAAGCTGAACGGCCTGCCGCTCGACCTCGTGCATCGCGTCGTCAAGCGCGAGAGCGGGTACAATCCGCGCGCCTACAACAGCGGCAATTACGGGCTGATGCAGATCCGCTACAACACGGCGCGCGGCCTCGGCTATACCGGCCCGGCGGAAGGACTGTTCGACGCCGAGACCAATCTGAAATACGCGACGAAATACCTGCGCGGCGCCTGGGTCGTGGCCGAGAACCGCAACGACCATGCGGTGAAGCTTTACGCCAGCGGCTATTACTACCATGCCAAGCGCAAGGGCCTGCTCGACGAACTCGACATGCGCTGACGCGCAAAGCTTCCGCCGCTCGCAGCCATTCACCGGACAAGACGTCCTGATTTCCCGTATAGGCGAAGCCGTGACACCCGCGTCATGCGGACAGGGCGAGCGCCTTCGGCGCGTTGACGCGCGCGAGCAGTGCCGGCACCTCGCCTGCCGGAACGGGCCGCGAGATGAGGTAGCCCTGTGCCTGCGCCGCGCCGAGGCTGCGGATGAAATCGAGCTGGCTCTCGGTCTCCACCCCTTCCACCGTCGTCGGGATCTGGAACGTGTTGCCGAGTTTCAGGATGATGTCGACGAGTTCCGCATCGCGCTTGCTGGCCAGCATCGCCTGCGTGAACGACCGGTCGATCTTCAGGTGATCGAGCGGAAAGCGCCGGAGATTGCTGATCGAGGAGAAGCCTGCGCCGAAATCGTCGAGCGCGACGCGCACGCCGAAGCCGCGCAGTTCTGCAAGGCTCAGGCACACGATCTCCGGATCGACAGTGAAGATCGATTCCGTCACCTCGATCGTCAGCCGCGCCGGCGACAGGCCGCTCTCGACGAGGCAGGATCTGACGAAGGAAACGAAACTGCGGTCCTTGAACTGGTCGCCGGAGACGTTCACGGCGACGCCCGTCGGTGCCGGCCAGCGCGACGCCTCGAGGCAGGCGGCCCGCACGACCCAGTTGCCGAGCGGCAGGATGAGGCCGGAGCGCTCGGCCGTGGGGATAAAGGCGTCCGGCGCGATCAGCCCGCGCTCGGGATGGCGCCAGCGCAACAGCGCCTCGAACGACCGCACCGTGCCGCTCTCGACGCCGACGATCGGCTGGTATTCGAGGAAGAACTCGTCCTGCGCGATCGCCCGCGCGATGTCGGTCTCGAGCGCGAGGCGCGCTGACGCCGCGATGGTCAGGTCGGGCGTATGGAAGGCATGGCTGCAGAGCGCGGTCTCCTTCGCCTTGTAAAGGGCGAGGTCGGCCCGTTTCAGCACAGAGGCGAGCGAGGCGTCCTCCGTCTCGAAGAAGGTCACGCCGATGCTGACGCTGGCGAGATAGGGCCCCGCGGGCAGAGCGAAGGGCCGGTCGAGCAGCACCTTCACCGTGCGGCAGACGTCTTCCACCTTGCCCTCGGACGGCGCGCCGGGGACGAGAAGGACGAATTCGTCGCCGCCGAGACGGTAGAGCGCTGCCGCGCCCGCAAGCGCGCCGGAAAGCCGCCCGCTGAACGCGTCGAGCAGGGCATCGCCGGCGTCATGGCCCATCGTGTCGTTGACGACCTTGAAGCGGTCGAGGTCGACGAGCAGCAATGCCGGTCTCGCCTGCCCGGCGGCGACCGTGGGGGCAAGGTCGCGCACGGCCTGTTCCAGCGCGAAGCGATTGGCAAGACCGGTCAACTGGTCCCGCCGCGCCTCGCGGATCAACCCGGCCTCGAGCAGGTCGCGCATCTGCAACGCGTCGATGAGGCCCGCCCGCGCACGGCCGAACCGGTAGAACACACAGGCCGAGACAATCGGCAAGGCGATCACGAGGCAGGACGCGGCCTTCGAGAAGCTCGTGGCGAGATCGCCGCCGATCAGCGCCGGACCGAGCGCCAGGCACAGCGCGGGAAGAAGCGCGCCCACGACGGCGCCAACCAGGGCATAGCGCTGCTCCGAACGGGGCAGGAACGGTGTTAACATCATGTTAAACCTGACAGTGAGCGGGGTTCGAAACCGGGAGGATCATGGTCGAACACGCATCGATAGGATCAGCAATTCATCAATAAAGCATGAAGCCCCGCGGGTCCTCGGCCGGCGTCATCAAATTGTTGTGCGGTAACCTTAAAAGCGGCGCATTCCCACAGCGATCAGGGTTTGCCCGATGACAGAACTCGCCCCGGATGCCGGATACGGCAAGAAGAACCGAAAGCTCGGCGCCGCGCTTCTCCAGCACAGGGCGCTGTCCGCCGCCGGCCTGTCGGAGCGCCTGTTCGGGCTGCTCTTCTCGGGCCTCGTCTATCCGCAGATCTGGGAGGATCCGGCCGTCGACATCGCGGCGATGGAGCTCAAGGCCGGCCACCGCATCGCCGCGATCGGTTCGGGCGGCTGCAACATGCTCGCCTATCTGTCGATGGCGCCGGCCCATGTCGACGTCGTCGACCTCAACCCGCACCATGTGGCGCTGAACCGGCTGAAGCTCGCCGCCTTCCGCCACCTGCCCGGCCACGCCGATGTCGTCCGCTTCCTCGCCCGGGACGGGCTGGTGACCAACATGCGCGCCTACGACCTCTTCATCGCGCCGAACCTCGACCGCCCGACACGGACCTACTGGAGCGGGCGCGGCCTTGACGGACGCCGCCGTGTCAGCGTCTTCAACCGCAACCTCTACCGCACCGGCCTGCTCGGCCGCTTCATCGGCCTCGGCCATCTCGTTGCCCGGCTGCACGGCGTCGATCCGCGTGAAATCGTCGCCTGCCGCTCGATGCGCGAACAGCGCCAGTTCTTCGACGAGCGGCTCGCGCCGCTGTTCGAATGGCCGCTGATCCGCTTCCTGACCCGTCGGAAGGGATCGCTGTTCGGCCTCGGCATTCCGCCGCAGCAATATGACGCGCTGGCGGCAAGCGGCGACGGCAGCGGCATCGCCGACGTGCTGCGCCACCGGCTCGAGAAGCTCGCCTGCCACTTTCCGCTCAAGGAAAACTATTTCGCCTGGCAGGCCTTTGCCCGGCGCTATCCGCAGCCGCATGAGGGCGAGCTTCCGGTCTACCTGCAGCAGCATCGCCACGGCACCATCCGCGACCATGCGCGCCATGTCGACGTCTGGCACGAGAGCATGACCACGCTTCTGTCGCGCAAGCCGGCCCAGTCCGTCGACCGCTACGTGCTGCTCGACGCGCAGGACTGGATGAGCGACCGGCAGCTCAACGACCTCTGGTCGGAGATCACCCGCACCGCGGACCGCGACGCCGTGGTGATCTTCCGCACGGCGGCCGAGGAGAGCGTGATCGAGGGACGCCTGTCGCCGGCGATCGCGGGCGAGTGGCGGGCGGATGCCGAGCGGGCGAAGGCGCTCGGCCTGCGCGACCGCTCGGCAATCTATGGCGGCTTCCACATCTACCGGAAGGTCGCATGACGCCGGCCGCCGGGGACCATGCCGGCCGCATGGACCGGATGTACCGCTACCAGCGGCATATCTACGACGTGACGCGCAAATACTACCTCTTCGGTCGGGACCGGATGATCGCCGGGCTGGCACCGCCGCCCGGCGCCAGCGTCCTGGAGGTCGGCTGCGGCACCGGCCGCAATCTCGCGCGGATCGCGCGGCGCTATCCGGGCGTGCGCCTCTTCGGCCTCGACATCTCCGCCGAGATGCTGGTCTCGGCGCGGGCGTCGCTCGCACGCAGCGGCCGGCCCGATGCCCGTCTTCTGGTCGCCGACGCGACGGATTTCGAGGCGGGCGCCTTCGGCGAGGACGGCTTCGACCGCGTCGTCGTCTCCTATGCCCTGTCGATGATCCCGGACTGGCAGCAGGCGATCGACACCGCGCTTCGCGCCGTCCGCCCCGGAGGAGCGCTGCACATAGCCGATTTCGGCATGCAGGAGGGGCTTCCCTCCGCCTTCGGCCTGTTGCTGCGGGGATGGCTCGGCCGCTTCCACGTCACGCCGCGTGAGACCCTGCCGGCCGTTCTCCGCGACGCCGCCGCCCGCCACGGCATGACCGTCGAGATCACCGATGTCGGGCGTGGCTATGCGCTGGTCGCAGTCTGCCGGAAGCAGATCCCGCACTGAGCGGCGGCGCCCCGCGCGCGTCCTTGTGCCGAATCACGACAGCGTGAGTCCTGTGTGCCGGTCTGGCACCCTGCCGTAACCCCATCTTAACGCTGATCCGCGAAACTGCCCGCTCGCAGACCTCGCGGGGAACGGGCTGGACGCCGGCGTCGAGACGAGGCAGGATTGTTGTATCGAGTGAACGGGGATTGTATGCGCCGCCTGCTTCTCGCCCTCTTGCCGCTTCTGGCGCTCGTCTCCGGCTGCTCGACGACCGATTACGATCTCGTGGAAACCGCCTCGATTCCCCCCCGCTTCGAGGACCGCCACCCGCAGGATTTCGGCGACGTCACCCCGCACCACCACCAGGTGCACGGCATCGACGTGTCGAAGTGGCAGGGCGACATCAACTGGCTCCAGGTCGCCCGCTCCGGCGTCTCCTTCGCCTTCATCAAGGCGACCGAGGGCAAGGACGTGCTCGATAAGCGGTTCCACGAATACTGGCAGAACGCCCGCTCCGTCGGCATCCCCTACGCGCCCTACCACTTCTACTATTTCTGCTCCACCGCCGACGACCAGGCCGACTGGTTCATCGCCAATGTGCCGAAAAGCGCGGTGTTCCTGCCGCCGGTGCTCGACGTCGAGTGGAACGGCGAATCGAAGAACTGCCGCTACCGCCCCTCGCCGATCACCGTGCAGGCGGAAATGAAGCGCTTCATGGATCGCATCGAAAAGCACTACGGCAAGCGGCCGATCATCTACACCTCCGTCGATTTCCACCGCGACAATCTGGTCGGCCAGTTCAACGACTATCATTTCTGGGTCCGCTCGGTCGCCAAGCATCCGCGCGAGATCTACACCGATCGGCGCTGGGCCTTCTGGCAGTATACCTCGACCGGCGTCATCCCGGGCATTCCGGGCAACACCGACATCAACGTGTTCGGCGGCACGGCGAAGAACTGGAAGAAGTGGGTGGCCGCCGTTTCGAAATAGCCGGGGTCGGGCCTCCGAAAGCAGCGACGGGGCCGCCGCCTTCTTCATTCGGTCATATTGCTCTGGAACACGTCCTTCCACATTCCGACCATCCATCCACCAGGCGCAGCCCGCGGGAACCACGCGGCGGCCGCCCGACGACAGGGACGTGACATGACCACCGCATTGCGGCCTCTTCTCCTGCCTTTCGCCCTTCTCGCCCTCTCCGCCCCGGGCGCCTTCGCCCAGGAGACGCCGGCCTGCGGCGGCGACCTTTCGGCCTTCCTCGCGGGCGTCAAGGCGGAGGCGATCGCGAAGGGCATTCCGGCGGAGGCCGCCGAGCGGGCGCTCGCCGGCGCGCGGATCGACGAGAAGGTGCTCGGGCGCGACCGCGCGCAAGGGGTCTTCAAGCAGACCTTCGCGGAGTTTTCCAAGAGGACGGTCAGCAAGTCGCGCCTCGACATCGGCGCCAAGAAGATGCGCGACTATGCCGACGTCTTCGCGCGGGCGGAACGCGAGTTCGGCGTGCCGGCGCCGGTCGTCACCGCCTTCTGGGCGCTCGAGACCGACTTCGGCGCCGTGCAGGGCGACTTCAATACGCGCAACGCGCTGGTGACGCTCGCCCATGACTGCCGCCGGCCCGAGCTTTTCCGGCCGCAGCTGATCGCCGCGATCGAGATGGTCCAGCACGGCGATCTCGACCCGGCGACGACGACGGGGGCATGGGCCGGCGAGATCGGCCAGGTGCAGATGTTGCCCGAGGACATCATCGCCTATGGCGTCGACGGCGACGGCGACGGCCATGTGCAGTTGAAGACCAGCGCGCCGGACGCGATCCTGACGGCGGCGAAATTCATCCAGAGCCTCGGCTTCAAGGCCGGCCAGCCCTGGATCCAGGAGGTGACGCTGCCGGACGCCCTGCCCTGGGAGAAGACCGGCCTCCAGCCCGGCATGACGGCCGGCGACTGGTTCGCCCTCGGCGTCGCCCCCCGGGACGGCGACACGTCCTTTTCCGCGCTTCCCGCCTCCGTCGTCATTCCGCAGGGCCTCAAGGGCGTGGCCTTCATGACCTATCCGAACTTCAACATCTATCTCGAATGGAACCAGTCCTTCATCTACACGACGTCGGCCGCCTATTTCGCCACCCGGCTGAACGGCGCGCCGGTCTATCAGACCGGCAACCCCGAGCCCGGCCTCTCGGATGAGGAGATGAAGACGCTGCAGACCAGGCTGCAGGCGCTCGGCCACGATGTCGGCAAGATCGACGGCATCCTCGGCTCCGGCACGCGCGCCGCGCTGCAGAAGGAACAGCTCCGTCTCGGCCTGCCGGCGGACGGCTGGGCGACCCGCGCCGTCCTCGACGCGCTCTGATCTTCGCGGCCGCCTGCGGGAATCGGGTGGCGGCCACGACCGCGACGGGATACGTCATCCTTAGCCGGAGCGCTCACGCTCCGGCGGAAACAGCGCGGCGACGACGAGCGTGCGGCTTTGCGACAGCCCGCCGCAGCGCCCGCGCTCAGCGGGTGGCGGGCGATGACGGAGCGACAGGCGGGCGGCACCACGATGACGGCACGGCTCTGGGGCATGATCCTGCTGCTCGGCCTGATCTGGGGCGGCTCCTTCTTCTTCGCCCGCGTCGCCGTGCAGCATGTGCCGCCGCTCACACTGGTGTTCCTGCGCCTTTCGCTCGCGGCGGTCGCGCTCCATCTTTATCTGCGCGGGCGCTTCGGGCTTTATGCGGCGCTCGCCGCACGCTGGCGCCCGTTCCTGCTGCTCGGCCTTCTCAACAACGCGCTTCCACACACGCTGATCTTCGCCGGCCAGACGCAGATCGGCGCCGGCCTCGCCGCCATCCTCAACGCGACGACGCCGATCTGGACGGTGTTGATCGCGCAGGCGCTGACGACCGACGAGAAGATGAACGCGAACAAGATCGCGGGATGCCTGCTCGGCCTTGTCGGAACGGCGGTGCTCGTCGGTCCCGGCGTCATCGGCACGGGCCTCGGCACGGTCGCGCCCTGGGCGCTGCTGCTGCCGGTCGCGGGCGCCGTTTCCTACGGCTTCGCCGCGATCCACGCCCGATCCTTCCGCGATCTTCCGGCTCCGGTGACGGCGGCGGGCCAATTGACGGCCTCGACGCTGATCATGCTGCCCGCCGCGCTGGCGTTCGACCAGCCCTGGCATCTGCCGGTGCCGGAAGCCGGCGTCATCGCCGCGATCCTGGCGCTGGCGCTGGTCTCGACTGCCTATGCCTATATCCTCTTCTTCCGCATCGTCGCCGGCGCCGGCGCGACCAATGCCTCGCTGGTCACGCTGCTGGTGCCGCCGAGCGCCATCCTGCTCGGTGCCGTCTTTCTGGGGGAACGGCTGGAAGCCCTCGACGGCCTGGGCCTCGCCCTGATCCTCTCCGGTCTCGCGATCCTCGACGGCCGACTCCTGCGCCGCCGGAGATCGAAAGACTGGCGGTCGAAAGGTTCGGGATCGAAAGGTTAACGCCGGCATGCCGGGAGGCGCGATCCCGCCCGCCTTGTCCGATTCCGGTGTTTTCACGGCACGTATCGCGGCGTAACATTAACCCGGACGCGACGGGCGTGAAGAAAATATGATGAGGCTTTTCAAAGTCAAATCAAACCCCTATATGCAGCCGCTTCGCGTGCGACGTTCACGCAGGTTGCAGTGCAGCACAGAATTTCCTTGGAGGTGCCCCGCTTTCGCCCTATGTTTTCATCGTTAACGCGAAGGAGGGCCAGTTAGTGAGACTGACGTATTCTTTGAACGTTCTCATGGTCAGTGCGGCATTCGTCTTCGTTGCGAGCATGCTTTTCGTCTGATCGCGCTTTTCGTCTGGTCGCAGTGTTGCGCCAGCGGCCATTTCATGAACGAGAGTTGACACTACCCGGAAGTCCCGATGTTTTCGCCGTGCTTCCTGGCAGATTCAGGCGGCGCGCCGGAGCCCGAGGAACCCCTGTCGAACGCACGGCTCCTTCGGGACCCGTGCGTTTTTCATGTGCGTTTCAGGCGGCGACGTCGTTGCGCGTAAGATCCGGGTCCACCTTATCGAAACCGACCAGATCGAGAACGGCGGAGACGAGCGGCGAGCGGTTCATCGAATAGACGTGGATGTCGCGGATGCCGCGGCGGGCGAGATCGACGATCTGCTCGGCGGCGATGTGGGTCGCCTCGCGCGCATGCTCGTGCGGCACGCCTTCGAGATGGCCGAGCCGCGCGATGATCGCCTCCGGCACGCGGGCGCCGCATTTTCCGGCGAAATTGCGCACCTGGGTCAAGTGGTTGATCGGCAGGACACCCGGAACGACCGGGATCGTGATGCCCGCCGCGCGCACCCGGTCGAGATAGCGCTCGAAGTCGTTGTTGTCGAAGAAGAACTGGGTCAGGGCGCGCGTCGCGCCGTTGTCGACCTTGCGCTTCAGCATATCGATATCGGCGGCGGTGTCGCGGCTTTCCGGATGCTTTTCCGGGTAGGCGGAGACCGAAACCTCGAAGGTACCGCGCTTGGTGATCGCGGAAACGAGCGCGGCGGCATTCTCGTAGCCGCCGGGAAAGGGCGTATAGGCCGTGCCGATTCCGCCCGGCGGATCGCCGCGCAGCGCGATGAAATGGCGCACGCCGAGAGCGACGAATTCGTCGATCACATGGTCGACCTCCTCCCGCGTCGCACCGACGCAGGTCAGATGCGCCGCCGTCGGCACGGCGCCCGGCGCCTGCAGCATCCGTTTCACCGTGGTCAGCGAGCGCGCCTTGGTCGAGCCGCCGGCGCCGTAGGTCACGGTCTGGAATGCCGGCCTGTAGGCGGCGAGCACGCGAACGGTTTCGAAGAGCTGCGCTTCCATCTCGTCGGATTTCGGCGGGAAATATTCGAAAGAGACCCGAAGGCCGCCGCGCTCGGCGGGATAAAGTGTCGTCAGCGCCATGATGCGTCTCCCCCTTCGGCGATCGTCGCTTCGGGGCGGGCCGCGTCCGTCTCCCGCCCGTCCCGTGCCAGCCAGACCGTGACCGTCAGCCGCGTTCCATCGTCCGGCTCCGGTCTCAGATGAATGAAATTCTCGACGGAAAGGCTGGCGCGCGCCAGCCAGTCCGTCATCGTCTGCTCGCCGAAGCCGAGACGGATATGCTGGTGCTCGTCGCGCAGATGGTCGAGGCCGTGCGGCGCGAGGTCGATGATCGCCAACCGGCCACCGGGGGCGAGCATCCGCGACGCCTCGCCGATCGCCACGTCCGGCTCCTCGAGGAAATGCAGAACCTGGTGGATCACAACGAGATCGAAAGTCTGTCCGTCGAGCGGCAGGTTGAAGATGTCGCCGTGGCGGATCGACGCCTTGGTGATGCCGGCACGATCCAGATTGGCGCGGGCGACCGCGAGCATGTCGCGGCTGGCATCGACGCCGACGCCCCGGCGGTAAAGCCCCTCGAGCAGCTGGAGGATCCGGCCGGTGCCCGTGCCGAGATCGAGCAGGCCGTCGACGGGTTCGTCGCCGAGGAGTTCGAGCAGCGCCGCCTCGACCGCCTCGTCGCTGACATGGTGGCGCCGCATCACATCCCAGTCGGCGGCATTGCGGCTGAAATAGGCCTGCGCCCGCTCGGCCCGGGCGACTTTTAGCGACTGCAGCCGCTCGCGGTCGCGGGCCAGCACCGGATCGGCCACACTCGCCGCCGCAAGCGCATGACGCACCAGCGCGACACCGGCGCCGTCGTCCTTCAGGCGGAAATAGGCCCAGGCGCCTTCCTGGTAACGGCGGACGAGATCGACCTCACCCAGCAGTTTCAGATGGCGCGAGATCCGCGGCTGCGACTGCCCGAGGATCTCCGTCATGTCCGTCACCGTCAGGTCACCGGAGGAAAGCAGCGCCAGAAGGCGCAGCCGCGTCGGCTCGCCGGCCGCCTTCAGCACGTCCACGACCTCGTCCAGACCAAGGTTCGGCTCCACGGCCATCCTGCACCTCATCAACACATAAAGATATGTTTATGTGAAATGGAATGGGGGCGCAAGCCTCGATTTGCCGTCCCTCTGCGAGGATCAGGGACTGTCTCACCCGCCAGCTTGGAAAAAGCGCTGCGACGGCCGCTCATGCAATGTCTCAGGACGCGGAATCGCTGCATGAAGAGCGGCTTAAAAGCGATATCGTACCAAGGCGATGGCGCCGAAAGCCGACTCACTTTCGCAGCTTGCCGCCGCGCGTCCTGATTGCGCGGCCTGTTTGGAGAGCCGGGTCGGTTCCGGGCAAATCCTGTAGCAGGGTGCAAACGAAATTGCCGCTGCCGACGCGGATGCCATGACACAAGCGGTATCTGACGCAGCAGACGGCCTCGAGGATGCAAGCGCTCCGATCGCCCGGCCCTGTCGCCTCGAGGATCGCGCATGATGGCGGCGACGCGGAATGAGCGTTGAAAAACGCGAACCTGGCCGCAGACACCGACGGCACGACAACACCCCACCGGTTCATCGTCCGGTGCGCTGAGTACTGAAAATCAGAACGCCTACCGCACGCCTGCCGCCGCCGTCCCGATGCCCGAAGCATGCCTCGCAAAGCGGTCGCATGTTTTGCGAGACATGGGTGGGAACAAAGGCAGGGAGCGTGAGCGGATCGGAAAGATCGTGGAGCGCGTCAGCGCGTCAGGCGCTTGTAGGTCACGCGATGCGGCTTGACGGCATCGATGCCGAGGCGGTGGATCTTGTCGGCCTCGTAGTCCTCGAAGTTGCCCTCGAACCACTCGACATGGCTGTCGCCCTCGAAGGCCAGGATATGGGTCGCCAGGCGGTCGAGGAACATGCGATCGTGGCTGATGACGATGGCGCAGCCGGCAAACTTCTCCAGTGCATCCTCGAGCGCGCCGAGCGTCTCGGTGTCGAGATCGTTGGTCGGCTCGTCGAGCAGCAGGACATTGCCGCCGGATTTCAGCATCTTCGCCAGATGCACCCGGTTGCGCTGGCCGCCGGAGAGGCTGCCGACCTTCTGCTGCTGGTCGGTTCCCTTGAAATTGAACGCGCCGCAATAGGCCCGCGAATTCATTTCGAATTTGCCGAGCTTGACCACCTCGGCCCCGCCGGAAATCTCCTCCCAGACCGTCTTGTCGGGATTGAGCGCGTCGCGGCTCTGGTCGACATAGCTCAGCTGCACCGTCTCGCCGACCCGGATCGAGCCGGAGTCGGGCTTTTCCTGGCCGGTGATCATGCGGAAGAGCGTCGTCTTGCCGGCGCCGTTCGGGCCGATGACGCCGATAATGCCGCCCGGCGGCAGTTTCAGCGAAAGACCGTCGATGAGCAGACGATCACCGTAGCCCTTGCTCACGCCCTCCATCTCGATGACGACCTGGCCGAGCCGTTCGCTCACCGGGATGACGATCTGCGCCTCGCCCGGCCGCTGCTGCTCGGCCGCGGCGACCAGTTCGTCATAGGCCTTGATGCGCGCCTTGGACTTCGCCTGGCGGGCGCGGGGGCTCGACGACATCCATTCGCGTTCGCGCGACAGCGCCTTCTGGCGGGAGGCTTCCTCCCGGCCTTCCTGCTGCATGCGCTTGGCCTTTGCCTGCAGATAGGCGGTGTAGTTGCCCTCGTAGGGAATGCCGCGGCCGCGGTCGAGCTCGAGGATCCAGCCGGTGACGTTGTCGAGGAAGTAGCGGTCGTGGGTGATCATCAGGACGGAGCCCGGATAATCGCGCAGGTGCTTTTCGAGCCAGGCGATCGTCTCGGCGTCGAGATGGTTGGTCGGCTCGTCGAGCAGCAGCAGGTCGGGCTGCGACAGGAGAAGACGGCAGAGCGCGACGCGGCGGCGCTCGCCACCGGAAAGGCTGGTCACGTCGGAATCGCCGGGCGGGCAGCGCAGCGCCTCCATGGCCATTTCGACCTGGCTTTCGAGATCCCAGAGGTTCTGGCTGTCGATGACGTCCTGAAGCCGGGCGCCCTCGTCCGCCGTCTCGTCGGAATAGTTCATCATCAGTTCGTTGTAGCGCTCGAGGATCGCGGTCTTCTTTGCAACCCCTTCCATCACGTTCTCGAACACGGTCTTGTTCGGATCGAGCTTCGGCTCCTGCTCCAGATAGCCGAGCGTCGCGCCGTCGGCGAGCCAGGCCTCGCCGGTATATTCCTTGTCGAGCCCGGCCATGATCTTCAGGATGGTCGACTTGCCGGCGCCGTTCGGGCCGAGAATGCCGATCTTGGCGTCCGGATAGAACGACAGATGGACGTTCTCGAGGATCTTCTTATTGCCGTAGGACTTGTTCAAGCCCGACATGTGATAGATGAACTGGCGTGCCATGGAAGAGCTGCTCCGGGAGGGGAAATGTGCCCGCTATGTAGGCGAATTATCCCGCCGGGGCAACGAGGAAAGCCGGGCGCGCGCCCCGCGCCTCACTGCAGACCGGCAGCGTCGACGACACCCTCCAGGCAGGTGCCCCTGGTCTGCGCGGATGCGAGGATCAATTCGGCCATGTCTCCCTCAAGACCGCCCTCGCCGCCGAGCCCGATCGTCATGCCCGTGATGACCGTGCGGCTGCCGTCTCGGGCGCAGCGCAGGCGGATGCGCGTGCCGGCCCCGTCCCCGAACGCCTCGGCGAAAGCCGCCGCCACCTCCTCCTGCCGGACCGACATTCCCAGACGGCTTTCGAACAGCGCCCTCACGGGAGAGGCGTTCAGCCGGTCGAGGAAAGCGATCTGCCGGGCGAAATAGGCCTCCGGCGACAGGGGCTGGCAGGTGCCGCTTGCCAGCCACTGGTGGCGGTCGAGCCCGGAACGGATCCCCGGCATGACGGTTGCGAGACGTTCCGCCGTTGCCTTCGAGAGGTCCACCGCCGGAAGCTCGAGCCAGCGTCCGCGGCGATCCGTGCGGCGCAGATCGGCGGAGACGCCGCAGAAACGTTTCTTCACCGGCCAGAGACCATGCAGGGTAAAATGGCGCGCGTCGAACCTTTCTGCCGTCTGCTCGCGACATTCCGGTCGTTTCGCCCGGGTCTCGCAGAAGCCGGGCAACCAGCTGACGGAAAAGACCGTGCGCGTCGCAAGCAAGGGAGGCATGACCGGCGCGACGGGGTCACGCGCTCCGGATGGACGGGCGAAGGCAAGGCATGCGAAGATGAGAAGCACTGCTGCTTTCCATGCCATGACCAGTTCCTTCATTTGGAACGAAACAAGAATATAAAAAGACAGAATGCCGAACAAATCAACCATAAAATGCAGTCACGCATTTCTTTCGCCTGTTTTCGCGCCTTGTCTTTGCAGCCGGAGGCGGTCATGGTCGACCTGAGGAGAACCGAATGGACTGGCAGCTCGATCATCTCGACGGTGCGACCGGCGCAAGGCTCGCCGTTCGCACGCGAACCGCGCGAGGCGAAGTCCGCGCCATCCTGATCCTCTGCCACGGGCTCGCCGAGCATTCCGGACGCTATGCGCGCTTCGCCGAGGCGATGGCCGGCGCCGGTCTTGCCGTCTACGCCTTCGATCACCGTGGCCACGGCGCGACGACCGCGGCGGATGCGCCGCGTGGCCGCTTTTCGGCGTCGGACGGCCCCGCAAGGCTGGTGAAGGATCTCGGCAGCGTGAGAGAGTGGGCAGCCGGCAGGCATCCTGCCTGTCCGGTGATCCTGTTCGGCCATTCGATGGGCGGGCTGATCGCCCTTTATGCGGCCGAGGAAGAGCCCGCCGCCTATGACGGCCTCGCGGTGTGGAATTCCAACCTCGACCTCGGGCTTGGCGGCCATGCCGCGCGCGCGCTTCTTGGCATCGAGCGGATGCTCAAGGGGTCGGATGTGCCGAGCACGCTTCTTCCGGCCCTCACCTTCCATGCCTGGGGCCGCGCCATCAAGGGCGCGCGAACCCCTTCGGACTGGCTGTCGCGCGACACCGCCGAAGTCGACGCCTATCGCGCCGATCCCCTCTGCGGCTTCGATGCCAGCATTTCCCTCTGGCTCGACGTCGTCCATCTCGGCCTTCAGGGCGGACGACGCGACCGGCTTGCCCGACTGCCGCCGACCCTGCCGGTGCATCTCGTCGGCGGCACCGGCGATCCTTCCACCGACAACGGCAGGGCGCTGAACTGGCTGGCGCTGCGGATGCGCGACACGGGGCTGCGCGACGTGACCTGCACCCTCTATCCGGGCATGCGCCATGAGACGCTGAACGAGATCGGCCGTGAACAGGCGACCAGCGACTTTCGCCGCTGGTGCGACGGCGTCATCGACAACAGCCGGAGCCGGGCGGAAAGAAGAGCCGGCTGACGGTCAGCCGCGCAGATGCGCAGTCTGCTGATAGATGTTGGTGGAGCGCGCGCCGGAACGGCAATAGCCGAGCATCGGGCGCGGCAGCGTGTCCAGCGCGTCGATCATCTCGCTGACGGCGGCGGCGGTGACGCCCATCGGGCCGACGGGAATATGCGCGATCTCGATGCCGAGTTCGCCGGCCCGGGCGGCAATGTCGGCAAAGGCCGGCTGGTCCGGGCTTTCCCCGTCCGGGCGATGACAGACGATCGACTTGAAACCCTGCGCTTTGACCTCGTCGAGATCGGCAACGGAAATCTGGCCGGAGACCGAGTAATCGTCGTCGACGGGGCGGATGTCCATTGCCGTTCCTTTCACGAAGAAGCCGTATCGCGCAAAGGTTTAGGCCCGCCCTGCCCGGGCGTCAATGCCAAAGCGCAAGGGACGCGGCGCCGCGATCACCGCCATGGACCGTCCTGCAGCGTCTCGGCTCCGAAGGCGAAAGCGAGCCCGTAGCGGACCGTTTCGCCCGGCGCGAGGGCGACGAGCTCCCCTTGCGCGGCGAGTTCGCTGCGCGACGCGATCCGATGGGACGCGGGTTCGATGCTGACGACATCCGCATCGCCGCGCTGCAGGCGCCACATCTGCAGGAAGGGCAGCGTCGCCGTGTCGAAGCGAAGGTGCAGCCAGCGCCCGCCGAGTATCGCGAAGGGCCCGAGCGACAGCGCCGCCCAACCGGCAATGGCCGCCGGCCGCGCGTCGAACAGCGCCAATCCGCGCTCGCCCTCGCCGAATCGCCATGGAAGCTGGCCCTCCGGCATCATGGCGCCGCGAAAGGCGGTGTCCGCGTCGAAAAGCCGCCCGCCGAGATTGAGGTGGTACATGACCATCGGCGCGAAGGGGGTCGCACCGGTGTTGCGGAGGCAGTCGGAGAGGCCGATCGCCTCCGCACCGGAATGGCGGTCGTAGCGCCGGGAGACACGGGCCCTGCCACCATCGGCAAGGGGGACCTCGACCTCGGCCGCGAAGGTGTCGCCGGATCGGTCGGCGCGGATGCCGGAGGCGGGCGTCCCCGCCATCGACCCGTGCAGCGGATACCGTCCGCCATCGGGCACGCCGTCGAACGGCTCGGGATGGCGGATGTGGTCTGGCCCGCAGGTGAAGAGGAACCCGGCCAGCGCATGGTCGATGCGCGCGTCACCGTTCGGCGGGATCGCAGGACCGGGGTTCAGCGCCACACACTCGACGGCGAGGCGGCCGATGTCGAACGCGGACGTCGCGTCGAGATCGGCCCGAACGTCTCCGCAGCTCATCGTGAACGCCATGATCCCCTTCTCCCCAAAGCCTTGCCGGTCAGCGCGGCCGAAGCGTCGACACGGAGCGAATTTTCGCATGCGATCAATCGATTGGAAATATGCCGATGGCAGCGATCTGTCGGAGAAGTGCCGCTTGTCGGCAAGCCGCGCGCCGCCGGCCGGCGGCGGTTAGGGATTTGTTCACCCTGCCTTGCGATTTTTCACAATGCCGTCCCATTTGGCCGATAGGCCGCTTCAGAGTTTCACGACGAAAAGGTATGCCGTGGCGCCCGTCCTCAAAGCCGTTCTTCCCTTCCTGGCCGCCGCCGGCGCGGTCCTGTTTTCCGTTGCCCCGGGCGAGGCGCAGGAGGGCGGATATCCACGCGACGTGGTCCTGGTCACCCCCGACGGCCGCGTGCTCGATTTCATTCCCGAGGACGGCGAACTGCAGGCGGTGACCGACCGCCGCGGCCGCACGGTGCTGGTAGATGGCTGGGGCAACGTCGTCGCCACCGCCGTGCCGGCGGACGGATACCGGAGCGAACGGCGGCGCTCGCGGCCGAACGACGTCTATCGCGGCCCGGCCTACGAGGAACGCCCGCTTTACGACGACGGTTTCGGCGGTGAGGTCACGGGATCGCTGCCCGAATTCCGCGATGTCGTGCCGCAGGGCGTCGAACGCGGACAATTGCCGGAGGGCGGCTACGACCCGAACGACATGGCGGCGATCGATCCGAACGATACACCCGCGATCGAGACGCCGCGCGCCGACAGCCTGCCGAAAGCAAATCCGATCACCGCGAAATCCCGCAACGAGATCGTCGCGTTGCAGGTCTTTCTCGATCGCGAGGGCTTCTCGCCGGGCGTGATCGACGGCAAGGCCGGCGGGAACGTGACGAAGGCGATCGAGGCCTTCCAGAAAGCGACCGGGGAGACCCTCGACCCGAACGACACGGAGGCGATCCTCGAGCGCCTGCGGCTGAACGGCGGCCTGCCGATCACCAATTACACGATCACCGCGGCGGACGCGGCCGGCCCCTATGTCGCCGAGATCCCCGACGATTACGCACACAAGGCACAGCTGACGCACCTGTCCTTCACCTCGACGACGGAGATGCTCGCCGAGCGCTTCCACATGGACGAGGCCTTCCTGAAGGAGTTCAATCCCGGCGTCGATTTCACCGTGCCCGGCACGATCATCAAGGTCGTGGTCCCCGGGGGGAACCGCTCGGGCAGCGTGGCGCGCATCGTCGCCGACAAGGGGCGCAAGCAGGTCTTCGCCTATGATGCCGCCGGCGGCCTGATCGCCGCCTATCCGGCAAGCATCGGGTCGGCCGACACGCCCTCGCCCTCCGGCATCGTCACCGTCGACCGGATCGCGCTCGATCCCGGCTACACCTACAATCCGAAGATCAACTTCAAGCAGGGCAACAACGACAAGGTCCTGACCATTCCTCCGGGGCCGAACGGGCCGGTGGGGACGGTCTGGATCGCCCTTTCGAAACCGACCTACGGCATCCACGGCACGCCGGAGCCCTCGAAGATCGGCAAGACCCAGAGCCATGGCTGCATCCGCCTGACCAACTGGGACGCGACCGAACTGGCGAAGATGGTCACACCCGGCGTCACGGTCGAGTTCGTCGACTGAGCCGCCTCCGTCCCGCGGCTTTTGCCGCACCGCACCGAAAATGGCGCGGCGCGGCCGTTTCCTCCCGGCCCATGCTCGGCTAGCAATGGAAGGGCCGCCTCCCGCGGCGGCCAGGGGTCGGGCATGAACATGGACGTGACGACGGTCATCGCGGCAATCATGGAGGCGACGACCGCCAGCGACTGCCAGGCGGTCTTCAAGGCCTTCCTTCTCACCCACGATATCGATACATTCGCGACCGGCGAGGTCGATCTCGCCTTTCCCGGTCGCAACATCTTCCACGCGATCGACTGGCCGGAACGCTGGCGGACCTTCTACTTCACCTCGGGCATCCGCGACCACGATCCGGTGCTGATGGCGCTCAACCGCTTCTCCCTGCCGTTCACCTGGGCGGATCTCAGAAAGGACCGCGGCCTGTCCTCGGCCGGCACGCGCGGCCTGCAGCTCGTCGCCGAAGCGGGCTGGCTGGACGGGCTCTGCATCCACCAGCATCGGGGGGCGGAGCGCTACGGGCTGGTGAGCCTCGTCTCCAGCGCGCCCCGCATCAGCGCGGCGAGCCGTGCCGCCCTCGTTGCGACATCGCTCTGCTTCCACGGCCGCATGCGGCGGCTGGTGCCGGAGCACGGATTTCCCGTGCCGCCCGCCGGCCTGACCGCGCGCGAGCTCGACTGCCTGAAGCGGGTGGCGCAGGGCCTGACCGACAAGCAGATCGCTGCCGCCCTCGAGATCGGCGCCTCGACCGTGCACGACCATGTCGAGAAGGCGCGGATCAAGCTGTCCGCCCGCAGCCGGGCGGAACTGGCGGCGCTCTCGATCTCGCTCGGCATCGTGCTCGGGTAAAGGATGGAGCCGACAGCGCGCCTCCCCTGAAAAGGGGAGTGACATGGCATCGTTCTCCGTCAGACTGCGACCACATGCCGTGCGCAGGGCATCGGGCATGGAGGGCGGGTCGCTCCGTCAAGCCTCTGCGCGAATTTGTACCATAGGTTTTTGAGAAGACGTTTCGGCAGTTCCCGTCCGCCACACCCGCGATGATGCGGCATGTCCCTTCCGCCCCTCCCGGCTCCGGAAGGTTCTCCTTTCGGCGCGGCGTTCCCGGCAACAGCGGGCGCAGGAATGGGGTCATACGATATTGTCATGAATCGCGCGCCGCGCCATGGTCTAGAGAGGCAACACCCTCCCCGGATCCGAAGGACGCGAAGCTCCATGGCCGCCGAGCCTCATCTTCCCAATCTCTGGCATGCCACCGCGCCGGAGGCGCCCGTCACGCCGGCCCTCGACCACGACGTCAGCGTCGATGTCGCCGTCATCGGCGGCGGCTTCACCGGCCTTTCCGCCGCCCTGCACCTGGCGGAGCAGGGCGTCCGCGTCCTCGTCGCAGAAGCCGTGATGATCGGCCATGGCGGTTCTGGCCGCAATGTCGGCCTCGTCAATGCCGGCATGTGGACCCATCCGGACGATCTGGTCGCAACGCTCGGGGCAGTCGCCGGCGAGACACTGCTGAAGGCGCTGGGCGACGGGCCGTCGCTCGTCTTCGACCTCATCGAACGGCACGGGATCGACTGCGAGGCGGTGCGCAACGGCACGCTGCACCTTGCCGTCGGCGCGGCCGGGGTAAACGACATCACCGCGCGTGCCGCGCAATGGACGGCACGGGGCGCGCCCGTCGCGGTTCTGTCGGCCGCCGACGCGGAACGGCTGACCGGCGCGCCCGGCTTTGCCGGTGCCCTGCTCGACCGCCGCGCCGGCACGATCCAGCCGCTCGCCTATGCGCGCGGCCTCGCCCGGGCCGCGCTTGCGGCGGGCGCCGCGATCCACACGCAGACGCCGCTGACCGGCGCGCGCCGCGACGGCGGCCTCTGGCACCTGACCTTTCCGGGCGGCACCGTCTCGGCAACCCATGTGATCGTCGCCACCAATGCCTATGGCGCGATGCTTGCCGGCACGCCCTGGACGGCGCCGGTGAGCGAACTGACGATCCTTCCCTATTTCCAGTTCGCCACGCGGCCGCTCAGCGACAATCTCGCCCGCAGCATCCTTCCCGAGCGGCAGGGCTGCTGGGACACCGGCACGGTGATGACGTCGTTCCGGATGGACCGGCAGAACCGCCTCGTCTTCGGCAGCATCGGCCGGCTCGACCGGCTGGCGGCCTCGACCCACCGCGCCTTCGCGCGCCGTTCGCTGCGCGCGCTTTTCCCGCAGATCGCCGACCTGCCCTTCGAATACTGGTGGGACGGGCGCATCGGCATGACGACCGACGCCCTGCCGAGACTGCACCGGCTCGACGAGAACGTTCTTTCGGTGAGCGGCTACAACGGCCGCGGCATCGCGCCGGGCACGGTGTTCGGGCGCGCGCTGGCGCGGCATGTTCTGGGCGAGGAGAACGCGCTGCCGATCGCCGAGAGCCCGATCGTGCCGGATCGGATGCGAAGCCTCAAATCGGCCTTCTACCACGCCGGCGCCCACGCCGCCCATCTCGTCGACAGGCGGTTCTGAGCGTTTCAGGCCGCCGTCCGCGTGCCGGCCGGGATTTCGCCCGGAAGGAGCTTGAGGAGGTCGGTCGCAACACACGCGGCATTGGCGATCGCCTGGCCGGGACGCACCGTGCCTTCCAGCTCCGTTTCGAGCATCCGGCCGCGCTGAAGCATCGCGGCGAAGGCGGCCCGCTCGACGACCGGCGTCTCGAGCACGGGCACGCCGCGTTCGGCAAGCGCCCGCCTCAGTGCCGCAAGCAGCGATGCCGGCACCAGCGGGTTCAGCCGCGACAGGAGCACGGAATGCGTGAGCCGGACCGCCGACCGCGACTGCATCGCGGCGAGCAGCGCCAGCACCGGTTCTCCCCCGCCCTCCAGATGCTCCGCCGGCATCGGCACGACGACATGGTCGGCAACGCCGAGCGCACAGGCGAGAAAGGCATTCCGGTCCGTCGACAGGTCGATGACGACGTCGTGGCGCGCCCGTCGCCCTTCCCGCGCGAGGCTTGAGAGGCCGGCGGCACCCGGAAGCGTCGCCAGCGCCAGGCCGCTTGCCTTTGCGCCCGCCTGGCGGTGCCAGACCGTCAGGCTCTGCTGCGGATCGCCGTCCACCAGCGTGACGAAGCGGCCGCGGGCGGCCAGCGCGGTCGCCAGAAGGATGGCACAGGTGGTCTTGCCCGTGGCTTTGCGGCTGCTGGCGAACGTGATGACGGCCATGGTTCCTCTCAGGGTGGACGAAAGACGGGCAAGGACGCACGCGCACGGGCGTGCGACGAAGACAGGCTGGATCAGACCGGCGAAGGACCGCCGATATGCTTTCCCGATTGTTTCAGAACATGATTAAGAAAGAGGAAATCCGCCACCTGTGCGGCTGCGGCGACGCCCGTGGCGATCACCCGGTGGCTCCCACGCAAGGCAGGACATCGCCGATGGATGGGGCCCGCCGGGACGGGCCGGCGGAGCATGTCGATCGCAGCCCATGGAGCCGCCGACGAGATCCCATAAGGCGGGGAAACACGCCCTCAGCACCGGCGGAGCGGCGGCGTGCCACTCCGCCGCGCGCCATCAGATCGTTTCGGCGTAGAGCGCCTTGGCCGCGTCGAGCGTCAGTTCGACGGGGTTGCCGCCGGCGGTCGGATCGACGATCGCCATCGCCGCCATTTCGTCGATGCGATCGGTGGTGACGCCGAGGCCCGAGAGCTTGTCCGGCACGCCGAGCGTCTCGCGCAATTGCAGCACATACTCGTAGAAGCCGTCGAAACCGCCGGAAATGCCGAGATAGGCGGCGGCAAGGCCGATCTTCTCCTCGATCGCCGGACGGTTGAAGGCGAGCACCGGCGGCATCACGACGGCATTGGTCATGCCGTGATGGGTGTTGTAGATCGCACCGACCGGATGGGAGAGCGAATGGATGGCGCCGAGCCCCTTCTGGAACGAGACCGCGCCCATCGCCGCAGCACTCATCATGTGGGCCCGTGCCTCGATGTCCGTGCCGTCGGCATAGGCGCGGGGAAGATACTCCTTCACGAGGCGCAGGCCTTCGAGCGCGATGCCCTGGCTCATCGGATGGTAGAAGGGCGAGGAATAGGCTTCGAGGCAATGGGCAAAGGCGTCCATGCCTGTGCCGGCGGTGATCACCTTCGGCATGCCGACCGTCAGTTCCGGATCGCAGATGGTGACCGCCGGCAGGAACTTGGGATGGAAGATCACCTTCTTCGTGTGCGTCGCCGAATTGGTGATGACCGAGGCGCGGCCGACCTCGGAACCCGTGCCGGCCGTCGTCGGCACGGCGATGATCGGCGCGATGCCGTCGAGGCTCGCGCGCGTCCACCAGTCGCCGATGTCCTCGAAATCCCAGACTGGCCGCGTCTGGCCTGCCATGAAGGCGACGCACTTGCCGAGGTCGAGGCCGGAACCGCCGCCGAAGGCGACGACGCCGTCATGGCCGCCGTCGCGGAACGCCTTGACGCCGGCCTCGAGGTTGATGTCGTTCGGGTTCGGATCGACATCGGCGAAGATCGCCCGGCCAAGGCCGGCGGCCTCCAGAATGTCGAGCGCGTTCTGCGTGATCGCCATCGAGGCGAGGCCGCGATCGGTGATCAGCAGCGGCCGCGTGATGCCGACGGCCTTGCAATGATCGGCGAGTTCCTTGATGCGGCCGGCGCCGAACTTGATGGCGGTCGGGTAGCTCCAGTTTGCGGTGATCGACATGCGTGTCACGCCTTCTTCAGGTGGTAGGATTTCGGCCGGGTGAGGTTCTGGAAACCGAGGACGGAGAGCGAGCCGCCGCGGCCGGTTTCCTTGACGCCGGTCCAGCACAGCGCCGGGTCGAGATAGTCGGCGCGGTTCATGAACACGGTGCCCGTCTCGATCTCCGCGCCGATCGCGGCGGCACGCGCCGGGTCGCTCGTCCAGAGCGAGGCGGTCAGGCCGTATTTCGAATCGTTCATCAGGGCGATCGCCTCGGCATCGCCCGACACCTTCATGATGCCGACGGCCGGGCCGAACGTCTCCTCGGTCATGAACTCCATCGAATGATCGACGTCGACCAGAACCTGCGGCGCGAGATAGGCGCCGCCATCGTCGGCCGGGAACAGTTTCGGATCGACCAGCGCCTTCGCCCCCTTGGCGACGGCATCGGCGATCTGCTTGCGGACGGTCGCCGCGAAACGCTTGTTGGCCATCGGCCCGAGCGTCGTCCCCTGGTCGAGCGGATTGCCGAGCGTGTAGTTCGACACCCAGGCGACCGACTTTTCCACGAAATCGTCATAGAGCGACTCGTGCACGTAGATGCGCTCGATGCCGCAGCAGCACTGGCCGGAATTGTAGGTGGCGCCGTCCATCAGCGTATCGACGGCGGCGTCGAGATTGGCGTCCTCCATCACATAGCCCGGATCCTTGCCGCCGAGCTCCAGCCCGATGCCGGCGAAGGTGCCGGCCGCCGCCCGCTCGATGGCGCGGCCGCCCTCGACGGAGCCGGTGAAATTGATGAAGTCGAAGCGGCGCGAACCGAGCAGGGCCGAGGTCGTCGCATGGTCGAGGAAGACGTTCTGGAACACGTCCTCCGGCACGCCGGCCTCGTTGAAGGCGCGCACCATCCGCTCGCCGACGAGCAGGGTCTGCGCCGCGTGCTTCAGCACCACGGTATTTCCGGCCATCAGCGCCGGGGCGACCGTGTTGATCGCTGTCATATAGGGATAGTTCCACGGCGCGATGACGAAGACGACGCCATGCGGCTCGCGCAGGATGCGGCGCTCGAAGGAGGCGCTCTCCTCGATCACCATCGGCGCCAGCGCATCGGCGGCGACGGCGGCGACGAAGTTCGAGCGCTCGTTGAAGCCGCGGAACTCGCCGCCGTAGCGGACCGGCCGGCCCATCTGCCAGGCGATTTCCGGCACGACCTCATCGACCATCTCGTTCAGCCGCGCGACGCCGACAAGCACCAGCCTGACGCGGTCCTCGAGCGGCCGCTTCGCCCAGGCCTTCTGCGCCGCGCGGGCGCGGGCGGCGACGGCTTCCGCCGCCTCGAGCGTCAGGGCCTCGCGTTCGGCATAGACCGAACCGTCGATGGGGGAAATGCACTGGATCATCGTCATGACCGTCTTCCTGATCGTTTCAAAAGAAGAGGCGGCGGCCGGGCGGCCACCGCATGATGTCGGGCGTCGACAACGCCGGAATGGACTTGCGCTTCTACGCCCTCTCGAAGCCGCGCGCCACTTCCCAGTCGGTAATGCGGCGGTCGTACTCCTCCTGCTCCCAGAGGGCGGCGCGGGTGTAGTGGTCGACGACGTCGTCGCCGAAGGCCTCGCGCAGCATCGTCGAGCCGGTCAGGTGCGCGGCGGCATCGCGCAGCGTCTTCGGGATCTCGCGCACGCCCTTGCCGCCATAGGCGTCGCCGACGAAGGCCGGTTCCAGCTCCAGCTTGCCCTCAATCCCGGCGATGCCGGCGGCGAGCAGCGCCGCCATGGCGAGATAGGGGTTGAGGTCCGAGCCGCCGACGCGGCATTCGACGCGGATCCCCTTCGTATGGGCGCCGCAGAGCCGGTAGCCGGCGGTGCGGTTGTCGGGGCTCCAGATCGCCTTGGTCGGCGCGAAGGTGCCGGCCATGAAGCGCTTGTAGGAATTGATATAGGGCGCGAGGAAATAGGTGATCTCGCTCGCATGGGTGAGAAGCCCGGCCATGTAGGACTTCATCAGCGCCGACATGCCGTTCGGGTCGTCGTGATCTACGAAGAGCGGCTTGCCGTCGAGGCTCCACAGCGACTGGTGGATATGGGACGACGACCCGGCGGCGGAATAATGCCACTTGGCGAGGAAGGTGATCGCCTTGCCCTTGCTCCAGGCGATTTCCTTGCAGCCGTTCTTGATGATCGCATGCCGGTCGGCCATGGTCAGCGCCTCGGCATAGCGGACGTTGATCTCCTCCTGCCCCGCCGACGCCTCGCCCTTGGAGTTTTCCACCGGGATGCCGGCGCCCTGCAGCCCGTTGCGGATCGCCCGCATCACATCCTCTTCCTTGGACGTCTGGAAGATGTGGTAGTCCTCGTTGTAGCCGCTGGCGAGCTTGAGGTCGCGATAGCCGGAAAGCCGCGCCGCGTCATAGGTCTGGTCGAAGAGGAAGAATTCGAGCTCGCTCGCCATGAAGGCCTTCATGCCCATGGCCTCGAGGCGCTTCACCTGCTTCTTGAGGATGGCGCGCGGGGAATGCGGCACGTCCGCATGGGTCTTGTGGTCGAGCACGTCGCAGAGCACCAGCGCCGTGCCTTCGAGCCAGGGAATGCGGCGCAGCGTCGACAGGTCCGGCTTCATCGTATAGTCGCCGTAGCCCGTCTCCCAGCTCGTCGACGTATAGCCCGACACCGTCTCCATCTCGAGGTCGGTCGCCAGGAGATAGTTGCAGCTGTGGGTTTCCTCATAGGCGCCGTCGACGAAGAACTGCGCATGAAAGCGCTTGCCCATCAGCCGGCCCTGCATGTCCACGAGGCAGGCGAGCACGGTGTCGATCCGCCCCCCGGCGACATCTTTCTTCAGGTCTTCGAAGCTGTAGGTCACGGTCATGGCGCCGTCCGATCCTTGTCCGTCTCGTTCTGTCTTGAATGGACCGGCCGCATGGGACGCGGACAGTCCGGTGAATGGTCTGCCTGCCGCTCCGGGCCGACGCGTCAGAGGCTCGCAAGGCTCTCGTCGAGCAGGCCTCTCAGGACATCGGCGATCGCGTCCTGGCCATCCTCGGTTTCCAGAAGATCGTTGCGGACCTCGAGCATCACATTGGCGATGCCGTTCGCCAGTCCGTGCTCGATCAGCGTGTGCGTCACGCCGTCCTCAGGCCCGTAGGGTTCGTTGCGACGCACCGCAAGCGCCGTCGCCGAGCGTTCCGCCGCCAGCAGCATGGCATCGGCGAGGCGCGAATCGGCATCGTGGAGGATGCCGAGCTCGACGGCGCGCGGACGGCCGAAATAGACCGGCGTGAAACTGTGCATCGTCACCAGGATCGTCGGGCGGCCTGCATCCAACCGCGCCCGGATCAGCGCCGAGAGCGCATGGCGAAACGGTTCATAGATCTCGGCGACCCGCTCGGCCCGATCCTTCGGCGTCAGGTCACGGTTGCCGGGAATGTCGTAGACCTCGCTTTTCGCCGGCATGGCGCCCTCGGCCGTCGGCGGCCGGTTGCAGTCATAGGCAAGCCGCGAGAAGCGCTGATGGATCAGCACGCCGTCGAGCGCGCGCGACAGGCGCTGCGCCACGGCAAGCGCACCCGGATCCCAGGCGATATGGGCGCCGAGCGCCTCGTCCGGCAGGCCGAGCGTGCCGAGCCGTTCCGGCAACCGTTTCGACGCATGCTCGCAGACAAAGACGAACGGGCCCTTCGCGGCCGCGTTTTCCACAGCCACCGGCTCGCCGTCCGACGCCGTCAACAGACCTGTCACCTTGCCGCCCCTTGGCCGCCACGCAGCCGTTTCCCCGATTTTTGAAGAGAATTCTTCACGAATGCGCCAAAAGTCAATCCGTGCCTGAAAAAATCTCTTCAAAAAACGCATTGACTTGAATTGTGACAGAGTTGTTTAATCCGTTTCAATTTCCGGCGAAGACCGGATCGGGGGACCTGTGACGAGCATTGCGCCATCGGCCGCAGACGAATCGGGCATGACGGTGTCGGACGTGATCAACGCCCGCTTCCCGATGCTGACGCGCGCCGAGCGGCAACTGGCCGAATCGCTCCTCGAAAACTACCCCGTTTCCGGCCTCGGCTCGATCACCGCGGTCGCAGAAAGCGCCGGCGTGTCGACACCGACCGTGGCCCGCATGGTGCAGAAGCTCGGCTTTCGCGGCTTTCCCGATTTCCAGTCGCGGCTGCACCAGGAACTGGAGGCGACGATCTCCAATCCGATCGCCAAGCACGACCGCTGGCGCGCCAACGCTCCGAAAGGCCACATCCTCAACCGCTTCGCCGACGCGGTGATGAACAATCTGCGCCAGACGCTGTCGCAGCTCGAGACCGGCGACTTCGACAATGCCGCCGCGCTGATTTCGGACGGCCGCCGCCATGTCCATCTCGTCGGCGGGCGCATCACCGGGGCGATCGCGGAGTATTTCTTCACCCATCTCCAGGTCATCCGCCCCGGCGTCACCCAGATCGCGCCGCAGCCCGGCGCCTGGCCGCATTACGTGCTCAACATGAAGGCCGGCGACGTCCTGATCATCTTCGACATCCGCCGCTACGAGCGCGACATGGAGACGCTGGCGCGCATCGCCAGGGCGCGCGGCGTCGAGATCATCCTCTTCACCGACCAGTGGGGTTCGCCGGCGGCGAAATCGGCGACGACGACGTTCCGGCTGCAGATCGAGGCGCCCTCGGCCTGGGACAGTTCCGTCGCCACGCTCTTCGTCGTCGAGGCGCTGATCGAGGCGGTGCAGAGCGCCGAATGGGAGGGGACACGGGCGCGCATCGATGCGCTCGAAAGCATGTTCGACGCCGCGCGGCTGTTTCGCAAGCCCGGCTAGCAAAGAAAAGGCAGGCCGTGTTGCGGCCATGCCTGCGACAATTGGGAGACAGGGCATCGGCGTGAGCGGCACCTCAACCGAAATGCCCGACGATGTCCGGTCCGGGACGCCTGACGGCGGACCGGCGGAAATTCAGGCCGGAAGACAGGGGAGGAACCCGCTGCCGGACTGGAGCGCAGTTTTGTCGCAGGCGGTCGATCCTTCGGGTCCGCGGCCGCGACAATACTGTCACATGAGCGTCACCGGAAAACCTTAATCAGCCCACGCGGAACTGATGAACAACAACAGGAGAAACCCCGTGATTTCCAAGACCCGCCGCCTGCTTTCGCTGACCACGGCGATCCTCGTCGCGACCACGGCCGTCGCGGCCGCCGAGCCGAGCGCCGAACTGATCGAAGCGGCCAAGAAGGAGGGCATGCTGACGACGATCGCGCTGCCGCACGACTGGTGCGGCTATGGCGACGTCATCGCCTCGTTCAAGGCGAAGTATCCCGAAATCCAGGTCAACGAGCTCAACCCCGACGCCGGTTCCGCCGACGAGGTCGAGGCCGTCAAGGCGAACAAGGACAACAAGGGCCCGCAGGCCCCGGACGTCGTCGACGTCGGTCTCGCCTTCGGCCCGCAGATGAAGGCCGAAGGCTTGCTGCAGCCCTACAAGGTCTCGACCTGGGACGAGATCCCGGATTCCGTCAAGGACGCCGAAGGCTACTGGTACGGCGACTATTACGGCGTCATGTCGTTCTTCGTGAACAAGGACCTCGTCACCAACACGCCGAAGGACTGGGCCGACCTGCTGAAGCCGGAATATTCCGGCCAGGTGGCGCTTGCCGGCGACCCGCGCGCCTCGAACCAGGCGATCCTCGGCGTGCTCGCCGCCGGTCTCGGCAAGGGCGCAAAGTCCGGCAAGGACGCTGGCGAGGCCGGCCTTGCCTATTTCGCCGAGATGAACAAGGCCGGCAACTTCGTTCCGGTCATCGGCAAGTCCGGCACGCTGGCGCAGGGCTCGACCCCGATCATCGTCGCCTGGGACTACAACGCGCTCGGCTGGGCGAAGACGCTGAACGGCAACCCGCCGACCGAGGTCGTCGTTCCGGAAAGCGGCGTCCTCGCCGGCGTCTACGTGCAGGGCATCTCCGCCTATGCGCCGCATCCGAATGCCGCCAAGCTCTGGATGGAACACCTCTATTCGGACGAAGGCCAGCTCGGCTGGCTGAAGGGCTTCTGCCACCCGGCCCGCTTCAACGCCATGGTCAAGGCCGGCAAGGTTCCGCAGGAACTGATCGACGCCCTGCCGCCGGCGGCGGCCTATGAGAAGGCATACTTCCCGACGCTCGAGGAAGTCGACGCCAACAAGGCCGCCGTCACTGGCGGCTGGGACTCGGTCGTCGGCGCCAACGTCCAGTAAGGCCTGATCCCTTCCGCCCCGGCGCCCGGTCGCCGGGGCGGTTTTCGATATGCTTTTCCTTAAAAAAACAGGCGGACGACCGCCGACCTTCCAGGGGCGAACGGGGATGTCATCTGAAAATTCCGGCGCTGCGGCGCCGCCGGCAGGGGAGCGCGCGCAACTGCCGCTGCACTGGCTCGGCGTGCTGCCGTTTGCCGCCTTCGTGCTGCTGTTCCTCATCCTGCCGACGCTGAGAATCGTCGTCGGCGCCTTCCAGACGCCGGAGGGCGGCTTCACCGTCGACAACATTGCCGCGCTCTTCACCGACTCGATCATGCGCGCCTACTGGATCTCGATCCGCATCAGCGTCGCCTCCGCGCTGCTCGGCTGCCTCATCGGCTTCGCGATCGCCGCCGCGGTCGTGCTCGGCGGGCTGCCGAAGGCGATCCGCGGGCCGCTTCTGACCTTTTCCGGCGTCGCCTCGAACTTCGCCGGCGTGCCGCTCGCCTTCGCCTTCCTCGCGACACTCGGTCCCGTCGGCCTCGTCACCGTGTTCCTGAAGACCCAGCTCGGCATCGACCTGCGCCTGCTCGGCTTCAACCTTCTGTCCTTCTGGGGCCTGACGCTGACCTATCTCTTCTTCCAGATCCCGCTGATGATCCTGATCATCACGCCAGCGCTCGACGGGCTGAAGCGGGAATGGCGCGAGGCGGCCGAGATCCTCGGGGCGACCGGGGCGCAGTACTGGCGCATGGTCGCCTTCCCGATCCTGCTGCCGTCGCTGCTCGGCACCTTCGCCCTGCTCTTCGCCAATTCCTTCGGCGCCGTCGCCACCGCGATCGCGCTCACCGGCTCGTCGCTGTCGATCGCGCCGATCCTGCTCTTCGCCCAGATCCGCGGCGACGTGCTCGGCAATCCCCATCTCGGCTATGCGCTCGCCTTCGGCATGATCGTCATCACCGGCATCGCCAACGCGATCTACATCTGGCTGCGCGCCCGCAGCGAAAGGTGGCTGAAATGAAGAAGATCTTCGCCTGGGGCGCCCTCCTCTTCGGCCTGCTCTATTTCGCCCTGCCGCTGATCGGCATGACCAACTTCTCGCTGAAGATGCGCCGCGGCGAGTATTCGTTCGACGCCTACGGCAAGGTGCTCGCCGATCCCGCCTTCCAGCAGACCTTCGGCTATTCGGTGATCATGGCGCTGGCGACGATCGTCTTCGGCGTCCTTCTCGTCGTTCCGACCGCCTACTGGGTGCGGCTGAAGCTGCCCTTCCTTCGGCCCTATATCGAGTTCGTCACGCTGCTGCCGCTGGTCATCCCGGCGATCGTCATCGTCTTCGGCTATATCCGCCTCTACAACACCTCGAGCTGGCTGCCGCTGACGGGATCGATCACCGGTACCAACATCCTCCTGATGTTCGGCTATGCGACGCTGGCGCTGCCCTACATGTACCGCGCCGTCGACACGGGCCTGCGCACCATCGACGTGACGACGCTGACCGAGGCGGCCCAGAGCCTCGGCGCCGGCTGGATGACCATCCTCGCGCGCATCATCCTGCCGAATGTGCTCGTCGCCGTGCTGTCCGGCGCCTTCCTGACCTTTGCCATCGTCATCGGCGAGTTCACCATGGCCGCCCTCCTGAACCGCCCGGCCTTCGGGCCCTACATGCAGCTTCTCGGTGCAAACCGGGCCTATGAACCGGCCGCCCTCGCCGTGATCGCCTTCGGCATCACCTGGGGATGCCTCGGTCTCATCCAGCTCGTCTCGCGCTTCCAGAAGAGCGCGCCGCAAAAGGCCTGAGGATTTCACCATGAGCTTCCTGACCCTCACCCGTATCCAGAAGTCCTTCGGTCCCGTCCAGGTGGTCAAGGATTTCAACATGGCCATCGAGAAGGGCGAGTTCGTCTCCTTCCTCGGGCCGTCCGGCTGCGGCAAGACGACCGTTCTGCGCATGATCGCCGGCTTCGAGAGCCCGAGCGGCGGCGCGATCACCATCAACGGCCGCAACCAGAACGACCTGCGCCCGAACCAGCGCAACATCGGCATGGTCTTCCAGGCCTATGCGCTGTTTCCGAACATGAACGTCTTCGACAATGTCGCCTTCGGCCTCAAGGTCGCGGGCCGCCCGAAGGCGGAGATCGAGACGCGGGTGAAGGAGATGCTGAAGCTCATTCATCTCGAACATCTCGCCGACCGCTTCCCCTTCCAGATGTCCGGTGGCCAGCAGCAGCGCGTCGCGCTCGCCCGCGCGCTCGCGCCGAAGCCGCAGGTGCTCCTCCTCGACGAACCGCTCTCCGCCCTCGACGCCAAGATCCGCGTGTCACTGCGCGAAGAGATCCGCATGATCCAGCAGCAGCTCGGCATCACCACCGTCTTCGTCACCCACGACCAAGAAGAGGCGCTGTCGATTTCCGACCGCATCGTCGTGATGAATGCGGGCCGCGCCGACCAGATCGGCTCGCCCTTCGATATCTACAACCGGCCCGCCACCCGCTTCGTCGCCAATTTCGTCGGCACCCTCAACCTGATCGACGCCAAGGTCGTCGATCCCTCGGCCAACCGGGTCTCGATCGGCGACCAGGGCGTGACGCTTCGCGAGCCGCTCGGCGCGGTCAAGGCCGGCGACACCGTCTCGCTGGCACTTCGCCCGGAGGCGGGCTCGATCGCCGAAGGCGCGAAGGGCGACACGGCGCTGACCGGCACGGTCGTCTCGACCAACTTCCTCGGCTCCGTCATCCGCACCCGCATGAAGGTCGGCGCCAGCGTCATCTCCTTCGACATGTTCAACGCACCGGGCCTCGTTCCCCCATCCGTCGGTGAAACGGTGACGCTGCGCTTCACCGCGAGCGACCTGCTCGTCATCCGCGACTGAGGACGGGCGGAACGGACGTTCCCCGCGTGCCGGGAAAATCGGAAAATTTATCGCCGCTCCGCCGGTCCACGCGGTCGGCATCGTTTGAAATCTCCCCTGCAGGCGCTAGACTGGCGGCGTTCTCAGGGCGGGGCGGAACTCCCCACCGGCGGTATGAGGGGCAACCCTCGAGCCCGCGAGCGCCCGCCGCAGCCAGTGCGGCGGGGTCAGCAGATCCGGTGCGATGCCGGAGCCGACGGTCACAGTCCGGATGAAAGAGAGCGGCAGGGATGATCGGCACCGCCACGGGTGCCGGTGCGTCCGTGCCCGTTCGCCCAGGGGCAGACCGATCCAACGGCTCAACCCTGAAAGGCCAGACCCGCATGACCCTCTCCACCCGACCCTCCACCCGGATCGCCGTGATCCGCGCCCGCTGGCATGCCGACATCGTCGACCGCGCCGTCGACGCCTTCATCGCCGAATGGCGCGACACCGGCGGATCCGAAGCGGATGTCGACGTCATCGACGTGCCCGGCGCGCTCGAAATTCCGCTGCATGCGCAGACGCTCGCCCGCAGCGGCCGCTATTCCGCCGTGCTCGCCGTCGCCTTCGTCGTCGACGGCGGCATCTACCGCCACGATTTCGTCGCGGCAAGCGTGGTCGACGCCATCCTCCGCGTCGGCCTCGACACCGGCGTGCCCGTCCTGTCGGCCGTCCTCACGCCGCACCACTTCCAGGAGGGCGAGGCCCACATCGCCTTCTTCCGCGAGCATTTCGTGGTGAAAGGCAAGGAGGCGGCGCACGCCGCCCGCGACATCCTCGCCGCCCGCGCCGCGGCGGCCCTTGCCTGAAGCCGCCTGCCGCCGGCGCTGGGGTCTGTCAGGTTCATTTGAACCGGACAGACCCTCCGCTCTCGTTGTCGTTTGCCTTTTCGGCGGAACCGGATTGCACGTCTCCCTGACAAACTCCGGGGCCGGCGGCCTCCGCCCGCCTTGGGGCAACGCTCCGGCACTTGCCACCGGGGCGGGCGGGCGGTTAACCTCCCCCATGGCCTTCACGCTCCGGCAATTGCAGTATTTCGTCGCCGTTGCCGAACAGGGATCGGTGACGCGGGCGGCGCAGAACCTCTCCATCTCGCAATCCTCGATCACCGAGGCGGTGCGCGAGCTCGAAGGCGATCTCGGCGTCGCCCTCTTCGAGCGGCATCCGCGCGGCCTGACCATCACCCATAACGGCCACCAGTTCCTGCGCCATGCGACGAAGATCCTCGCCGACGTCTCCGACGCGCGCAGCGCCTTTTCGCCGAGCGCGCGGCCCGTCGGCGGCACGCTCAATCTGGGCGTCACCTCGCTCGTCGCCGGCTATGTGCTCTCCGATCTTCTCGCCCGCTACCGCCGCGCCTGCCCGGAGGTCGAGGTCAGCGCCATCGAGGACAACGGCTCCTATCTCGAACATCTGCTGATCGGCGGCGAGCTCGACGTCGCCGTCATGGTGATCTCGAACCTGCGCGACCGGATGGCGCTGCAGGCCGAGATCGTCGAGACCTCGCCCTACCGGCTCTGGCTGCCGCTCGGCCACCGGCTGGTCTCCGCCGACATCATCTCCATCGCCGACATCACCAGGGAACCGCTGATCATGCTGACGGTGGACGAGATCGAGGAGAACACCGGCAAGCTGCTCTCCGCCCTCGGCGCCCGTCCCCATGTCGCCTTCCGCACCCGTTCCGTCGAGGCCGTGCGCAGCCTCGTCGCGACCGGCGCCGGCATCGCGCTCCTCCCCGACCTCGTCTACCGCCCCTGGTCGCTCGAAGGCGACCGGATCGAAAGCCGCGACGTTTCCGGCGCGCTGCCCGTCGTTCAGGTCGGCATGGTCTGGCGCAAGGGCTCCGGCCTGCCGCAGTCGGCGCGCGATTTCATCGGTGTCGCCGAGGCGCTGCGCAGCGGTCGCGGCCGCTGAGCATTCGGAATTTCCGATAGCGACATTCTGTTTAATGAATTTGCGAAAGCGGCGAAATCGCGGCAGGTTTTTCTCCGGGAACCACACAATCGCAAAACGCGAACCACCGGGAGACCAAGATGAAGCATTTCCTTCGTTGCTGCACCGCCCTCACCCTCTCGCTCACGCTCTCCACGGCGGCCATCGCCCAGGAACCGCTGAAGGAACTCGGGCCCGGTGAAGGCGAGCTTTCGATCGTCGCCTGGGCCGGCTATATCGAGCGCGGCGAGACCGACAAGAATTACGACTGGGTCACGGAATTCGAGAAGTCGAGCGGCTGCAAGGTCTCGGTGAAGACCGCCGCCACCTCCGATGAAATGGTGGCGCTGATGAACGAGGGCGGCTTCGACCTCGTCACCGCGTCCGGCGACGCGTCGCTGCGCCTCGTCGCCGGAAAGCGCGTCCAGCCGATCAACACCGCGCTGATCCCGAGCTGGTCGACCATCGACGAGCGGCTGCAGAACGCGCCCTGGCACACGGTCAACGGCACCCATTACGGCACGCCCTATGTCTGGGGCCCGAACGTCCTGATGTACAACACCGAGGCCTTCAAGGGCGAGGCACCGAAGAGCTGGAAGGTCGTCTTCGAGGAGATGACGCTCCCGGACGGCACGTCGAACAAGGGCCGCATCCAGGCCTATGACGGTCCGATCCATGTGGCGGACGCCGCCAACTACCTGATGTTCCACAAGCCGGAACTCGGTATCAAGGATCCCTACGAGCTCAACGAGGACCAGTACAAGGCCGCCCTCGACCTGCTGCGCGTCCAGCGCACGCTCGCCAACCGCTACTGGCACGACGCGATGATCCAGATCGACGACTTCAAGAACGAGGGCGTCGTCGCCTCCGGCTCCTGGCCCTTCCAGGTCAACCTGCTGAAGGCCGAGAAGCAGCCGATCGCCTCCGTCTTCCCCGAGGAGGGCGCGACCGGCTGGGCCGACACGACCATGCTGCATGCCGACAGCGAGCATCCGAACTGCGCCTATATGTGGATGGAGCACACGCTGTCGCCGAAGGTGCAGGGCGATGTCTCCGCCTGGTTCGGCACGGTGCCGTCCGTTCCCGCCGCCTGCAAGGGCAACGAACTGCTGACGGATGAGGGTTGCGCCGCCAACGGCTACAACGACTTCGAGAAGATCAAGTTCTGGAAGACGCCGGTGACGAAATGCGCGAGCCAGAGTGAATGCGTGCCCTATCACCGCTGGGTCTCCGACTATATCGGCGTCATCGGGGGTCGTTGACCCGGGGCGGCCGCTGAAGAGGTCGGCATGCCGTCGGCTCCCCTCGCGTCATGCGAGGGCGCCACGGAGCTTCGGACCGGCTGATGACGCGTCGGTGGCTTTTGGCGCCCTGCCCTGTCGGCCCTCCAGCGGCGCAGGGAGGCGGCTGCCGCTGAGTCATCGCGATCGCGCCGGGTGATGATGCAGATAGCCGTTATTGCGGCCCACGCGCGAGTCAGGCCCCCTACGCGGAACCTCAAGCATGTCCAGCCGGAGCGAGATTGCCGTCGGCGTTGGACGATGCGAACACGAAAGAACACGTCAGGTGATGCGTTGTCACCGGACATGCTCCAGCAACGCCGTTGACGGACCCCTCCATGACCGCTGCCGTTCTCTTCGACACAGTGTCCCGCCATTTTGGCGCCGTCCGGGCCGTCGATGCCGTGGATCTCGCGATTGCCGAGGGCGAGTTCTTCGCCATGCTCGGGCCCTCCGGCTCCGGCAAGACAACCTGCCTCCGGCTGATGGCCGGCTTCGAGCAGCCGACCAGCGGCCATATCGAGATCTTTGGTGCGACCGCCGAAGGGGTTCCCCCCTACCGGCGCAATGTCAACACCGTCTTCCAGGACTATGCGCTGTTCCCGCATCTCTCGATCCTCGACAATGTCGCCTATGGACTGATGGTCAAGGGCGTCGCCCGCGAAACTCGCCATCGGGCGGCAGAGGATGCGCTCGCCATGGTCAAGCTTCCCGGATATGGCGCGCGCCGCCCGGGGCAGCTTTCCGGCGGCCAGCGCCAGCGCGTGGCGCTCGCCCGCGCGCTGGTCAACAAGCCGAAGGTGCTTCTCCTCGACGAGCCGCTCGGCGCGCTCGACCTCAAGTTGCGCGAACAGATGCAGGAGGAGTTGAAGACGCTGCAGAAATCGCTCGGCATCACCTTCGTCTTCGTCACCCACGACCAGGGCGAGGCCCTGTCGATGGCCGACCGCGTCGCGGTCTTCAACGAGGGCCGCATCGCCCAGCTCGGCACGCCGGAGGAGATCTACCGCAGGCCGAAGACGCGCTTCGTCGCCGACTTCGTCGGGTCCTCCAACGTGCTCGACGCCCGGACCTGTGCCCGACTTGGCATTCCCGCGCAGGCCGCCAGCATAAGGCCGGAATCGGTGCAGATCGGCGCCTCCTGGGCCGACCAGCTCACCCTGCCCGGCATCGTCACCGCCACCAGCTTCCTCGGCGCGGTCAACCGCGTCACCGTCGATTGCGACGGCCAGCGCATGAGCGTGCTGAGCCCGCCGACGCTCCCCGTTCCCGCCGTCGGCTCCCCCGTCGAGCTCGGTTTCGAACGCGCCGACCTCCATCCGATGGAGGCCGAATGACACTCGTCGCCGACACGCCGCTGACGCCGCCGGCGCGCAACCTCGCCGGCCGCCTGTCGGATTTCTTCTGGAAGCACCCGCATCTGCTTCTGCTCGTCCTGCTCGGGCCGCCGGTGCTCTGGCTTGGCATCATCTATCTCGGCTCGCTCTTTGCCCTCCTGCTGCAGAGCTTCTTCTCGATCGACGATTTTTCGGGGATGATCTCCTACGAGCCGACGCTTGCCACCTACCGCCAGCTCCTCGTCGCCAGCAATCTCGACATCATCATCCGCACCGTGGTGATGGCGGCGATCGTCACGCTGATCGCGGCCGCAGTCGCCTTTCCGATCGCCTATTACGCCGCCCGCTATGCGACCGGGAAGTGGAAGGCCGCCTTCTATCTCGGCGTGATGCTGCCGCTCTGGTCGTCCTATCTGGTAAAAGTCTATGCTTGGAAGCTGATCCTCGCCAAGGAAGGCATCCTCACCTGGATCTTTGCCAAGCTGCATCTTCTCTGGCTGCTCGACGCCTGGCTGGCGCTGCCGGTCGTCGGCGGCAATTCGCTCTCGGTCAGCTATACCGGCACGGCGATCGTTTTCGTCTATGTCTGGCTACCCTTCATGATCCTGCCGATCCAGGCGGCGCTGGAGCGCGTGCCGGGCAATCTGGTCGAGGCTTCGTCCGACCTCGGCGGCACGCCGCAGCAGACGTTTCGCCACGTCCTCTTCCCACTGGCGCTTCCGGGCATCGTCGCCGGCTCGATCTTCACCTTCTCGCTGACGCTCGGCGACTACATCATCCCGCAGATCATCGGCTCCTCGCGCCTCTTCATCGGCCAGGCCGTCTACGCCCAGCAGGGCACGGCCGGAAACATCCCGCTCGCCGCCGCCTTCACCGTCGTGCCGATCATCATCATGGGCCTCTATCTGTGGATGGCCAAGCGCATGGGGGCCTTCGATGCGCTCTGACCGGACCTCCCGCGCGCCGCTGGCGCTGAAGATCGCCGCCGCCGGCGGCCTTCTCTTCCTGCACCTGCCGATCCTTTTGATTTTCCTCTACGCCTTCACCACAGAGGAAAAGAGCTACCAGTTCCCGCCGCCCGGCCTGACGCTGCAATGGTTTGCCGTGACCTGGAACCGGCCGGACGTCTGGGAGGCGCTGACGCTGTCGGTCAAGGTGGCGGCGATCGCCACCGCGATCGCCATGGTGCTCGGCACGCTCTGCGCCGCCGCCGTCAGCCGCACCGCCTTTTTCGGCCGCGAGACGATTTCGCTCCTCGTCATCCTGCCGATCGCGCTGCCCGGCATCATCACCGGTATCGCGCTGCGCTCGGCCTTCTCGCTGGCGGAGATCCCGTTTTCGATCTGGACCATCGTGCTCGGCCACGCCACCTTCTGCATCGTCGTCGTCTACAACAATGCGGTCGCCCGCTTCCGCCGCGTCTCCGGCTCGCTGATCGAGGCGTCGATGGATCTTGGCGCCGACGGATTCCAGACCTTCCGCCACATCATCCTGCCGAACATCGGCACGGCGCTGCTCGCCGGCGGCATGCTCGCCTTCGCGCTCTCTTTCGACGAGGTGATCGTCACGACGTTCACCGGCGGCCAGCAGTCGACCCTGCCGATCTGGATGCTCGAGGAACTGGTGCGCCCGCGCCAGCGGCCGGTGACGAACGTGGTCGCCATGGTGGTGGTGCTCGTCACCTTCCTGCCGATCCTGATCGCCTACTACCTCACGCGCGACGGCGACCAGGTCGCCGGCGCCGGCAAATAACCGCAAAGACCATGACACCCAGGGAGAACGACATGGACACTCAGATGCTGATCGGCTCGACCTTCGCGGCCGGCACCGAGGCCGAGGAACCGATCCTCAACCCGAAGACCGGTGCCCTGATCCTCGATCTTCCCGAAGCCTCGCATGCCCAGATCGACGCGGCCGTCGACGCGGCCGACAGGGCGTTTTCGTCCTGGTCGCAGACGACCCCGGCCGAGCGTTCCGGCTATCTCCTGAAGATCGCGGACGCGATCGAGAAGGACGCGAGCGGCTTCGCCACGCTCGAATCGCTGAACTGCGGCAAGCCGATCAACGCCGTGCTCAATGACGAACTGCCGGCGATCGTCGATTGCTACCGCTTCTTCGCCGGCGCCATCCGCTCGATGCAGGCGACCGTCGCTGGCGAGTACCTGCCCGGCCACACCTCGATGATCCGCCGCGATGCGGTCGGCGTCGTCGGCTCGATCGCGCCGTGGAACTATCCGCTGATGATGATGGCGTGGAAGCTGGCGCCGGCGCTTGCCGGCGGCAACACCGTCGTCTTCAAGCCCTCCGAACAGACGCCGCTGACGGCGCTGAAGATGGCGAAGCTGCTGGCCGATATCCTGCCGGAAGGCGTGGTCAACATTGTGCTCGGGCGCGGCGAGACGGTCGGCAATGCCATCATCAACCATCCGAAGATCGCGATGGTGTCAATCACCGGCGACATCGCGACCGGCAAGAAGGTGCTCACGGCAGCGGCGAAGACGGTGAAGCGCACCCATCTGGAACTCGGCGGCAAGGCGCCGGTCATCGTCCATGACGATGCCGACCTCGACGCCGTCGTCAACGGCATCCGCACCTTCGGCTTCTACAATGCCGGCCAGGACTGCACCGCCGCCTGCCGCATCTATGCGCAGTCCGGCATCTACGAGACGCTCGTCGCCGACCTCTCCGCCGCCGTCTCGACCATCCGGTATAATCAGGAGGACGACACGGAAAACGAGATCGGCCCGCTGATCTCCAAGCGCCAGCGCGACCGGGTGGCGAGCTTCGTCGAGCGCGCCGCCGAGCAGACGCACATCGAGGTCGTCACCGGCGGCAGGAACGGCAGCGAGGCCGGCTTCTTCTACCAGCCGACCGTCGTCGCCGGCGCAACGCAGGAGGACGAGATCGTCCGGCGCGAGGTGTTCGGCCCCGTCGTCTCCGTCACCCGCTTCGACGATCCGGACCAGGCGATCACCTGGGCGAACGACAGCGACTATGGCCTTGCGTCGTCCGTGTGGACCAAGGACGTTTCCCGCGCGATGAAGGCGGCCGCCCGCCTGCAATATGGCTGCACCTGGATCAACACGCATTTCATGCTCTGCAACGAGATGCCGCATGGCGGGCTGAAGCAGTCAGGCTACGGCAAGGATCTGTCGATCTATGCGCTCGAGGACTATACGGCCGTCCGCCACGTCATGATCGCGCACGGATAAGCGGAAAGGGCGGGCGATGGCCCGCCCTTTCCGGCCCGTTGACGGGATTTTGACGGAGGATTTCCGCAAAGTGCTGCGCATCGCTCCCCGACCTGCCTATATAGGCAGCCGGAGGACCCGCATGACCCTTTATATCGCCGCCTTCGCCGCCCTGCTGATCGTCTACCTCGCCGCCCGCTCCTCCCGGTTCCGCAACATCGCCGAACCGATCCTGTCGGTCGGCGTCGCCATCCTTCTCCTCGTCGCCTTCGTCATCTGGCTGACGGACCGCCCGGCGCCCGAACCGCAGAGCGAGGACGTGGCGGCGCCGGCGCTGACGGCCGCGGACCTGTCGATTTCCGCGATCGCCTTCGAGCCCGCGCGCCAGGCGACGAGCTACCGCGCCACCGGCACGGTGACCAATGCGAGCACGACGGCGCGGCTCGACTATTTCCGGTTGGAGGCGACGCTGGAGACCTGCCCGGATCGCGCCTGCACGCCGGTCGGTTCCGACGAGGCGCTGATCGTGCTCGCCGTTCCGCCCGGCCAGTCGCGCAGCTTCGAGACCTTCTTCGTCGTCGCGCCGCGCGACGGCGCGGTGCCCGTCGATCCGCAATGGGTATGGGAGATCCGCGACGTGCGCGGGCAGCGCGTCGACTGACGCGCGCCGATCGGCAGGCCGGGGTTAGGCCGCGATCGCCTCGGCGACGCGGTCGCGGCCGGCCGCCTTGGCGCCGTAAAGGGCGCGGTCGGCCTGCTGCATGAGTTCGCCCGCCGTGACGATGCCGTTCTCGCCGTCGCAGGTGGCCACCCCGGCGCTGATCGAGACCGTGCCGATATCGCTGGCGCGATGCTCGATCCGCAGCCCCTTCACCGCCGCGCGAAACGCCTCGGCGAGCGCATGCGCGCTCTGCGCATCCGTGTCCGGCAGGATCGCCACCAGTTCCTCGCCGCCGTAGCGGCAGGCGAGGTCGGCGGGCCGCCGGACGATGGTGCGGAAGACCTGGCTGATGAACCGCAGGCAATCGTCGCCGGCAAGATGGCCGTAGCTGTCGTTGTAGGCCTTGAAACAGTCGACATCGACGAGGACGAGGCTGAGGCAGCTTCCGTCCCTGCCGCGACGGGCGAACTCGATCTCCAGCGTCTCGTCGAACACGCGCCGGTTCGAAAGCCCGGTCAGGCCGTCGATCGCCGCCAGTTCCTCGAGCTTCCGGTTGGCGTCGGCAAGCCGGTCGCCGGCATGCTTGCGCTCCGTCACGTCGATGATCGTGCCTTCGTACCAGCGGACCTTGTGGTTGGCGTCGAACACCGCCCAGGCCGTCTCGGAGATCCAGATGCGTTCGCGGGTCCTGTGCCGGTAGATCTCGGAGACGAAATCGACGACGCCGCCGTCGCGCTCCATCAGCATCGAGAACTCGTCCCGGCGTCTCGGATCGACATAGGATTCGCCGGCGATGTCACGCACCGCTTCGACCAGCGCGCTTTCGCTGTCATAGCCGTTGAGTTCCACCAGCGCCGGGTTGGCCCGCAGCACCTGGCCGTCCGGCGTCGAACGATAGATGCCGACGACCGCGTTTTCGAAGAGCGCGCGGTATTCCGCTTCCGCCGCCTTCAGCTCCTCGACCGCCTGGCGCTGCTCCGTCACGTCGGTCAGCACGAACAGGATACCTTCCTTCACCGGCGCCGTGCGGATCTGGAGCCAGCGGCCATCGGCAAGCTGAACCCCGTGATTGTCGCCTGCGAGAAGCATCCGGTAATGGCGTGCGATCCAGTCCTCGAGCTGGTGGCCCGGATCGACAAGCGCCTCGCCGCGGGCGACGCCGGCGCGCAGGATATCGACGTAGCGCGCGCCGGGCACCCTCAGGTCTGCCGTGCGCGGAAAGAGCTCGCGATAGCGGTTGTTGCAGAAGATCAGGATGCCGTTGCCGTCATAGATGGCGAGGCCGTCGGTCATCATGTCCATCGCATCGTTGAGGCGCTCGCGCGTCGCGTCGAGGTCGCAGCGCAGCTGTTTCTCGGCGGTGATGTCGCGGTTGTGCGTGATCAGCCCGACAAGACGGCCCGCGCTGTCGCGCAGCGGCACCTTCAGCGTCGAAACCCAGCCGGTGCTCCCGTCGGGAAAGGCGACGAACTGGTCGAGCCCTTCGATCACGCCCGCCTCGAGCACCCGTTTCTCGTCCTCCATGAACTGCCGGGCGATCTCGGGTGGATAGAAATCGGCGTCGGTCTTGCCGATGAGCGCGTCGACGCTGCCCGACCGCATCAGGGCCACGGTCCCCGGATTGGCGGCAAGGAAGCGGCCGTCGAGATCCTTGATGTTCAGCGAATAGGGAAGCGCCTCGATCGTCGTGCGGTAGAGACGGTTGGTCTCGATCAGGTCGCGCCGGCGCTGGTCGTGGCGCAAGACCAGGCTCGTCATCAGCGTGGCGATGAAGACCAGCACGCCGAACGGCACGGCGGCATCGGGAAACATCAGCGCGCGGACCTCGGGCGTCAGCGTCAGCGAGACGCCGACCGCGACGACCGCGACCGCGAGCGAGAACAGGAGGAGGGCGGCAAGCCCGAGACCGCGCCCCCGCACCATGTGGTATCCGGCGACGCCCACCAGCATGGCAAGCGCGATCGACGCGGATCCGACCACGACGCCCGCGCCGCCGAGATAAAGCCGGTAACCGAGCGCGAAGACCGCGGCGACCATCGCCGAGACCGGGCCGCCGAACAGCCCGGCATTGGCGACCATCGCCACGCGGCAATCGAGATAGACGCCGGGCGCCAGCGCGAGCGGCACCGACATCAGCACCATGGCGCCGCCGCCGGCGATGACGCCGAAGACATAGGGGCGCAGCCGGCCGATCGAGAGGGTGACATTGTCCTGGACGATGGTCCAGAGCATCAACGTCGCGGCGAGAACCGCGAGGTTGGTCACCAGCCCTTGCCAATCTCCAAGCATGGACACGCCGCTCCAGGTTACAAGATCCATCGCCAAGCGTCATGCTTGCCTGTGCTGCAGGCTCGGGCAGTCCTCCCGGGACGCGTCCGGCGGGTCCGTTCGCGCCCGCGCCGTCTGCAACCCGCAGCCAGAACGCCCTTGATACAGGTGTCGTCCTGTAGATTCGGTTAATCGATGCCGGCCCGCCCCGCATCGGCCCGAGGCAGGCCCTCGCCGCCTTCCACGGGCCTGTCCCCGCAGCCGAGCCAGCCGCCGGAAAAGCCGGCGCGGATCAACCCCTTCCGGATCACCGGCACGTCGCGCATCAGCCGCCAGACCAGCCCCGAGCATGCGTTCTCGATCATCAGCACCAGGAGACCCTGGTCGAGCCCGGTGAAGCGACGGTCGATGAAGCCTTCCGGGCCCGTCCCGGCGAGATCCGGCGTGAAGGCACCGTAGAAGCGGCCATCCGCCAGCACGCCGGGATAGCGCTGCAGGATGTGCCGCGTCGCGGAAAGCGCCGCCTCGGGCGCGAAGGGCAGGCAGGCGAGCGGGGCCCAGGGCGCGATCGTGCCGTCGTCCGGACCGAAGGGAGCGCCGCGCGCGAGGTAGCCGCCCGGCGACGGCCGGCGGCGTTTCGCGCCTCCCGCGGAGCGATCGGCGTTCGTCGGGCCGAGACAGGCGGTCAAGCCCCAGAGATCCTCGCCATATCCCCTGAACCCTTGAGGGTTCTCGCGCGCATAATGGCGCTGCGTCGCCACGGCCAGCCGCGTGTTCTCGGCGTAGTCCGTCGATCGGGCGGCCATGGCGGCATCCCGCAGTCCCGCGAAATCGATCCACGCATGGGAAAAGAGGTGGATGAACAGCGGGCCGGCATAGAGATAGGGCCGGCCTTCCACCGCAAGCCAGTCATAGGTCGCGGTAAAGGCGTCGTAGGCGGAAAACGGAACGGAATGCGTGTCGGCCCCGAGCGCCAGCACATGCAGGAGGATCGCCTCGCTGTAGCCCTGCCAGCGATAGGCGAGGCGCCCGCGCCCCGGCTTCCACCCCATCGTCATCGTGTCGCCGCCCGCAAGCGCGAAGGCCCAGTCGATCCGGTCGAAGAGGCGGGCGGCCCGCTCCCGCACTTCCGCCTCGCCGGGGTCGGCGCCGTCGAAGTAGCGCTGCGCCATCAGCACCCCGGCAAAGAGCAGGGCCGTGTCCATCGTCGAGGCTTCGGACTGCCAGGCGCGGTGCCCGGTCCGCATGTCGAGGAAGTGGTAGAAGAAGCCGCGATGGCTCGCCGCGCCCGGCTGCCGGCCGGTCGGCGCATCGTCGAGGAACCGCAGGCAGGCGAGCGTGCGCTTCAGGGCTTCCCGCCGCGTCACGAATCCGCGCTCGACGGCCACGGGATACGCCGAAAGCCCGAAGCCGGTGGCGGCGATGCTGGCCGGCGCGCCGGGGGCGGACGTGTCGGCGACGAGGCCGGTCCCCGGGTCGGTATGGTCCAGAAAATAGCCGAACGCCGACCGCTGCAGGGACGCGAGCGGCACCCCTTCCATCCATCCGTCCTGTTGCATGCGGGTTCCATCCGAGGCGAGATCGCGCCATCACTTAGGCCTGCGGCCGGGAAAGGCAACGGCAGGCCTCCCGGCGCCCCGCCTCACCTTTTGTTGATGGCGGGACAACGCTTCGGCGTCGCGCCGCGCCGATCCTGTGCTACTCTTTTACGGCTGATCGACCACGGGAGGCCCGATGCCATGATCCTGGCGACGCTCGCCCTTCTCCTCGGACTGACCGGCCTTGCCGGACAGCGGGCGATCCCGGTCGACGCGGGCGGCGACGTCGACGTGCAGCTCGTTCTTGCGGTCGACATGTCCGGGTCGATGGACATCGAGGAGGCACGCGTCCAGCGCTCCGGCTATGTCGATGCGCTGCGCCATCCGGACGTGATCAACGCCGTCACCGGCGGCCTGACCGGGCGGGTGGCGATCAGCTATTTCGAATGGGCCGGCACCGTCAACGAGGCCTCGCGCATCGACTGGCATGTGATCGGGAGCGCGGCGGACGCCGAGGCGCTTGCCGCAAAGATCGCCGCCGCCCCCGTGACGACGAGGCGGGGAACCTCGATCTCCAGCGCGATCGCCTATGGCGCGCGCCTGATCGGGGAGGCCCCCTTCCGCGCCCTGCGCCGCGTCATCGACGTTTCCGGCGACGGGCCGAACAATGCCGGGCCGCCGGTGATGCCGGCCCGCGAGAGGGTGGTCGGAAGCGGCATCATCATCAACGGCCTGGCGATCCAGATCCGCCCATCCGCCTCCGTCGGGCCGCTCGACCGCTACTATGCCGATTGCGTCATCGGCGGACCTGGCTCCTTCGTCCTGCCGGTCCATAAAGCCGAGGATTTCACCATCGCCATCCGCCAGAAACTGGTGCTGGAGATCAGCGGCCTCGATCCGAGAGAGGTCGTCATCCCGGCACAGGCGGCGCCGAAGACGGATTGCATGATTGGGGAAAAGCTGCGGCCGAGTTGGCTCGACCGATAGCGCTCAGGGTGCGAACGGCGCCATGGCGCCCGCATAGGCCTTCGAGAGAGGCGCGGCATAGGAGCCGCGCTTGCTGGTCGAAAGGCCGAGCGACACCAGCGCCTCGGCCTGCTTGACCGCCGCAGCCACGCCGTCGACGACCGGAACGCCATAGTCTTGCTGAAGCCGGCGCGCGAGATCCGCCATGCCGGCGCAGCCGAGCACGATCGCCTCGGCACCATCCTCGGCAAGCGCACGCTCAATTTCGCTCCGCAGCTTCGGCAGTGCCCCGGAAGCGGGATCCTCCAGTTCGAGGACGGGAATATCGGCCGCCCGGACCCTTGCCCGCCCGCCCATGCCATAATGCCGCGACAGGTTTTCAAGGAGCACGCGGGAGCGCTCCAGTGTCGTGACCACGGAAAAGCGCTGGGCGAGGAAACCGGCCGTGACGAGGGCGGACTCGCACAGGCCGAGAACGGGGACGTTCGCCCGCGACCGCGCCGCATCGAGCCCCGTATCGTCGAAACAGGCGATCACCGCCGCGTCGATCCCCTCCGCCTCGCCCCTTGCGATCTCGGCCAGCAGGCCGGGCACGGCGAGCGCGCCGTCGTAATGGCCTTCGATCGAGGCGGGCCCCATGCGCGAGGTCGCCTCGACGATCTCGGTGCCGGCGGCCGCGACCTCCCGTGCCGCCCCGGCGGCCTTGCGGGTCATCGAAACGGTGGTGTTCGGATTGACGATCAGGATGCGCATGGGATCAGAGGACTTTCGCCTGCTTGCGGCGGCTGTAGAGGATGAAGCCGAGCGCCGCGAGGATGATCGAGAAGGAGAAAAGCGTGGTCACCGTGCCGAGCGCGTAGAGAACGGGCGTCGTCACATTGGTGGTCATGCCGTAGATTTCGAGCGGCAGCGTGTTGTAGGTGCCGGACGTCATCAGCGTGCGGGCGAATTCGTCATAGGAGAGCGTGAAGCCGAACAGTCCGACGCCGATCAGGCTCGGCGCGATCATCGGCAGGACGACGTGGTAGAAGGTCTGCCAGGAGGTGGCGCCGAGGTCGCGTGCCGCCTCCTCATAGGCCGGCGAGAAGCGGTTGAACACGGCGAACATGATCAGAACGCCGAAGGGCAGCGTCCAAGTGAGATGGGCGCCGAAGCCCGACGAATACCAGGCCGGCTTGAAGCCGAGTTGCTGGAAGACGACGCCGATGCCGAGCGAGATGATGATCGACGGCACGACGAGGCTGGCGACAGTGATGTAGAACAGCGTCGTCGAGCCGCGAAACCGGTTGCGGAACGCGAGACCGGCGAGCAGCGAGACGACGACGTTGACCACCATCACCATGACGCCGAGGGTGAAGGACCGGCGGAACGAGGCGCCGAAATCGCCGACGGCCTGCTTCTCGAAGAGATTGCCGAACCAGTGCAGCGAGGCGCCGTTCATCGGGAAGGTGAGCCCGCCATTCGGGCCCTGGAACGACAGGATGAAGACGGCCGACAGCGGCCCGTAGAGGAACAGCACGAAGACGAGGAAGAAGGCGGCGAGCACATAGAATTCGAGGGTGCGCTTTTCGTGGCTCATCTCAGAGCTCCTTGCGGATGTCGACGACGCGCAGGATGGCGGCGACCATCATCAGCACGACGATCAGCAGCACCACGGCATTGGCGGCGGCGGCGGGATATTGCAGGAGCGACATCTGGTTCTTCATCATCAGCGCAACCGATGCGCTCTGCCCGCCGGACATGACCTGCACGGTCGAAAAATCCGCCATCACCAGCGTGACGACGAAGATCGAACCGATGGCGATGCCGGGCTTGGCAAGCGGGATGATCACGTTCCAGAGGATCTGCCCGCCGCTAGCGCCGGCGTCGCGCGCGGCCTCGATCAGCGAGCGGTCGATGCGCATCAGCGTGTTGAAGACGGGCGTCACCATGAACAGCGTGTTGAGATGCACCATGGCGAGGATGACGGCGAAATCGGAATAGAGCAGCCACTCGATCGGCTGGTCGATGACGCCGGCATTGACCAGCGTCGAGTTGACGAGGCCGTTGCGGCCGAGCACCGGGATCCAGGAGATCATCCGGATGATGTTCGACGTGAGGAAGGGCACGGTGCAGACGAGGAACAGGATCATCTGCATCGTCGCGGTGCGGATGTGGAAGGCAAGGAAATAGGCGACCCAGAAGCCGATGAAGGTGGTCAGCACCCAGACGATCGCCGTGTAGCGCAGCGTGTTGAGATAGGTCTTCCACGTCACCCAGGAGCCGAGCGTCTCCTCGTAGTTCATCGTCAGCAAGTCGGGATAGAGGCCGGCGAAGTCGTAATCCCAGAAGCTCACCACCGCGATCATCAGGATCGGCAGCAGGAAGAAGAAGCCGAGGATCAGGAGCAGCGGCGCGGCCTGAAGATAGGCGATGACGGCGGCCGGAAGCCTAAAACTGCGTTTCGCCAGGGCCGGCGCCCCGACCGCATCTGAGGAAAGCACTGTCGCCATCTGGAAGCCCCCGGGACGATCGTTTCAGGAGAGAGGCGACGCGGAGAGATCCGCGTCGCAGGCAAGCGCCCGCAGCCGGACGCGACGAGGCGTCGTCAGGCGGCGATGAACTCGTTCCAGCGCTTCACCATGTAGCGGTCCTCGTCCATGACCGAGTTCCAGCAGGCGACCTTGCCCATGCGCTCCTCGAAGGAACCGCCGTCGCGGACCGCCCCGGCCTTTTCCATGACCTTGCCCTCCGGGGACATGATGTCGCCCTCGGCCGGCTTGCCTTCGATCCAGTAGCCCCATTCGTCGGCGGTCATGTACTCCTTGGCGGTGTCCATCGCGGCCGAATAGTAGCCCTGGCGGTTGAGGTAGCCGCCGACCCAGCCGGACGTGTACCAGTTGATATACTCGTAGGCCGCGTCGAGCTGGGCGCCCGAGAGATGCGCGGCGAGACCGAGACCGCCGCCCCAGGAGCGGTAACCTTCCTTCAGCGGCTGGTACTTGCAGGCGATGCCCTTGGAGCGAACGGCGGCGACGGCCGGCGACCACATGGACTGGATGACGACCTCGCCGGACGCCATCAGGTTGACGGACTCGTCGAAGGACTTCCAGAAGGCACGGAACTGGCCGTCCTGCTTGGCCTTGATCAGGAATTCGATCGTCGCGTCGATCTCTTCCTTGGTCATGTTACCCTTGTCGGCATATTTGATGTTGCCCATCGCCTCCATGATCATCGCGGCGTCCATGATGCCGATCGAGGGGATGTTGAGGATCGAGGTCTTGCCCTTGAAGGCCGGGTCCATGATGTCGGCCCAGGTGGTGATCTCGCGGCCGACGAGGTCCGGGCGGATGCCGAGCGTGTCGGCATTGTAGATCGTCGGAACCATGGTGAAGAATTCCGTCTCGCCCTTGGCGAAGGTCTTCGCATCCATCGCCTCGACAAAGCCGACCGTGTGCGGCGCCGTCCCTTGCGCGATCACGCTGTCGGGCGTCAGCTTGCCGGTTTTGAACAGCGGCACGATCTTGTCGTAATATTTGAGCTTCTTGGTGTCCATCGGCTGGATCACGCCGGCGGGGAACACCTTCTTCAGGATCCAGTATTCGATGTCGGCGATGTCGTAGCTGTCCGGCTGGGTGACGGCGCGCTGGGCGGCCGCATCCGAATCGGTCGCCGTCATCTCGAGCGTGATGCCGAGGTCTTCCTTGCACTTCTCCGCGATCGCGTTGATGTTCGACACGCCGGTGCCGAACTGGCGCAGCGTGATCGGGTTCTGCGCCCAGATCGTCGGGAAGCCGGTGATCGCGCCAGAACCTGCGATCGCGCCGGCGGCGGCCGCACCCGTCTTCAACAGCGTGCGGCGCGTCAGGCCCGCAGCCGTCGTCTTCGTCGTTTCGCTTGTCATGCCCATGCTCCCTCTTTGAAGTTGTCTTGACGTCAGCCCGAGACGCGGCCGAGGAGGACCGCATCCTCCAGCGCCCAGCTCAGCGCGATCGCGTCGCCCGTCTGCACGGGCTTGGCGAAGTAATCGCCGTCGGAAAGGATGGCGGTGAAATCGTCGCTGCCGGCGCCCGCCACGGTGATCTTCACGGACGAACCGCGATATTCGACATTGGAGACGACGCCGTGGAAGCCGAGGCTGCGCTCGTCCGGCGCATCGAGGCGCACCCGGTCGGTGCGAACGCCGATATCGACCGGGGAGCCCACCTCGCGCCCCGCTCCCGCCACCTTGAAGGTCTGGCCCTCCGGCACTTCCATGGTGATGACGCCGTTGAGTTCCGAGACGACCCGGCCGGTCAGCACGTTGTGATCGCCCATGAAGCGCGCGACGAAGGCGGTCGCCGGCCGCTCGAACACCTCGCGCGGGCTTGCCGCCTGCTCGATGCGCCCGCCATTCATGATGACGATCAGGTCGGCGAGCGCCATCGCCTCTTCCTGGCTGTGGGTGACATGGACGAAGGTGATGCCGAGCGTCTTCTGCAGCTTCTTCAGTTCGGCCCGCATGCGGATCTTCAGGAACGGATCGAGGGCCGACAGCGGCTCGTCGAGCAGCAGCGCCTCGGGATCGGTGATCAGCGCGCGGGCGAGCGCCACGCGCTGCTGCTGACCGCCGGAAAGCTGCGCCGGGCGCCGGGTGGCATAGGGCTCCATCTGCATCAGCTTCAGCATGTCGAGCGCCTTGGCGCGGCGCTCCTCCTTCTCGACCCCCTTCATCTTCAGGCTGAAGGCGACGTTGTCGACGAGATCGAGATGGGGAAAGAGGGCATAGGACTGGAACATCATCGCCGTGCCGCGCTTAGCCGGCGGCAGGTCGGTGACGACGGCATTGCCGAGCCGGATGTCACCGGTCGAGATGCTCTCGTGCCCGGCGATCATACGCAGAGTCGATGTCTTGCCGCAGCCGGACGGGCCGAGGAAGCAGCAATAGCTGCCGGCGGGGATCTTCAGGCTGATGGCGTGGACCGCCGTCGTGGCACCATAGATCTTCGAAACGGAAGCGATATCGATTTCGGCCGCTTTGGACATCGTCTGGTTCCCCTTGATCGTGAACCAGACGATGCATCAAGCGTGCCAACTTCGAGAGCAGTCGGACAAGCCGCTGATATTGCTTCTTAAAACGAAGGGAAGACGGTCGCGGGAAAACCCTCGGCCAGATCCGGTGCATATTATTTAGTCTTTTGCATCCGATTTCAGCCTATCATTGTATACGATATGCCATCACCTCCGAGACGATTTCCGGTTAACATCGGCAGCGGAAATCGCTACGGTCTCCGGAGCATCGAAGTCGGACCCATGACGATTCCCGCAGCAGAAGACGCCAGCCTCGCCTCCCACCAGATCCGCGATGCGCTGCGCACGGCGATCGTGGAACACCGCCTCTCGCCCGGAACCAAACTTTCGGAGAACGACGTCGGCGGCCTGTTCAACGTCAGCCGCACGCTGGTGCGCGCCGCGCTGCAGGCCCTGTCCTATGAGGGGCTGGTGCAGGTGGAAAAGAACCGTGGCGCCTTCGTCGCCTCGCCGACGCCGGAGGAGGCCCGGCAGATCTTCGCCTCGCGGCGCCTGATCGAGCCCGGCATCGTGCGCGAGGCGGTGGCGCGGGCCGTGCCGGCGGACGTTGAGCGGCTCACGGCGCTGCTCGACACGGAGGCACGGCTGATGGACGAGCGCGGGCCGGACGCCCGCCGGGCCGAGATCAAGGCCTCAGGGGACTTCCACCTCGCGCTCGCAGCGATCGGCGGCAATCACATCCTGCAGCGTTTCATGGAGGAGCTGGTCGCACGATCATCGCTGGTGATCGCGCTTTACGGCCAGACAGCCGTGTCGAGCTGCGGCCATCGCGAGCATCGCCAGATCATCGACGCCGTCGGCCGCCGCGACGCCGACGCGGCCTGCGCGCTGATGCTGCACCATATCGACCACATCGAGGCCGACCTCGACCTCCGGGCGAAGCGGCAGGCGGATCTTCGCGCCGCCCTCAACCTTTAAGAGAGCCTACCTTCAAACGGCATACGACCGGCAGCCGCGATCCGAATACGGACGACGGGTACCGGCCGCGGATCCGGCACGTGCCGCAACTCAGGCATTCTTCTTTGCGTCGCCTTCCTGCGCGATCGCCGCGTCGTGATACCACCCGCTGCCGAAATCGGTCGAGGGAACGGTCTGGCCGCGATACTGCACCGAGTGGCGCATCCACTGCGAACGGTCGGATCCGAACGCCTTGGGGCGAACGGGGAACTGATAGATCTTTGCGGTCGGCTTTTGAAAACCCAGGTTCATCGTCGATTTCCTCTTTTGGTTGTGGATGCCACGGCATCCCTTGAGGAGGAATATAGCATAGCTGCTCAGGATTTCACCTGTTTGGCTAAAAAAAATACCATTTGCATATATTTTAGGCTTAATTCTGGGCTGCCGCTTTGTTGATGGGAATTCTGCCTTCAAAAAGGCACTCGCCCGGCGTGCATTTTCCCCGAAGGAAAGTGACATCGACGGGCGGTGGCGGATGCCCGTCAAAACCTGCCGCGCGCGCAAGCAGCACGGCTGAAAATGTGGAAACTGCAACAATTTAAGGCAGCCCCATACGACGGAACCCGAGGCCTGCCCAAAGGTTCCACCGGCTCCCGGACTGCCGCCGGCGCGGGCAGAAATTCCGGACGTCAGCCGCTCGGAGCTCAAACTGGCACGCGGCATGCATGGTGTCGGACAGCCGTTGGTGAATACACGCATCTTTGGCAGCGAGGCATACAACCAGACGTGAATGCCCCGTTTCATCAACCCATGAAAGGTTCGCAATGACTAAGTACAAGCTCGAGTACATCTGGCTCGACGGATACAAGCCGGTCCCCAATCTTCGCGGCAAGACGCAGATCAAGGAATTCGAATCGTTCCCGACGCTCGAGCAGCTGCCGCTCTGGGGCTTCGATGGTTCCTCGACCCAGCAGGCCGAAGGGCACAGCTCCGACTGCGTGCTGAAGCCCGTCGCCATCTATCCGGATCCGGCCCGTACGAACGGCGCGCTCGTCATGTGCGAAGTCATGATGCCCGACGGCAAGACCCCGCATCCGTCGAACAGCCGCGCGACGATCCTCGACGATCCCGACACCTGGTTCGGTTTCGAGCAGGAGTATTTCTTCTACAAGGACGGCCGCCCGCTCGGCTTCCCGGAGCATGGCTATCCGGCGCCGCAGGGCCCCTATTACACCGGCGTCGGCTACTCGAATGTCGGCGACGTCGCCCGTGAAATCGTCGAGGAGCACCTCGACCTCTGCCTCGAAGCCGGCATCAACCATGAAGGCATCAATGCCGAAGTGGCAAAGGGCCAGTGGGAATTCCAGGTCTTCGGCAAGGGCTCCAAGAAGGCGGCCGACGAGATCTGGATGGCGCGCTACCTGCTGCTGCGCCTTTGCGAAAAGTATGGCATCGACATCGAGTTCCACTGCAAGCCGCTCGGCGATACGGACTGGAACGGCTCGGGCATGCATTGCAACTTCTCGACCAAGTACATGCGCGAAGTCGGCGGCAAGGACTATTTCGAGGCGCTGATGGCGCAGTTCGACAAGAACCTGATGGACCACATCGCCGTCTACGGCCCGGACAACGACAAGCGCCTGACCGGCAAGCACGAAACGGCGCCGTGGAACAAGTTCAGCTATGGCGTCGCCGACCGGGGCGCCTCGATCCGCGTTCCGCACTCCTTCGTCAACAACGGCTACAAGGGCTATCTGGAAGATCGCCGCCCGAACTCGCAGGGCGACCCCTACCAGATCGCCTCGCAGGTTCTGAAGACGATCTCCGAAGTGCCGACCAGCGCCGCGTCGGCTGCCGCCTGATATCGGGTGGCCGGGCATCCGGCCGCCGCTCCTCCCAGGACGAAAATCCCCGGGCATCGACGATGCCCGGGGATTTTTCATGCGCGGTTTCGACGTATGTTTCAGCCGTGCATGGTGTTCAGGCCGTCGAAGACCGCTGCGATCGTTCCGTTTTCGGCGGCGAAGCGCAGTGGCTTGCAGCGCTCGACGATGATCTCGGCCGGTGTCGGCTGGGTGCCGAGAAGCGTGACCACCTCATCGATGAAATCGGCGAGCGGCATGGCGCGGGGATCGCTTGCCTGCGCCTCGCCCATCAGTTCGGTCTGCACATAGGGCGGCGCGATCTCGATGACCTCGATGCCGCTCTCCTTCAACCGGTGGCGCAACGACATCGAATAGGAATGAATCGCCGCCTTGGTCGCCGAATAGGTCGGCGTCGCCGCCAGCGGCACGAAGGCAAGGCCGGACGACACGGTCAGGATCGCGGCATCGTCCTTGCCTTTCAGGTGCGGAAGAAGAGCCGCCGTGAGCCGGATCGGGCCGAGCAGGTTCGTGGCGATCGTCTCCTCGGCGATCGCGAGATCGTCCGGCGCCGCGCCGATATCCTCGGGCTTCATGATGCCCGCATTGTTGATCACGACATTCAACGCGGGGAACTCGGCGACGGCCCTGCCGGCGAAGGCGGCGATGCTCGCCGGATCGGTCATGTCGACCGTCAGCGCGGCCATGCCCGGATGGGCGGCGACGACCGCATCGAGCGCGGCGCGCCGCCGGCCGGAAATGATCACCTGGTTGCCGAGCCGGTGCAGCGCCTCGGCCAGCGCCCGGCCGATGCCCGAGCCGCCTCCGGTGATGAGGATCGTATTGCCGGTGGTCTTCATAGCAGCATCCTTTCTTGATTGTCCGGCGAAAATCTAGGAGGATCGGTCTCCGATGGAAAGCAGGCACCCGAAAGATTGATACGCACCGGAAGGAGAGCGTGGATGAATCAAACATATATGTCGGATGTGACGAATCCCATGCCGCCGCCGGCGGAGGTCGATCCGGCGATCGAGGCGCTCGTCCGCGACATCATCGCGAAAGTGGCGGACAAATGGACGATGCTGATCTTGGAAGCGCTGGAGGAGCACGGCACGCTGCGCTTCACCGAAGTCGGCCGCGCGGTCGACGGCATCAGCCAGAAGATGCTGACGAAGACGCTGCGGCAGATGGAGGCGGACGGGCTGGTGGCCCGCACCATCCATCCGGTGATCCCGCCCCATGTCGACTACTGCCTGACGCCGCTCGGGCGGAGCCTCGGCGCGGCCTTCTGCGGCGTGTGGATCTGGGCCGAGACCCATCACGGCGCGATCGAGGCGGCGAGACGCGCCTTCGAGGCACGCGAGACAAGGCGCTGACGCCCTCTTGTGTTGCAGATCCCCTCAGAGGCGGGCGAAGAACCGCTGCGTCGCGGAAATGCGCGGCACGATCTGCATATGGGTCACATCGCCGCGGCGGAAGGCGTTGAGGAACCGCTTGTAATCCTTGAAAGCGACGCAGCCGTGGGAGTTGCCGTTCGGTCCGAGCAGGTAGGAATGGGCGAGAAGCCCGGTGCGGCCGAGCGGCGCGATGCCGTCTGTCGGCGTCAGGCGAATGGCCGCCACGCCGTGGAACAGCGCCTCGCGCATCGACAGGCGATAGCTGCCGGGCGGCGTCGGGCCGCGCATCTTCACATGGGTGTATTTCGGATTGTCGCGCATGTTGCCGATGCCGGAATGCGCCTCGAGCCGCTCGCCGTTCGGCATGTAGACCACGCCCGCGGTGATGTCATAGATCGCCGTCTTTCCCCGCGCCATCGGAACGGTGAAGCGCGACGTGCGCGATTCTTCCTCGGCCGCGTTCGGTTCGGGCCGGGCATAGGCGAGTTGCCGGCGCGGCGCCTGCCGCTCCTCTTCCTCCGCGATGACAGGCTTCACCGTGAGCTTCGGCCGCCAGGCGGGCAGCGGCAGGTTTTCCGGCAGCGGATGGACGAGGTTCGCCTGGCGCTCGGGCAGGATCAGGTCGAAGGGCTGGCTGGCCGAGGCGGCGGAGGAGGCCGCACGGCTGTCGGCATAGGCGGTGACCATCACGGACGGCAGGGATGCGGTCGTGATCGGGTCGACCGGCGGCAGGGCGGTGATCTCGACCCTTTCCCGGCCCACGACCGGCACGGCCGGCCGCCGTGCCGCCTCGGCCGCAAGCCGCACCTCTTTCAGTCGCCCATGCGAGGAACGGATGTCCTCCGGCGTCAGTTCGGCCATCTGCTCCTTCACGGTCGGCCGGATGCTCAGCCGCGCGAATTTCTCCGGCTGAAGCAGGCGCTCCGTCGATGTCGGGCGCGGCAGTTCCCGAAGGCCGAGCGACACGTCGATGCGCGCCTCCTGCATCGGCGGGGCGGCCGGCAGGCCGGTGCCGCCCAGGGCCCAGCCGCAGGCTGCAACGGCGAGACCGGCAAGCAGGCCGGCGCAGGCAAGGACGCCGGGCAGACCCAGGCGGCCGGCGAAGGAGGAGGAACGGTGTGCCGGACGGGACGTGTCGATCGCAGGCGCCATGATACTCGATACCCAAACTCGTGACCCGTCCCACGGCGCCTTCCAGCGCGCGCGAACGCGGCGGTTGAACGGAGTGCCGGCAGGCCTGACGCCGCCGACGCTCCGTCGATCCCGAGCAGAATGACGAATTATGGTAACCAAAGCCTTTAGACGCGATCACCGCATCTTGCCGGAAGCGTCGCGCGCTGTCGCGGGCCGACGCCTTCTCTCCGCGGTATCAGGAACGACGCCGGTTCGCCTGGGTCGAGTAGTAGATCTTCTTCTGGGCGTACATCTCGGCATCCGCGCGCTTGACGAGGTCGCTCACCGCCTCCCCGGCCCGGATCGTCGCCGCGCCGATCGAGACGGTCAGGACGGCGTTCGAATAATACTGGTTGTTGATCGTCAGGAGCCGGTCGATATTTTCCAGCGTCGCCTCGACGGCGGCCTCGTCCGCGCCGGGCATCAGCAGGGCGAACTCGTCTCCGCCGATGCGCGCGGCATGGTTCGGCGGGCTGACGGCCTCGTTCAGCACCTCGCCGAGCCGCCGCAGCAGCGCATCGCCCGCGTCATGGCCGAGCAGGTCGTTGGTCGTCTTCAGGCCGTTGAGATCGATGATGACGATCGACACCGGCCGCAGCGACTTGCGCTCCATCCGGTTGAGTTCGTCCATGTAGAAGGCCCGGTTGTGCAGCTTGGTCAGGACATCGTGCTTCCCGAGATATTCGAGATAGGCCTCCGCCTTCTTGCGGGCGGTGATGTCGGTCAGCGCCACCTGCACCAGCGACCAGTCGTCCTCATGGCCCGGCAGGACGGAGAACTGCATGAGGACGAACCGCTTCGAACCGTCCAGCGCATAATTCACCACCTCGCGATGGTGGAAGAGGTTGTTGTTCCAGAGCTCGACCAGCTGTTCGCGGAAATGCGGCTCCATGTCGTCGCGCAGCACATCGGCCAGCCGGCGCAGCAGCGTCTGCTTGTCCGGCGCGCGGAAGAGGTCGAGCGTCGCCTGGTTGATGTCGATCACGCGGATCTCGCTCATGCACTGGCGGACGAACTCCGGATGAACGTCGGTGAAGACCCGGAAATCGAGGATGCCGCGATCCCGCACGCTGTCGAGCAGCACCTTCACCCGGCTGAAATCCTCGACCCAAAGCGACACCGGCGAGTGTTCGAAAATGCCTTCCGCGTAGCGCCGGCTCTCCTGCTCGGCACGCCGCGCCGCTTCGCGCACCGTGACGTCCTCGGTCGTCAGCAGCACCTTGCCGAGGCTCTCCTCGTAACCCGGCAGCACGGAACCGCGCAGCTGGATGTCGAGCCTGCGACCGGACAGCGTATAATTGACGGCGTTGCTGGAAAACGCCGTCCGGCCGTCCCAGAGCTGGCCCAGCTCGTTGATGTGGCTTTGCAGCATGTCGCCGCGAAAGACGAGATGCAGGTTGGCGACGAGATGGGCTTGGTTCTCCGCCTCGAACAGTTCGAGCGTGCGGCGGTTGACCTTGAGCACGCGGATCCGCTGCGAGCAGGCCATGACGCGCGAGACGTCCTCGGCGAGGAAGGCGCGCAGATCCGTCACGCCCTCGGCGCGCCAGCCGTCGAAGATCGCCTTCACACCGCTGAAATCCTCGATCCACATCGCGATCGGCGCAAGGTCGAACGTCATGGCCTCGTCTGGATCGATCATGTCGTCGGTCTGCTCCCTGCCCTGCTGTCCTCCATGCCGAAGCCCCTCGATGCGATGGCGGCGGCACTGGTCCCGAAACATGTCTATACGACAAGCGGGTAAAACGTCGATTGACAATTTCAGGCGGCGCCCATGCCCTGCATGCATCGGTCGCCGCAGGGGAAAAACGGAAAACGCCGCCGGGAGATCCCGGCGGCGAAGCGATTTTCCATGCGTTCTTCCGGAGCGCTGCGGCTCAGAGGAAGAGGAAGTCCGAGGCCGACAGCTGTGCCGCGTCGGTCAGCCCGGTCAGCGTCACGGTGATGTCGGCGACGCCGTTGCCGTCGATGTCGATCAGCACCTTGTTGCCGCTGATGCGGGCCTCGCTGTTGTCGCTGCCGCCGCTGAAGGCATCGGCGCCGACATAGGCGAAGGTGCCGACCAGGGCGGCGGAGATGGCGATGAGGTCGCCTTCCGCCGCGCCGCCGTCGAGGGCGTTGAAATCGGCGATCGTGTCGCTGCCGCTCGACGTGTTGAAGAGGAAGCGGTCCGCACCGAGGCCGCCTGTCAGGATGTCGTTGCCGGTGCCGCCGTCGATCGTGTCGGCGCCAGCGCCGCCGGTGATCGTGTCGTTGCCGCCGCCGCCGTTCAGCACATGGGCGCGCGTGCCCGTGCCGGCCTCGATCGTGATCGTATCCGCCTTGGCGCCGCCATTGATGGTGTAGCCGGCAAGCCCGTCATCCTTGAGCTTCAGCGTGTTGCCGACCGACGACAGGGTGAAGACGCTCGTCGCCACGCTGGCATCCGTCAGGTCGACAAGACCGGACGAGGTCAGCGTAATCGCCCCGGTCTGGACCGCCGTCGTGAAGCCGTCGAGCTGGCTCGCCTTCAGCTGCACCCCGCCGGCAAAGCCCGAGAGGCTCTCGATGTTGGCGATCGTCGACGTGCTGAGATCGACGGCACTTCCCATGGCGGCGCCGAAGAGCGTGTCGGTGCCCGCGCCGCCGTCATAGCTGTCGCCGAAGGCGACGTCGGTGGTGGCGAGGATGCTCAGCGTGTCGTTGCCGGCACCGCCGCTGACGGTGTCGCGACCGGCGCCGCCGACCAGCGTGTTGTTGCCGTCATTGCCGATGATCACGTTGCCGAGCGCGTTGCCGGTGCCGTTGATCGCCGAGGTGCCGGTCAGCGTCAGGTTCTCGACCTCGGCGCCGAGCGTCCAGCTGAGGCTCGCCTCGACCGTGTCGGTGCCGCCGCCGGCGGTCTCGACGGTGGTGTCGCCGGAATGGTCGACGACATAAGTGTCGTTGCCGGCGCCGCCGATCATCGTATCGGCCCCGAGACCGCCGTTGAGAATGTTGCGGCCGCTGTTGCCGGTCAGGATGTTGGCGAGCAGGTTGCCGGTGCCGTTGATCGCGGCCGAGCCGGAGAGCGTCAGGTTCTCGATCTCGCTGCCGATCGTCCAGCTGATGCTCGACACCACGGTATCGGTGCCGCCATTCGCGGCCTCGATCACGGTGTCGCCGACATTGTCGACGATATAGGTGTCGTTGCCGAGGCCGCCGGTCAGGGTGTCCGCGCCGGCGCCGCCGTCGAGGACATTGGCCGCGCTGTTGCCGATGATCGCATTGGCGAGGCTGTTGCCGGTGCCGTTGATCGCCGAGCTTCCGGTCAGAACCAGGTTCTCGACTTCGGCCGACAGGGCCCAGCTGACGCTTGCCTGGACCGTGTCGACGCCGCCGTTCGCCGCCTCGATCACGGTGTCGCCGGCATTGTCGACGACGTAGGTGTCGTTGCCGGCACCACCGGCCATCGCATCGCCGCCGGCACCGCCGTTCAGCGTGTTGGCGCCGCTGTTGCCGGTCAGCGTGTTGGCGAGCGCGTTGCCGGTGCCGTTGATCGCGGCCGTGCCGGTCAGCACCAGCTTCTCGATCTCGTTCGCCAGAGTCCAGGTGATGCTGGACTGCACCGTGTCATTGCCGCCATTGGCCGCTTCGATCGTCGTGTCGCCGACATTGTCGACGATGTAGGTATCGTGGCCCGCGCCGCCGGTCATCGTGTCGGCACCGACGCCGCCATCGAGGATGTTGTTGCCGCTGTTGCCGGTGAGGCTGTTGTCGAGCGCGTTGCCGGTGCCGTTGATCGACAGCGATCCGGTGAGGACGAGCCGCTCGATATTGCCGGCCAGCGTCCAGCCGATGCTCGACTGCACCGTGTCCGTACCGCCATTGGCGAGTTCCACCGTCATGTCGCCGGCATTGTCGACGACATAGATGTCGTCGCCGTCGCCGCCCGTCATCGTATCCGCGCCCGCGCCGCCGTCGAGCCTGTTGGCGGCGCTGTTGCCGATCAGGGAATTGGCGAGCGCGTTGCCGGTGCCGTTGATGGCGCTGGTGCCGGTCAGAACCAGGGTTTCCACATTCGCGGCGAGCTGGATGCTGATGCTGGCGCGAACCGTGTCGGTGCCGCCATTGGCGGCCTCGATCACCTGGTCCTTCACGTGGTCCACGATATAGGTGTCGTCGCCGGCACCGCCGGTCATCGTGTCGGCGCCGGCACCGCCATCGAGCGTGTTTGCGGCACTGTTGCCGAGAAGCGCGTTGGCGAGCGCGTTGCCGGTGCCGTTGATCGCAGTCGTCCCGGTCAGCTGCAGCCGTTCCACCTCCGCGCCGAGAACATAGTCGATGCTCGACTGCACGGTATCGGTGCCGCCCTTCGCCAGTTCCACCACGACGTCGCCGGCATTATCGACGACATAGGTGTCGTCACCCGCGCCGCCGGTCATCGTGTCGGCGCCGGCGCCGCCGTTCAGGATATTGTTGCGGCTGTTGCCGGTGAGCGTGTTGGCGAGCGCATTGCCGGTGCCGTCGATCGAAAGCGCGCCGGTCAAGACGAGGCGCTCGATATTGTCGGCCAGGGTCCAGCTGATGCTCGACTGGACCGTGTCGACGCCATTGTTCGCCAGCTCCACCGTCGTGTCGCCGACATTGTCGACGACATAGGTGTCGTCGCCCGCGCCGCCCGCCATGGTATCGGCGCCGCCGGCCCCGTTCAGCGTGTTGTTGCCGCTGTTGCCGACAAGGGTGTTGTTCAGCTTGTTGCCGCTGCCGTCGATCGCCGCCGATCCGGTCAGAGTCAGGTTCTCGACATTTGAAAAGAGCGCGAAACTGACGCTCGACTGGACGCTGTCGATGCCGCCGGTGCTGATCTCGGTGATCTTGTCGCCGACATTGTCGACGATGTAGAGATCGTTGCCGGCACCGCCGGCCATGCTGTCGGCGCCTGCGCCGCCGTCGAGCGTGTTGGCGCCGCTGTTGCCGGTCAGCGTGTTGGCAAGGGCGTTGCCGGTGCCGTCGATCGCGGCGGTGCCGGTCAACACGAGCTTCTCGATCTCGGCTGCGAGCGTCCAGCTGATGCTCGACTGGACCGTGTCGGTGCCGCCACCGGCGAGTTCGACCGTCGTGTCGCCGGCATTGTCGACCACATAAGTGTCGTCGCCCTTGCCGCCGGTCATGGCGTCCGCGCCGGCGCCGCCATTGAGGATGTTGGCTGCGGCGTTGCCGGTCAGCGTGTTGTCGAGCGCATTGCCCGTGCCGTTGATCCCGACGGTTCCGGTCAGAACCAGGCGCTCGACATTGGCGCCGAGCGTGTAGCTGACGCTCGACTGCACGCTGTCCGTGCCGGCATTGGCCGCCTCGACGACGACGTCGCCGACATCATCGACGAGATAGGTATCGTCGCCGGCACCGCCCGCCATCGTATCGATACCGGCACCACCGTTAATATAGTTGGCGCCCGCATTGCCGGTGATGGTGTTGTTCAGCGTGTTGCCGATAGCATAGATGCTGCCGCTGCCGGTGAGAACGAGGTTCTCGATATTGGCCGCCAGCCGGTGGTCGACGCTGGCCTGGACCGTGTCGATGCCCTCGTTCAGGCTTTCCAAGACCTTGTCGCCGACATTGTCGACGACGTAGGTGTCATCGCCCTTGCCGCCGGTCATCGTGTCGGCGCCGGCGCCGCCGTCGAGGATGTTGGCGGCCGTGTTGCCGGTCAGGGCATTCGCCAGCGCATTGCCCGTGCCGTTGATCGCCGTGGTCCCGGTGAGCACGAGCTGCTCGACATTGGCGGTGAGGGCATAGCTGATGCCCGCGAGCACCCGGTCGGTTCCGGCACTTGCCGCCTCGGTGACGATGTCGCCGGCGTTGTCGACGACGTAGATGTCGTTGCCGAGCCCGCCCGCCATCGTGTCCGCGCCGACGCCGCCGTTTAGCGTGTTGTTGCCGGTATTGCCGGTCAGGGTGTTGTCGAGCGCGTTGCCGGTGCCGTTGGTCGCATTCGATCCGGTCAGCACCAGGCGCTCGATCTCACTGCCGAGCGTCCAGGTGATGCTGGAGCGGACCGTGTCCGTGCCGCCGCCCGCCGCCTCGACGGTGGTGTCGCCCTTGTCGTCGACGACGAAGGTATCGTCGCCGGCACCCCCCGTCATCGCGTCGGCCCCGGTGCTGCCGTCGAGCGTGTCGTTGCCGGCGCCGCCCGAAAGCGTGTTCTTGCCGGAATTGCCGATGATGATGTTGTTCAGCGCATTGCCGGTGCCGCTGAGGCCGGCGGAGCCGAGGAGCGTCAGGTTCTCGACGTCGGAGCCGAGCGTCCAGCTGACGCTGGAGCGGACCGTGTCCGTGCCGCCATTGGCCGCCTCGATCACCGTGTCGCCACTGTTGTCGACGACATAGGTGTCGTCGCCCGCGCCGCCCGAGAGCGTATCGGCGCCCGCACCGCCGTCGAGCGTGTCGTTGCCGGCGCCGCCGGCAAGCACGTTGACGCCGATCGTGCCGGTGATGACGTTGTCGAGGGCGTTGCCCGTGCCGTTGATGCTCGAAATGCCGGCGAGAACGAGGTTCTCGACCTCGGCGGAAAGCGTCCAGCTGATGCGCGACTCCACCGTATCGATGCCGCCATTGGCGAGCTCGACGGTCAGATCGCCGGCATTGTCGACGAAGTAGCGGTCGTTGCCGGCGCCGCCGGTCATCGTGTCGGCGCCCGCGTCGCCGTCCAGCCTGTCGTCGCCGGCACCGCCTGAAAGCACGTTCACCGCACTGTTGCCGATCAGGGTGTTGTTCAGCGCGTTGCCTGTGGCGTTGATCGCTGCCGAGCCGATCAGCGTCAGGTTCTCGACCTCGGAGGCGAGCGTATAGGTGACGCTCGAGCGCACCGTGTCGATGCCGCCATTCGCCGCCTCGACGACGATATCGCCGATATTGTCGACGATATAGGTGTCGTCGCCGAGCCCGCCGGTCATCGTGTCCGCGCCGACGCCGCCGTTGAGCGTGTTGGCGTTGGCATTGCCGGTGATCAGGTTGTTGAGCGCATTGCCGGTGCCGTTGATCCGCGCGGTCCCGGTCAGGACCAGCCGTTCCAGCTCGGCGCCAAGCGTCCAGCTGATGCTCGACTGCACGGTGTCGGTGCCCTCGCCCGCCACCTCGGTCACCTTGTCGTTGACGTTGTCGACGATGTAAATGTCGTCACCGGCACCGCCGATCATCTCGTCCGCGCCGGCGCCGCCGTCGATCGTGTCGTTGCCGGCATCGCCATAGATGATGTCATCCTGCGACTGGCCGGTGATCGTGTCGGCACCCGTCGTCACGCCGGTGACGTCGGTATAGCCCGCAGGCACCACGCGACCGTCGCCGAGGCGGTGGATAAAGCTCTTCGTTGCTGCACCAACTACAGTCGCCATGGTTTGTTCTCTTTCATGATCGGCGCCGGACACGCCCCGGAATCTGACTGTCCGACATCTACAACCTGTCCCTTAAACACGGCTGAATGAGCGTCATTAACAATTTCCATCAGCTATGATTATGATTTGATATTCATTTATTTTCAAAGACTTGACCGTATCGATCCGTCATCCGGATGGTTAATGCCCGTCGAAGATCAGGGGACCTCGGCAGGGACCGCCCGTGAAAGCCCCCTGAAGGCCGGCTGTTCCCGGGGAAACAGGCGCGACCGCAGGTTAAACATAAGGTCGACCCCGAAGGCCGCGACGGAGCGGCGGAAGAACGGGAGGCGGCCGATGGCCCGCATCGACAGAAGCACCGGGGACGACGACCAGTTCATCGAAGGCACGTCCTCGGCCGACACCATTCTCGGCGGCGGCGGACGCGACACGATCAATGGCGGGGGCGGCAGCGACGAGATCCGTGGCGGCGAGGGCAACGACTACATCAATGACGAATATTTCTATATCGGCTTCCGCTTCTTCGGCATCCTCCCCTACCTTGCCAATATCCATGACGGCGGCGGCAACGACCGTCTTTTCGGCGGCGGCGGCCATGACATCCTCTCCTCAGGCATCGGCAACGACACGATCAGCGGCGGTTTCGACAACGACCTGATTTCCGGCGGCATCGGCAACGACACGCTTGAAGGCGATGCCGGCGACGACGCGCTCTTCAACGAGGCCGGAAGCGACATCATCGACGGCGGCGCCGGCACCGACATCGTCATCTTCAGCTATCAGTCGGCCAACAGGCTGCAGGGCTATGCCGGCTCGCGCGACAATGCGGTGGCGGCACGCCACGACGTCGATTTCACCGTGCGCGACAGCGACGACTTGGACGTGCGCGCCGCCGTCTTCAGCGTCAGCTACCGCATCGATGTCGAGGCCGGCCGCTACGGCTATATCGACGACAACGAAGACCTCGTCAGCCTCGGTGCGGACACGATCCGCAATGTGGAGATCTTCGAGTTCCGCCATCAGCGCGCCGCTTCCGCGCGCAGCCAGGCCGATATCCTGCGCGACGACGACAATGCCCACACGATGCGCATGGGCGACGGCGACGACATCGTCGAGGGTCGCGGCGGCGCGGACATGCTCGACGGCGGCAATGGCAGCGACACGGCGGAGTATCTGTCCGCCGACACGGCGATCCTCGCCGATCTTATCGGCAATCGCGGACGCGGCGGCGACGCGGAAGGCGACCGGTTCCTCTCGATCGAGAACCTGACGGGCGGCCGCTTCGACGACACGCTGATCGGCGCCGACGGCATCAACGCGCTGAAAGGCATGGGGGGCGACGACCTGCTCGACGGGCGGCTCGGCAACGACACGCTCGACGGTGGCGAGGGCTCGGACACGGCGAGCTACGGCTATGCCGAGGCGGCGATCGTCGCCGATCTCGGCAGGAACGAGGTCGTCGCGACGAACATTCTCGTCGCCTTCGACGTCGACCGGCTGGTCTCGGTCGAGAACATCATCGGTTCGCGCTTCAACGACACGATGATCGGCGACGGCGGAGCGAACAGCTTCACCGGCGGAGCGGGGGCGGACGCGATCTACGGCTTCGGCGGGCGCGACCGCCTCGATCTGTCGCTCGGCGGCGACTTCGCCGATGGCGGAGCGGACATCGACACCATTCTCTACAAGGCGGCGAGCGGAGGCGTCGTCGCCGATCTCGTCGCTGGGCGCGGCGAGGAATGGAGCGGCAACGCGCCCGGCACGGACCTCTCCCCCCTGCCGCTCGCAGCCCCCCCGGTCGGCACCTCCCTGATCGCCGGGCCGCCCGTGACCGGTGGTCCGGCCCCGTCACCCGTCTCGATCGACCGGTTTTCCACCGTCGAACGCCTCGAAGGGTCCGCCTTCGCCGACCGGCTGGCGGGCGACGGCGCCAGCAACCGCCTCTACGGCGGAGGCGGGAACGACATGATCGAGGGGCGCGGCGGCGCCGACATCCTCGCCGGCGGCGAGGGCAGCGACACGGCCACCTACGCTGCCTCCGCCTCGGCGGTGACCGTCGATTTGTCGGTGTTCACCCCGCCCCCGGCCGGGCTGGCGCGGCCGGTTCTCATCGGAAACGAGGCGGCCGAACTCGAAGGCGCCTTCGGTTGGGGCCAGGGCGGCGAGGCCGAGGGCGACCGCCTCTCCGGCATCGAGAACCTCCTCGGCTCCGCCTTCGACGACAGGCTAACCGGCAACGGCGGCGCCAACCGGCTCGACGGCAATGGCGGCGCGGATCTTCTGGCTGGCGGCGCGGGCAACGACACGCTCGCCGGCGGCGCCGGCAACGACACCCTGCGTGGCGATGCCGGCCGCGACACGCTTGCGGGCGGCGCCGGCGCCGACCGTTTCGTCTTTCGCGCGACAGGCGACAGCGGCGCGGTGGCGGGCAGGGCCGACGCGATCCTCGACTTCCAGACCGGGCTCGACCGGATCGATCTCGCGGCCATCGACGCCGTCGGCCTGACGCTCGGCGACGACGCCTTCCGCCTGACCGGCGCCGCCTTCGACGGCAGGCCCGGCGCGATGATGATCGAGGCGGCCTCGGCGGCGATCCGGCTCGTCTCGCTGGATGTCGACGGGGATCGCGCGGCCGACATGGTCCTCGCCGTGACGCTCGCCCGGGGATCCGTGGCGCTCTCCGCCGCAGACTTCGTGCTCTGACATATCCCCAGCGAACGGAGGCGGCCGGTTTGATGTTGCAGCGTCTCTCGGGTGAAGGGCGGACGGCGGAGGAAGCCCGGGATCCTGCCGAGGGTATTCGCCACGCTGCGCTGAGGAGGCCATGCCTATCCTCGAAAACGGCCGCAGGCGCGGACCAGGCATCGCCGTATCCATGTCGAGCGGCTCCGACACGACCGCCCGTGCAACGGCCCGTCCCTGCCAGAGTTGGTCAGGTTGATACTGGACCAGCCGGACTCCAGGCTTCTTTGTTGCCGCTTGTCTGTTCAGGAAAGCCGGAGTCCTAATGTCCCTGATGAACTCAATCGTCTGGAGAATGGCGGACAGCATGGCATCGCCACTGCGGAAATGAGTCGGTCAGCGTTCTGCTGACGATTTCTAACGGAGCGGCGGACGTTCACAGGACATCCGCCTCCGTCGCAGAGCCCCTCGCCGCCACCGCCATCCGATCCCGCCATCCGGAGCCGCGCAGGGATCGCGCGGCTCCTTTCAAAGCCCGGGCATGGCTTTACCAGCGCGCGATCACCGGGCAGCCACGGACATTGGCGAAGGCAATCGCCGCGCGATAGCCGTGCCTGCGTCCCTCCACCACGACGCGGTTGCGCGAGACGCCGGCAATGTCGGGACGGCGCAGGCCATGGGCGCGGGCCTTGTCGATCGCGAGCCACGGCGCGCAGCGGCCGCGCCAGCCCTCGCCTCCATGCCGGCCGCGGTCACGACCATGGTCATAGCCACGGTCGCGGCCCCGGTTCCAGTCACGCTCGTCGCGATACTGCACCTCGTCCCAGCGCCCGCCGCCGTCGCGGATCTCGACACTCCAGCCGAAACCGTCGGCCATCGCCGGCGCGGCGGAAAACGCGCCCGCCGCCATCATCGCCACCATTGCCATCCTGCTGATCATCTTCATCATTCCGGTCTCTCCCCAACGGGCCTTCCGGGCGTATGCCGGACAACCCTTCCCATCGTCCCGGAGGGAACCATTCCGGCCGGGATCATGGCAGGAGACTAGACCGGCCGGGCTGAACCGGAGCGGAACCATCCGTTCAGCCGCCGTTCAGCGGTGCGTCCGTCAGGATGCGCGCAGCAGTCCTTCGAAAACCCGCATGTTGCGGTAATGGGTCAGGCGCTGGACCAGCCCGTCCTCGATCTCGAGCACGAAGATGCTCGGCACCGAATAGGCCTGCCCGCTGGCGGGGGGGAACCCGTCCATCGTTTCGCGGTAGGCGCCCCGCGCCGTGACGTCCACGGCCGCGCGCTGGCCGAAGGCATCGTGCATCAGCACCATATCGCCGAAAGTCTCGTCGAAATGGCGGAAATAGCTCATCACGGCCGTGACCAGCGGCTCGGCGCCGACAGTGCGCTGGCCGGTCAGGCTGTCGAGCGCCACGTCCTCGTCGATGAGCGCGCGGATCGTGGTGAAATCCCTCTGGTTCAGCGCCTCCATGAAGCGGAGCGCGATCGCCTGCGCATCGGTCATCCTGATCCTCCCGTCCGGTTTTCTTTTTGTCTCTAGGAGATAGGGCGATGCCGGCCTCCCCTCAAGGGAGGGTGGCCCGCCCTCAGGCGCCGAGATGCAGCACGATCTCGCGCCGGTGCGGCAGGTCGCGATGCTCGAAGAGGTAGATGCCCTGCCAGGTGCCGAGCATCAGCCGGCCGGCCGTCACCGGCACGCCGAGCGACACGGCGGTCAGCGCCGCCTTGATATGGGCCGGCATGTCGTCCGGCCCTTCGTCACGATGCACGATCCAGTCCATCGAGGGATCGTCGGTCGAGGGCACGAGCCGGTGAAAGAACCACGACAGATCGGTGCGCACGGAGGCGTCGGCGTTTTCCTGGACGATCAGCGACGCCGACGTATGGCGCACGAAGAGCGTGAGCAGGCCCTCCTGCGGCGCATGTCTTCCGACGAAGGCCTGGGCCTCGCGGGTGATCTCGTAGAATCCCTGCCCGCGCGTTGCGACGGTGACGATCGTCTGCGGCATGCCGGTCCCCTCGAAACGACGGCGCCCCGTCGCCGTCCCTCGAAGACTGTGTGGCACGCAAGGGGCGGAACCGCAAGCGCGCCGGGCTCAAAGCGCGACGAACGGAACGAAGCCGCCATAGATCATCCGCTTGCCGTCGAAGGGCAGGTCGGACATCGCGTCCTTCAGCCGTGGATCGGCCATCACCTTCTCGTTGATGCTGTCGCGTGCCTCGCGCGACGCATAGAGGATCCATGAAAAGGCGATCACCTCGTGGTCACGCGCCTGTACCGCGCGAGGAAAGGAGGTCAGTTCGCCATAGGGCGCGTCGTCGCCGATGCATTCGACATAGGCGAGCGCGCCATGCTCCTTCCACACCTCGCCTGCCTTGAGGGCCAGCCGCTTGTATTCCTCCAGCCGGTCCTTCGGCACGGCGACGATGAATCCGTCGGCATAGGACATCGCGAATAGTCCCTCTCCCGTCGATCTCGTCCGCAACGGCGCCTGCACCGTTTCGGTTCCGCGCGGCAGTGCGGATCGATGTCGGCGACGCCGGGCCCTGCCTCAGCAGCCGCCGCGCAACTGCCGGGCATAGGTCGTGGCGATCTTCGCCGCCCGCGCCGCGCCCTTGCGCGCGGTCGCGGTGAAGGAGCCGCGCGCGTAGCCGCCATGGCCGCTGTAATAGGCTAGGTAGAGGCGGTAGGCGTCGTTGCGGGCAATGCCGTTCGTCCGGTGGCTCTGGTAGTGATACCAGCCGATGAAGCGGATTGCGTCGGCGAAATTCGTGCGGCGTGCGGCAAAGCGGCCCGTCGCACGCCGATAGCGGTCCCAGGTGCCGTCCAGCGCCTGCGAATAGCCGTAGGCGCTCGATTCCCGCGTCCACGGAATGAAGCCGAGCAGCATCTTGCGCGGTGGCCGCGCATTGTGGCGGAAACCCGATTCCGTGTAGATCGTCGCCATCAGGATCGGCACGGGAATGCCGTATTCGCGTTCGGCCGCGTTGGCGGCGCGCCGCCAGTTGCCGAACATCCCGTCCTTCTGGGAAAACACCGCGCAGACATTGCCCTGCTGGCGCGGAATGCTGGCGCAGCCGGACAGAAGGATCAGCATCAGGCACAAACAAGCGATACGCACGGACAAGCTCTCTCGTTTGGCGAAACTTTATAAATGGTAAAACTTAACGATCGGTTTTGATCGACCTGTCCCTGTCGCGCATGCGAAAAGGCCCGGCGCGCTGCCGCGGGCCGGGCCTTCAAAAATCGGGTGGATGCCTTCGCCTCAGCTGTCGAGGAAGCTCCGGAGCTTGCGCGAGCGGCTCGGATGCTTGAGCTTGCGCAATGCCTTCGCCTCGATCTGGCGGATGCGTTCGCGGGTCACCGAGAACTGCTGGCCGACCTCTTCCAGCGTGTGGTCGGTGTTCATGCCGATGCCGAAGCGCATGCGCAGCACGCGCTCCTCGCGCGGCGTCAGCGAGGCGAGAACGCGGGTCGTCGTCTCGCGCAGGTTCGCCTGGATCGCCGCATCGATCGGCAGCAGCGCGTTCTTGTCCTCGATGAAGTCGCCGAGATGGCTGTCCTCCTCGTCGCCGACCGGCGTTTCGAGCGAGATCGGCTCCTTGGCGATCTTCAGCACCTTGCGCACCTTTTCGAGCGGCATGGCGAGCTTTTCCGCCAGTTCCTCCGGCGTCGGCTCGCGGCCGATCTCGTGCAGCATCTGGCGCGAGGTGCGCACGATCTTGTTGATCGTCTCGATCATGTGCACCGGGATGCGGATGGTGCGGGCTTGGTCGGCGATCGAGCGGGTGATCGCCTGCCTGATCCACCAGGTCGCATAGGTCGAGAACTTGTAGCCGCGCCGGTACTCGAACTTGTCGACCGCCTTCATCAGCCCGATATTGCCTTCCTGGATCAGGTCGAGGAACTGCAGGCCGCGGTTCGTGTATTTCTTGGCGATCGAGATGACGAGGCGAAGGTTCGCCTCCACCATCTCCTTCTTGGCAATGCGCGCCTCGCGCTCGCCCTTCTGCACCATATGGACGATGCGGCGGAACTCCGTCACCGAAATGCCGGTTTCGGTCGCGAGATTCTGGATCTCTCCGCGAATGTCGCGGATCATCGTGCCTTCGTTCTTGGCGAATTCCTTCCAGCCGCGCGCCGAGAGATTGGCGATCGACTTCATCCAGTTCGGATCGAGCTCCGCGCCGGAATACTGCTCGAGGAACGAGTCGCGCTTGACGCCATAGCTTTCGGCGAGACGAAGCAGCCGGCCCTCGTTCTGCACCAGACGCTTGTTGATGTCGTAGAGTTGCTCGACGAGGCTGTCGACGCGGTTCTGGTTGAGCGACAGCGACTTCACCGAGAGGATGAGTTCGTCCTTCAGCTCCTTGTAGCGGCGCTCCTGCGCCGGCGACAGCGTGCCGGTCGCGGCAAGGCGGGCCTCCACCTGCTGGTCCTGCAGCTTGCGCAGCTTCTTGTAGGTCTCGGCGATCGTGTCGAGCGTCTCCATCACCTGCGGGCGAAGCTCGGCTTCCATCGCGGCGAGCGAGAGGTTCGATTCGTCGTCGTCCTCCTCCTCCTCGACCGGTTCGGCGTCGGCGCCCCCGACATTGGTGATGTCGTCGTCATTGGCAGCGACGCGCGGCGGACGGCGGGTCTTTTCCTTCTCCTCGGCCGCCTTGCGGTCGGCCTCGATCTTCTCCGGGCTCTGGAACTGCGGCGCCGCCTTCGCCTCCGGACCCGAATAGGTCGTTTCGAGATCGATGATCTCGCGCAGGAGCGTCTGGCCCTCGTTCAGCTCGTCGCGCCAGATGATCAGCGCCTGGAAGGTCAGCGGGCTTTCACAGAGCCCCGCGATCATCGTCTCGCGGCCGGCCTCGATGCGCTTGGCGATCGCGATCTCGCCTTCGCGCGAAAGGAGCTCGACCGATCCCATCTCGCGCAGGTACATGCGCACGGGATCGTCCGTCCGGTCGGTCGGTTCCTTCTTCTTCGCCGTCGCCAGCGCCGTGCCGGCCGAGGTGGCGATCTCGCCGCCCTCGCTGTCGGAATCGCTGTCGCCGTCCTCGTCCTCGGTCGCGCCGGCCGCCTCTTCGGCGTCCTCGTCCTCGACGACGTTGATGCCCATCTCGTTCAGCATCGACATGATGTCCTCGATCCGGTCGGGATCGACCTGATCGGAGGGAAGCACCTCGTTGAGCTCGTCCATGGTCACGTAGCCGCGCTTTTTGGCGGCCTTGATCATCTTCTTGACAGCGTCATCCGAAAGGTCGAGAAGCGGTCCGTCCGGTGCACCCTCGCGCTCAGAATCCGCTTCTTCGTTTTCTTTGACCTTGGTTGCCATGTAGTCGTCGCTTTCCTTGGACAGCTTTCACTTCTAGGGCGCTGCAAATTCGTCGCCTGAGGGGCCATGCGCGGCTGCGGCCCTGCGACTCATTTCCCCTGACGTAACGGGATGATGTTTAAAGCCTGATTAACCACGGTGACCCTTGCAGTTCCGCCGGCGCTCCTCAGGTGGAGACAGCCGCTGGCTGACGTGGCATGATATCCGGCCCGAAGCCCTATCACGACGCCTCTTCTAATGAGAATGGTGATTCCCATAAAAATCGGCCACGTCAAGCCTTTACTGACGATGAGACGACGGAATCTGCCGGGAACGCGATCATTGCACCATTCCTCCGCTTGCACCCGCATGTAGTGGGCCGGCTGAGAAAGACAAGGGGCCCGCGCGGCGGCGAAGGAAAAGTGAACGGTCCTCACTCTTCCGGCAGGCGAGGATTACGCGCTCCGGCCGTGGGTGGCCATCGATTGTAGCCGACGGCCGGGTCGTTGGAACCGAAACGCCGGATCCATTCAAGCTCCATCGCCGTCAGTTCCGCTCTTGACGCCGAGTCCGACTCCCACAGGATCTCGCGCCGAACGGAAAAATCCCGGTACTGATCCGCGGAAAAATCAGCGGCCACCCGGTGCCGCGCCGGACTGCCGAAATAGAGGATGCTGCGCGTCCGGTCCTGCCCGACGTAGATTTTTCCGTTCGGGTAAGTGATCTTGTCGATGACACCGCCGCCCATTTCCCGCCTCCGTTCATCCCCAGCCCGCGGAGGGATGGGCGCCCCTTCGACCTCCGTGCTCCGCCGCGGGCAGCAGTCACATCGTCTCGACGAAATCCCCGATCACCGCGAGGAAGGCCTCGCCGAAGCGGTCGCGCTTGGTCTCGCCGATGCCGGGAATGTCGAGAAGCTCGGCGAGATCGCGCGGCCGTTCCCGCGCCAGCGCGATCAGCGTCGTGTCCGGGAAGATCACATAGGGCGGCACGTCGAGGTCCTTGGCGATCGACAGGCGCTCGGCCCGCAGCTTCTCGAAGAGCGCGCGATCGTCGCCCGAAAGGGTCGACCGGTCGCGCGCGGCCGGCGCCTGCCCTGCCCTCGCCTTCCGGCCCGTTTGCGGCCGGTCCTTTCGGAAGCGCACCTCACGCTCGCGGCGGAAGACGGCGCGTGCCTCCGGCTCGAGCTTCAGCGCGCCATAGGCGCCGTGGTCGACGCTGACGAGCCCGCCGGCGAGCAACTGGCGGAAGATCGACTGCCAGACGCCGGGCGCGATGTCGCGTCCCGCGCCGAAGACCGGCATCTGCGTGTGCCCGAAGCGCTCGGTCTTTTCGTTCGCCTTGCCGGTGAGGACGTCGATCAGGTGGCCGGTGCCGAAGCGCTCGCCGGTGCGGTAGATGGCGGCCAGCGCCTTGATGGCGGCCTCCGTCCCGTCCCAGGTCTCGACCGGCGTGTTGCAGGTGTCGCAATTGCCGCAGCCGCCCGGATGGGCCTCGCCGAAATGGGCAAGGATCGCCTGGCGCCGGCAGCCGACCGTTTCGCAGATCGCGAGAAGCGCGTTGAGCTTGGCGCGCTCGACCCGCTTCACCTCGTCGGCCGCCCCGCCCTCGTCGATCATGCGGCGACGCTGCACCACGTCGGCCATGCCATAGGCCATCCACACGTCCGAGGGCAGCCCGTCGCGCCCGGCGCGGCCGGTCTCCTGGTAATAGGCCTCGACCGAGCCCGGCAGGTCGAGATGGGCGACATAGCGCACGTCCGGCTTGTCGATGCCCATGCCGAAGGCGACGGTCGCCACCAGGCAGAGCGCGTCCTCCTTCAGGAAGGCATCCTGGTTTGCGTCGCGCAGCGCCCGGTCCATGCCGGCATGGTAGGGCAGAGCGCGCAGGCCCTGCGCATTCAGCCATTCGGCGGTCTCCTCGACCTTGGCGCGCGACAGGCAGTAGACGATGCCGCTTTCGCCCGGATGGCGGGCGAGAAAGCGCAGGAGCTGCTGGCGCGGCTGGTCGCGCTCGGCGATCTCGTAGGCGATGTTCGGCCGGTCAAAGCTGGTGGTGAACACTTCCGCTGCATCGAGCCGCAGCCGCTCGATGATGTCGTCGCGCGTGTGCGGATCGGCCGTCGCCGTCAGCGCCAGGCGCGGCACGCCGGGAAACTGCTCGGCAAAGGCGCCGAGCGCGCGGTATTCCGGCCGGAAGTCATGCCCCCATTGCGACACGCAATGCGCCTCGTCGATGGCAAGGAGCGCGATCGGCACACCTTCCATCATCTCGCGGAAGGCCGGCGTGACGATGCGCTCCGGGGTGACGTAGAGAAGGTCAAGCGTGCCGGCGGCGAGCGAACGGCGGACAGCGAGGAACTCCTCCCGCGTCAGCGACGAGTTGAGCGCCGCCGCCCGGACACCGAGCTGCGTCATCGCCTCGACCTGGTCGCGCATCAGCGCGATCAGCGGCGAGACGACGAGGCCGACGCCCTCGCGGCAGAGCGCGGGGATCTGGAAGCAGAGCGACTTTCCCGCACCCGTCGGAAACAGCACCACCGCATCGCCACCGGCCACGACCCGCTCGATGACGCGCTGCTGCTCGCCGCGAAAGGCGGAATAGCCATAGACGCTGCGCAGCACGTCGAGCGGGTCGCGGCGCCCGCCCTTAAACAGCCGCTTGATCGCGCCACCACCCTGCATCGCGTCACCCTTCATGATGGATCCCCGTCCTGTCGCCGGCAGCCTGCCTCATCGGGCACCCGCCGGCCCCTTGACCCGACCGGACAGCACGCCGAAACCGTCGATGATCGCCTCCTGGTTCTCGAGCCTGGCGATCTCCGCCTGCACTTCCTCCAGCGCGCGCAGGATCGCGGGAACCCCGTCGCCGTCGCCATCCTCGATCGCCTGGGCCAGTTCCTGCTCCAGTTCGCGGCGCTGGGCCGAGAGCGCGCGGCCGCGCTTGTGCAGCGCCAGCGCCTGCAGATAGCCCTCGCGCGCATCCTCGAAGGCGGCCGCCTCGGTCGCCGTCCACAGCCGCGCATTGCGGATCTGCCGGTCGAGCGCCTCGACGAGCGGCCCGAAGCCGGCGGCGGCGATCGCCTCGCGCAGCGCCTCGGGCGACAGTTTCGGTCCGCGCGCGGCGGCGATGTTAAGGATCTCCGGCCAAAAGCGCTTCAGGTCGGGATGATCGAAATCCATCGCCGACATCTCGTCGAACTCGTCGAAGAGGAGCTGCGGATGGCTGACGATGGTCAGAACCAGCACGCTTTCGCGCAGGAGCGGCACCGCCCTGTTGCCGCTGACGAGGGAGGACTGGGCGAGGCGGTCGGAAACGGGGCGCGGCGCCCCCCTTGCGTCGCGCCCGCCCCGATCACGCCGCTCGCCCTCGCGGCGACGGCCGGCGAAGGCATCGCCGCCGGAACGGCGCGCGCCCTGGAAAAAGGCGTTCAGCCGGTCGCGGACGTCCTGCCCGTAATGGCGCCGCACGCTCTCGTCGGCGATCACCCCCGTCACCTGCTTCAGCCGGGCCTCGAGCTCGGCCCGTTTCTCCGGCGTGTCGAAGGAAGTCCCTTGCGTCTCGCGCTGCCACAGCATCTCGGACAGGGACCGGGCGGCGTCGAGCACCCGGTCGAAGGCGGCGCGACCGTCCTGGCGCACGAGATCGTCGGGATCCTTGCCGTCCGGCAGCAGGGCGAAGCGCAGCGAGCGCCCCGGCTTCAGGTGCGGCAAGGCGAGGTCGAGGGCGCGGTTGGCGGCGCGGATCCCCGCCCCGTCGCCGTCGAAGCAGAGAACGGGCTGCGGCGTCATCTTCCACAGGAGATCGAGTTGGTTCTCGGTCAGTGCCGTGCCGAGCGGCGCCACGGCGTTGCCGACGCCCGCCTGGTGCAGCGCGATCACGTCCATATAGCCCTCGACGGCGATGATCGTGCCGGCCCCGTCCGCCCCTTGCGCTGCCCGGCGCGCCCGGGCGAAGTTGTAGAGCACGTTGCCCTTGTGGAAGAGCTCGGTTTCGTTCGAGTTCAAATATTTCGCCGGCGCGTCGGCGGACATGGCGCGGCCGCCGAAGGCAATCACCTTTTCCCGGGAGGAAAGGATCGGGAAGGTGATGCGGTCGCGGAACCGGTCGTAGGAGACGGGGATCTCGGGTCCATGCACCACGAGCCCGCAGGCCTCGATCTGCTCCTTCGGCACGCCCTTCCCGGCGAGGAATTCCTTGAGCGCATTGCGGCTGTCGGGCGCATAGCCGAGGCGGAACGTCTCGATGGTCCGGCCCGTCAGGCCGCGATCGCGCAGATAGGCCCGGGCCCTGGCGCCGGCGGCGGTCTGCAATTGCTCCTCGAAGAACGCGGCCGCCATCTCCATCACGTCGATCAGCCCGGTGCGCTCCCGGTCGCGCCGCTCGGCCTCGGCGTCCGGCTGCGGCATGGCGACGCCCGCCATGTCGGCGATCTGCTGCACGGCTTCCGGAAAGCTGACGCCGTCGAGATCCGTCAAAAAACGGAAATGATCGCCCGATACGCCACAGCCGAAACAGTGGTAGCGCCCCTTCCGGTCCTCGCAGTGAAAGCTCGGCGACTTCTCGCCGTGAAACGGGCAGCAGGCCCAGAAGTCGCCGCGCGTCGTGTTCGTCTTCTTGCGGTCCCAGGTCACGCGCCGGCCGATCACGCTCGAGATCGGAACGCGATCACGGATCTCGTCGAGAAAATGGGATGGGAAACGCATAAAACACCTCGCCCGGTCGTTATAGCCACGAGGCCGGAGGCAAACCAGTCCGAAGCCTTGCGCCGGGCGCGAAATTCGTCGCCCATAAGCGCTCGCTGATGAAACCGAATCCGAGGATCAGGCGTTGATGCTTCGTGCAGAAATGATTTGACGGCGGAAATGAGGCAAGCGAAGACATAAGCCGATTGGATTGGACTACTTTATGCCTATTTCAGTTTCAGAATTCGCCTCCAGCCCGGACTTTTTCAACGCCATCCTCGGGCATGCCCGCACGATGGTCGCCGGCTACAGCGAAAACCCGCGGGTGAGCTCGATCTTCGCCTCGCAGCAGCGATGGCTGATGGCCCATGCCGGCTTCGCCCTGCATTTCGACACGGGACACGAGGGCGGCCTCTACGCTGCCCGCTTCATCGCCGCGGTCACCGGCCACAATATCGCCAGCCGCAACACGGCAGCGAGCTTCCTGCAGGAAATGCAGGCCTACAAGCTCCTGCGCCTGCTCTCCGAGCCGCCGGACAAGCGGATAAGGCGACTGGAGCCGACCGAGCAGGCGATGACGGCGATGCGAAAATGGGTGCGCTGCCATCTCGCTCTCCTCGACAGCCTCGACGGCGGTTCGCGCGTCGCAACCTTTGAGAACGACCCCTGCCTGATCGCGCGGCTCCAGCCCTTTCTTGCCAGCCGCATCCTGCGAAACCCCCGCCTGCGCCAGCCCGGCCCGACCTTCGATCTCTTCACCTGGGCCAATTCGGGCGGCGTCGTGATGGATTTCCTCTTCGCCCGCATCACCGATTTCGATCCCGACATGGACCGCGTGATGATCGAACCGTTCTCGCCGCGCGACGTCGCCGAACATTTCCTGATCTCCAAGACCCACCTCAAGCGGCTGATCGGCAAGGCGGCCGAGATGGGCAGCAACGGCTGGGACGGCCTGCCCGGCAAAAGCCGGTTCTGGATCTCGCGCGATTTCATCCGCGAATACTGGGACTACCAGGCGGAAAAGTTCGCGCTTGTCGAGGAGGCCTACCGTCGCGCGGCGCAGAGCGCGCGCAAGATCGGCGGAACGGAGGGACGCGGCCTGACCTCGCCGCTCCTGCACGAATCGCTCAGGTCAGCAGCGCCTTGACGATGGCGGAGGCGCGGGAGAAATCCATCTGCCCCGCATGGCGCTGCTTGAGCAGGCCGACGACCTTGCCCATGTCGCGCATGCCCTGCGCCCCGGTCTCGGCGATCGCGGCGGCGGCGGCGGCCTTCACCTCTTCCTCGGAGAGCTGCTTCGGCAGGAAGGTCTCGATGACGGCGATTTCCTCGCGCTCCTTGTCGGCAAGATCCTGCCGGCCGCCGTCCACGTAGAGCCTTGCCGATTCCTCGCGCTGCTTGATCATCTTGGCGAGGATCTGCAAGATCTCCTCTTCGCTCGCCGCCGGCTTTCCGGTTCCGCGATTGGCGATGTCGCGGTCGTTGACGGCGGACTGGATCAGGCGGACGGTCGCGAGCGTGCGGGCATCGCGGGCCTTCATGGCGGTCTTGATGTCAGTGGCGATACGGTCGCGCAGCATGGGCTCTCTCCCTCAGGGGCAATGACGGCGGGCATCGGGGCCCGCGTCGATCGGGCGTCTTTAGCCCATGGACCGCCCCTCGCGCAAATGGCGCGCCGGGCCGAGCAGCGGACGGGGCGGGCGAGAGACCTAAATTTCCCGTGCAAGAATTGACCGGAGGGCGGGCTTTGTCTATTTTCCCGCACTTGCACACGAGAGAGGTGAAACGGACTGGCACGGCACCGCCGCATGCCCCGTTTCCACGCAACCACGACAACGGCCCTCCTGACGCGCCTGGCGAAAGCCCGGGCGCCGGACGGCGAACGGGATGACATCATGACCGCGACCCCCGCCTGGACGACGCACACGCCGACAGCGCTCCTTGTTCTTGCCGACGGCACCGTGATCGAGGGCACGGGGATCGGCGCCACCGGCAAGGTGGAAGCGGAAGTCTGCTTCAACACCGCGCTCACCGGTTACCAGGAGATCCTGACCGACCCCTCCTATCTCGGCCAGATCGTCACCTTCACCTTTCCCCATATCGGCAATATCGGCACCAACGACGAGGACATCGAGGACCTGACGCCGGCGGCGCGCCACGGTGCCGTCGGCGTGATCTTCAAGGCCGACATCACCGATCCCTCCAACTACCGCGCGGCAAGGCATCTCGACCAGTGGCTGAAGGCGCGCGGCATCATCGGCCTTTGCGGCATCGACACGCGGGCGCTGACCGTCTGGATCCGCGAGAACGGCATGCCGAACGCCGTCATCGCCCATGATCCGAACGGCGTCTTCGACGTCGAGGCGCTGAAGGCGGAGGCAAAGGCCTGGAGCGGCCTCGTCGATCTCGACCTTGCCAAGGTCGCGACCTCCGGCCAGACGTCGCGCTGGCAGCAGACGCCCTGGCTCTGGGACAAGGGCTATTCCGAACTTAAGGAGGCCGATGCCGCCTATCACGTCGTCGCGCTCGACTTCGGCGTCAAGCGCAACATCCTGCGCCTCTTTGCCGGGCTCGGCTGCCGCGTCACGGTCATGCCGGCGACGACGACGGCGGCGGAGGTTCTGGCGCAGAAGCCGGACGGCATCTTCCTGTCGAACGGCCCGGGCGATCCGGCGGCGACCGGAACCTATGCCGTGCCGGTGATCCGCGACCTCGTCGACAGCGGCCTGCCGGTGTTCGGCATCTGCCTCGGCCACCAGATGCTGGCGCTGGCGCTCGGCGGCACCACGGCCAAGATGCATCAGGGCCACCACGGCGCCAACCATCCGGTGAAGGACCACACCACCGGGAAGGTGGAGATCGTCTCGATGAACCACGGCTTCGCCGTCGAATCGGCCTCGCTGCCGGCGGGGGTCGAGGAGACGCATGTCTCCCTGTTCGACGGCTCCAACTGCGGCCTGCGCCTTGCCGGCAAGCCGGTCTTCTCGGTGCAGCACCATCCGGAAGCCTCGCCCGGTCCGCAGGACAGCCACTATCTCTTCCGTCGCTTCGTCAACCTCATCCGCGAGCGCAAGGGCGAACCGGCACTCGCCGAACGCTGAGGCGAGGACCTGGAGCATGTCCAGCCGAAGCGGGATCGCTTCGGCGTCGGACGCTGCGCCAAGAACAAGGAGAAAGCCCCGTTCGACGGGGGAAAAGACGCCGCGCCCTTTTCGGGCTGCGGCGTCTGCCTGTTTCGGGCTCCGCCGCTCAGCGGCGGGCGGAGACGAGGCGGAAGAACCGGAGGTTCAGCATGACCGCAGCGGCGAGAAGGCCGAGCAGAAAGCCGAACCAGACGCCGACGCCGCCCAGTCCAAGCGGGAAGGCGAGCACGAAGGCGAAGCCGAAGCCGATCGGCCAGTAGGCGACCATCGCCATGATCATCGGCACCGTCGCGTCCTTCAGACCGCGCAGCATGCCGGCGGCGATCGCCTGCAGCCCGTCGACGAGCTGGAACGCGCCGGCGATCACGATCAGCGGCCCGGCATAGGCGAGCACGGCAGCCGCATCCGGCCTTCCCGTATCGAGATAGAGCGCGGCGAGGCCGTAGGGGATCGTCGCGAAAAGCGTGCCGCCGAGGGCGGCACAGGCGGCACCGAGCACGAGGGCGGCGATCGCCGCGCGGCGCACGCCGAGCCCGTCGCCGCGGCCATGGGCGAGGCCGATGCGCACCGTCGCGGCCTGAGCGATGCCAAGCGGGACCATGAAGGCGATCGAGGCGAACTGCAGCGCGATCCCGTGCGCGGCGAGTTCGATCGTGCCGATCGACCCCATCAGCAGCGAAGCGACGGTGAACAGGCTGACCTCGGCAAGGATGGTGATGCCGATCGGCAGGCCGAGCCAGATCACCTCGCGGAAGCCAAGCCAGTCCGCGCGCCAGAACCGCACGAAGATCTCGTAGTCCCTGAGCTGCGGCACGATCTGGACGTAACCGACGGCAAGCGCCAGGCCGAGCAGCGCGACGGCGAGCGCGGCAAGCGCCGCCCCGACGATGCCGAGCGCCGGAACGCCGAAATGCCCGTAGATCAGCACGTAGCAGAGCGCCGCGTTGAGGACGAGCGTCGCCAGCGTGATGTGCAGGATGATGCCCGCCCGCTCCAGCCCGCTCAGGAAGGCGCGCAGCACCATGAAGAGGAGGCTCGGAAAGATCGCCCATTGCGCGACGCGCAGATAGGACTGCGCCAGCGCGGCGACCTCGGGCTGCTGGCCCGCGAATCTCAGCACCGCACCGGAATACCAGAGGATCGGCGCGGTGAGCGCCCCGTAAAGCACCACCACCCACATGCCCATGCGCACCGCGCGGCGCACGGCGACGGCATCACCGCGGCCGACCGCCTGCGCCACCATCGGCACGACCGCGTTGGCGAAGCCGGAACCGAAGATGAACAGGGTGAAGAACATCTGCGTCGCGAGGATGATCGCGGCGAGCTCCACCGCGCCGAGCTTGCCGACCATCAGCACGTCGGTCGCGTTGATGGCGAGCTGGGCGAGCTGGGCGCCGACGAAGGGCAGGCCGAGCGCGAATGTGGCGCGATAGTGCAGCGACCAGGAATTGTCGTCGGGGACGCGCTTGGCGTCGTTGATCGAGAGAAGCATGGCATGGGTCCGGCAATGGATGGACGGACGGGCCGCCGATCGGCGGCCGTCGCGTCGATGACGCAGTTCTTCCAAGACGTCCGCCCGGGCGCATCGCGCGGCCGGACGCTTCGACGGGAAGCCGGCTTGCAGGCGAGAACGGGATCCTGATAGTCGAACCCTGCCGCAAACGCCAGAGGCGTCCGCAGAGATGCTCATTATTTCATCAAAACATCACAGAAGTTGATCAATTTTCCACCACGCCCCGGTCTCCGGCCGCCGGCGGCGGCGCGGCCGGCACCTTGGCGACAAAGACGAGGACGCCGAGCCCGACGAAGACGGCGGCGGCGAGATAGGCCGCCCCGGTAAAGGCGACGGGAGCGTTTCCGCCGCTGAAGCCGCTGTAGATCTGGGTGAAGATCACCGGGCCGAGGATGGTGGTGATGCTGGAAAGGCTCGACATCGCCCCCTGGAGTTCGCCCTGCGCCGAGGGCGGGACCTTCGCGGCCGCGATGCTGCGCAACGGCGCATCGGCAAGGCCTTCGAGGCAGGTGAGAAGGATGACGGCATAGACCATCCAGCCCTGCCATGCCGAGGCATAGCCGAAAAGCGCCAGCGTCGTGAAGACGAGGCCCGTGAGCGCGGTCCGCCATTCGCCGAGCACCGGCACGACCCGCGGCAGGATCACGCCCATGACGATGGCGCCGCAGACGCCGAAGACGCCGAGCGACAGGCCGATCTGCCCCTCGCTCCAGCCGTAGCGGTCGGCCGAGACGAAGGGCCAGACCGCCGGATAGACGGCATGGCAGAGCCAGTAGAGGAAGAAGACCAGCCCGACCCAGCCGATGCCCGGATAGTTGCGCATCTGCTTCAGCGCGCCGAGCGGATTGGCGCGGCCCCATTCGAAGCGGCGGCGGTTTTCCTGCAGAAGCGTTTCCGGCAGCATGAACCAGGCAAACGCGAAATTGAGGAAGGCGAGCGCGGCGGCGCCATAGAAGGGAACGCGCGGGCCGAATTCCCCCAGCAGCCCGCCGATCACCGGGCCGATGGCGAAACCGGTGCCGAAGGCGATGCCGATCAGGCCGAAATTCTTCGCCCGGTTGCTGTCGTCGCTGGCGTCGGCGATCGTCGCCGAGGCGGTGGCGAAGCTGGCGCCGCTGATGCCGGCGAGCACGCGCCCGACGAAGAGCATCCAGTAGCTTCCGGCGAGCGCACAGATCAGGTTGTCGACGGCGAAGGTGAAGACCGAGGCGAGCAGCACCGGCCGCCGGCCGAACCGGTCGGACAGGTTGCCGATCAGCGGCGCGAACAGGAACTGCATGGCGGAATAGACGAGCAGCAGCCAGCCGCCGTCGACCGCCGCATCGGCGATGCTGTCCCCGGTCAGTTCCGACAGGAAGGCCGGCAGCACCGGCATGATGATGGCGATGCCGATCACGTCGAGAAACAGGATCATGAAGACGAGCACGAGGCCGCGACGGGCGATCTTCGGTTCGAGCATCGGGGAACCTGACATGGCGGCATCGTCTCCGGAGGGGGCGGTCGGAAGGGCCGGATCGAACCGTCAGCCGGTTCCGGTCGCGGCGTAGATTCTGACCTTGTCGAGATGCAGGCAGGCCCGCCCCTCGATCGACAGCCGCACGTAGCGGGCCCGCCTTGCGCCCTCCAGGCGGACGATCAGCGGATGCCCGTCGGCGCCGCCGAAGGGCCGGCCATCCGCCTTGTACACGTCGACATAGGAGGAATCGTCGAGCGAGACCGAGACCTTCAGGTGGCGCGACGGGGCCTGGTCGCCACCATTGATCCGGTTGAACACCCACACTTCGGACAGCGGGTAGGCGCTGCCGAGATCGACGCGCCACCACGGATCGTCCTCGAGCGCGGTGTGGAACGAATAGTCGCCGGAAACCGCGCCGGCCAGCGCCCGGTTCGCGTCCTCGTCCGCCACCTGCGAATGGGACCAGGGCGAGACGGAACTCGCGCGCGCGGTACCCAGTTCCGCGACGGACCGGCCGGATGCCTCGGGCACGCAGGCGATGGCATAGCCGATCTTCGACAGCCAGTGGCGCGCGAGCGAACGATCCTCCACCGCGTTGAACTGGGCGGCCTGGCTCTGGATCTCCTGGTCCGAAAAACTGCCCCAGACCTTCTGTCCGGCAAAGTCGCCGAAGGTGCCGCGCTCGACGCGGCGCCTGTAGTCGGTCAGCGACTTCATCGAGTAATGGTGGATGACGGCCGTCTCGAGGATGTCGCGCCCACGCGGCCCGTTGACGTAGCCGATCGCCTTCTCGGGAAAATTCACGTAATAGTCGTCCATGCTGTCGCCGACGACATTGACCACCCGCATGCGAAACTCGCTGAACATGTGCCATCCATGCCAGAAATGCGAGTTGCGGTGCGCCGCCGACGTGACGACCCCGACATCGATGCGCGACGGCCTGAAGATATTCTTGGTATAGTGGTGAACGCCCGCCTCGCGGCGCGTGTAGTTTTCGAGCACGCAGCCCCTCGGCCGCTCGAGGAAGCCGTTGTTTCCGAAATTGAGCCAGTTGAAGTACACGGCGTCCGCGTAGGGAAACCTGTCGAGGAAGTCGACGATCGTCCGGCCGCGCAGGTTGAGAAACTCGTCGATGTCGATGAAGGCGCACCACTCCGTCTCGTGCGCGTAATTCTCGAGATAATGGCAGTACATCGACCGCTGCTGCCCCTGATACGGGAAGTGATGATAGGTCACATATCCGCCATCCGGACCGCCGATGAACGGCAGGAGGGCCGAACGCAGGGAAGACTCGTCCTCATCGTTTGAATAGATGTAGATGTGGTCGACACCGAGGTCCTTGTAATAGGCAACCCATTCGGAAATATAGTCCGCCTCCCATCGCGCGCAGGCAACGGCAGACACTTTATATTTCTTCATTCCGTATTCCCCTGGACGACAGACCGGTGGCACGCTTCGCTGCATGCCTTACAGGAGGGTGACCGCCCTTTCAATGAAGGGTGGCACCTCGGACAGCAGATTCGCCATGTCTTGAGATCCGAAAAGCGCCGGCTGCCGCTTTTTCGCCACCGTTTCATCCAGGCACGGCGCGGCGGGGCCGACCCGCCGCCTGCCGGACCGACCGGCCGTGGCTGTCTTTCCTCACACCGGCCCGGAGAATGTGTCGCAATCGGACATCCGGCCGCTGTCGAAGCCGCGCTTGAACCATGTGCTGCGCTGCGCCGAGGTGCCGTGGTTGAAGCTTTCCGGCACGACGTAGCCCTGCGTGCGCTTCTGCAGCGTGTCGTCGCCGATCTGGCTCGCGGCGTTCAGCGCCTCTTCCAGGTCGCCGGCCGACAGCAGACCCTTCTGCTCGGTATACTTGCCCCAGATCCCGGCGAAGCAGTCGGCCTGAAGTTCGACGCGCACCGACATCTGGTTTGCTTCCGCCTCGCTCATCGACTGGCGCATCTGGTTGAACTTCGGCAGGACGCCGATCAGGTTCTGGACGTGATGGCCGACCTCGTGGGCAAGGACATAGGCCTGGGCGAAGTCGCCGGAGGCGTTGAACTTGCGCGCCAGTTCGTCGAAGAAGCCGAGATCGAGATAGACCTTGCGGTCGCCGGGGCAATAGAAGGGGCCGGTCGCGGAAGAGGCCGCGCCGCAGGCCGACGAGATGCCATCGCGGAAGAGCACGAGCTTCGGTTCCTCGTAGGTCTGGCCGTTGGCCTGGAAGATGCCGTTCCAGGTGTCCTCCGTCTCGGCAAGCACGGTCGCCATGAAGGCCTTCATCTCCTCTTCCTGGGGCGAGCCGGTCGTGGCACCTTCCGACTGCTCGTAGCCCGATGTCGGCGACAGACCGCCGCCGTCCATCACCTGCAGAAGGTCGATGCCCATCGCCTTCAGGATGAAATAGAGGACGACGAGGACGATGATCGTGCCGAAGCTGAGGCCGCCGCCGGCCCGGCGCATGCCGCCGCCACCCGGAATGCGGAAGCCGCCGCCCCGCCCGAACGGATTGGTCCTGAGCCCGCCGCCCGGCATGCCCCGGCGATCCTCGACATTGTCCGACTGGCGCCGCCCCTTCCATTCCATGCTGGTCACTCCCCTGTTCCTGCCGCCGTAAGGCCCGTGATGGCGATATAACGCGCGAGCGGCGGTTTTGCACAAGGGCATGCTGAAAAATGCCGGGCACGGCTTGGGAATGCCATATCGGCTTGACCGCGGAACGGTTTGCCGCTCCTATCCGCGCGAGGAAAAAGAATCCGGGAGGACTATCATCATGAAGGCTGTGAGGCTCGACGCGATCGGCAACCTGTTCGTGCGCGAGGTGGAAAAACCCGTGCCGGGACCGAACGACCTGCTCGTGCGGGTGGAGGCCTGCGGCGTCTGCGGCACCGACCGCCACATCCTGCACGGGGAGTTCCCCTCGAAGCCGCCGGTGACCCTCGGCCACGAATTCTGCGGCATCGTCGAGGCGGTGGGCGACAAGGTGACGACGGTCAAGCCGGGCGCCCGCATCACCGGCGACCCGAACATCTCCTGCGGCCTCTGCCCGCAATGCCTGAACGGCCGCGTCAATCTCTGCCGTAATCTGAAGGCGATCGGCATCCAGATCGACGGCGGCTTCGCCGACTACGTCATCGTGCCGGAAAAGCAGGCCTACGAGATCCCGCTCGACCTGCATCCGCATCACGGCGCCTTCTGCGAGCCGCTCGCGTGCTGCCTGCACGGCGTCGACATGGCCGAGATCAGGGCAGGCTCCAGCGTCGTCGTGCTCGGCGGCGGCGTCATCGGCATGCTCACCGTGCAGCTCTGCCGGATCGCCGGCGCGACGAAGGTCGTGCTGGTGACGCGGCAGGCGGAAAAGCGGGCGCTAGCCGAGGAGATCGGGGCGACGCACAGCTTCGACCCCTCCTCCGGCGATGCGATCGAGGGCCTGGTCGGGGCGAACGGCCTGCTGCCGGGCGGCGCCGACGTGGTGATCGAATGCGCCGGCGTTCCGGAGACGATGGAGCAGGCGCCGAAGCTGGCGAAGGCTGGCGGCACGGTCGTCATCCTCGGCGTCATGGCCGCCGGCGACAAGATCGAGATCGAGCCCTTCGACATCCTCTTCCGCGAGCTTCGCGTGCTCGGCTCCTTCGTCAATCCGTTCACCCATCGCCGCGCTGCCGACCTGATCGCTTCGGGCGCCGTCAAGGTCGAAAAGCTGATCAGCCGGACGGTCGGGATCGACGAGGCGCCGGACGTCATCTCCAATCCGCCCCGCAAGGGCGAGATCCGCGTCATGGTGCTGCCGAACGGCTGAAAACGCGCGGTTTCCGGCCTGTTGCACTCAAGAGTAATTTAATAGACCTGTCTTAAACTCCGACCGATATGCGTGGCCGAAGGGTTCCCGGGGGAAACGGGCTCCCTCGGTCCTGATACGGGAAGGGGCGACAGACATGCTGTTCAGGTCGGCGACGAGCCGCAACATCTTTTCCATCGCCGCAGCCGGCGTGGTCACGACGATCGCGGCGGCAGGCGTTCTCTTTTCCATCGCCTACAAGAGCACGCATGACGATGCGCTGACGCAGATGCGCCAGATCGCCGGCATCCATGCCGCCGAGATCGAGCGCGGCATGGCCGGCGGCATCGACGTCGCCCGCGGCCTGCGCAGCGGTCTCCTGGCGCTGTCGGGCGCGGCCAGCGCCGACCGCAACGCCGCCGACGCGCTGCTCAAGGAAACCCTTCTCGACAATCCCTCGACGCTCGGCACCTGGACCGTGTGGGAGCCGGACGCCTTCGACCGCGACGACAAGAGCTTTGCCGGCAAGGACGGCCACGACGCCACGGGACGCTATATTCCCTACTGGGTGCGCTCCGGCGCGACCGTCCGGCGCGAGCCGCTCGTCGACTACGAGAAGCCCGGCGCCGGCGACTATTATCTCCTGGCGCGCAACAGCGGCAAGACCGTGGTTCTGGAGCCCTACGCCTATTCGATCGACGGCAAGGACGTGATGATGACGACCATCTCCGTCCCGATCCTGCGCGACGGCAAGCCGGTCGCCGTCACCGGCATCGACATCTCGCTGGCGGAAACCAACGCCCAGCTCTCGAAGATCCGGCCGATGGGCGACGGGCTCGTTAGCCTGGTCACCGGCTCCGGCCATATTCTCAGCCATCCGGACGCCGCGCTGCTCGGCAAGTCGCTCAAGGACGCGGGGCCCGGCGTCGCCGGCTGGGATGGCCTGATCGCCCGGCCGGGGACGGAGACGCGGATCATCGCGCCGGACGGAACGCCGCAGATCGCGATTGCCTATCCGATCCGGCTCACCGACGAGATCCGCTGGTATGCGCTTGTCTTCGTGCCGGAAGCGACGGCGCTCGCAGGCGTCGACCGGCTCGCCTGGAGCGCGCTTCTCACCACCGTTGTCGCCGCCCTGCTGCTCGGCCTCGTCGGCTGGATGATCGCGCGCCGCTTCATCGGCCGCATCGACAATGTGATCGCCGAAACCACCCGCATCGCCGGCGGCGACCTGGAGGTGACGCTGAAGGACATCGACCGCAGGGACGAGATCGGCGACCTGTCGCGCTCGCTGAAGACGCTGCTCGACAGCAACCGCCGCCGGGTCGAGCTGGAGCAGGAGGCGAATGCCAACCGCGCCGCCCAGCTCGCGCAGGAGGCAGAGCGCGCCCGCATCGCCAGCGCGCAGGAACAGGACGTGCGCGACGCCGTCGGCGAACTGGCGGCGGGCCTTTCGCGGCTGGCCGAGGGCGACATGACGGTGCGCCTCGACCGGCCGTTCATCGCAGCGCTCGACGAGATCCGCGCGAACTTCAACCAGTCCGTCGAGAAGCTCGAATCGGCGATGCTTTCCTTCAGCGAGAATGCGCGCACGATCCACACCGGCGCCGAGGAAATCCGCAGCGCTGCCGACAACCTCGCCCGCCGCACGGAGCAGCAGGCCGCCTCCGTCGAGGAGACCGCGGCGGCACTGGAGGAGATCACCACCTCGGTGAAGGACTCCGCCCACCGCGCCGAGGAGGCCGGGGCCCTCGTCGCCCGCACCAAGGCGGGCGCGGAAAAGTCCGGCACGATCGTCGGCGACGCCGTCCAGGCGATGAGCGCCATCGAGCAGTCGTCGCAGTCGATCTCCAACATCATCGGCGTGATCGACGAGATCGCCTTCCAGACCAACCTTCTCGCGCTCAATGCCGGCGTCGAGGCGGCACGGGCCGGCGAGGCGGGCAAGGGGTTCGCCGTCGTCGCGCAGGAAGTGCGCGAACTGGCGCAACGCTCCGCCACCGCCGCCAAGGAGATCAAGAGCCTCATCCATTCCTCGAGCGACCAGGTGAAGCGCGGCGTCACCCTCGTCGGAGAAACGGGCGCGGCACTGCAGTCGATCGTGCGCGAGGTGCAGGAGATCGACGCCAATGTCACCGCGATCGTCCAGTCGGCGCGCGAACAGTCGACCGGGCTTCAGGAGATCAACGCCGCCGTCAACCAGATGGACCAGGCGACGCAGCAGAACGCCGCGATGGTCGAGGAATCGAACGCGGCGAGCCACACGCTGGCGACGGAGGTGTCCGCCCTCTCCGCCCGCCTCGGCCAGTTCAATCTCGGCCGCCGCTCCGAGACCGCGCGCGTTGCGGCGGCGCGCCCGGCAAGGATGGGGACGACGGTCGCCGCCGTCGAGACGCGCAAGCCCGCCTTGCGCGCGGTCCCCTCGCCCGCCCGGGCGCTCGGCGAAAAGCTGACATCGGCGTTCGGCGGCGCGCCGGCGGCCTCCGGCGGCGGCGACTGGGAGGAATTCTGAGACCACGGAAGAGCGGCGGCCTCGCGCCGCCGCATCCGTCGCCGCGCGGGCGGCACCCCGTCGCAGCCGCCCTCCAACTTTCCTTGGGAGCGGTCGATTTATGGGGTTGGTTTGCGCCGCGGACTTGCCTATAAGGCCCACCTAGCCTTGAAAGACGATCCTTGCGCATCCGGCCCGCGGCATCTCGCCCAGGCCGGTTTTTCGCGCAGGCGGTAAAGACGGACGGACCCATGCCAAAGCGCCAAGACTTGCAATCGATCCTCATCATCGGCGCTGGGCCGATCGTCATCGGCCAGGCCTGCGAATTCGACTATTCCGGAACGCAGGCCTGCAAGGCGCTGAAAGAGGAAGGCTACCGCGTCATCCTCGTCAATTCCAACCCGGCGACGATCATGACCGATCCGGGTCTGGCGGATGCAACCTATGTCGAGCCGATCACCCCGGAAGTCGTCGCCAAGATCATCGCCAAGGAACGCCCCGACGCGCTGCTGCCGACCATGGGCGGCCAGACGGCGCTCAACACCGCGCTCTCCCTGAAAAGAATGGGCGTGCTCGACCGCTACAATGTCGAGATGATCGGCGCCAAGCCGGCCGCGATCGACATGGCCGAGGACCGCGCGCTCTTCCGCGAGGCGATGGCCCGCATCGGGCTCGAGACGCCGCGCTCGATGCTCGCCAACGCCACCGAGATCAAGGAAGCCGACCGCAAGACGCACGAGGCGGCGCGGGCGGAACTGAAGACCAGGCTCTCCGGCGCCGAGCTCGACGCCGCGCTCGACGAACTCGAAAACCAGTGGAACCTCGGCGAGACCGACCGCAAGCAGCGCTACATGAGCCACGCTATGGCGGTCGCCGCCCAGGCGATCGACCATGTCGGCCTGCCGGCGATCATCCGCCCCTCCTTCACGCTCGGCGGCACCGGCGGCGGCATCGCCTACAACCGCTCGGAATTCTTCGACATCGTCAATGGCGGCCTCGACGCCTCGCCGACCACCGAGGTCCTCGTCGAGGAATCGGTGCTCGGCTGGAAGGAATACGAGATGGAGGTGGTCCGCGACACGGCGGACAACTGCATCATCATCTGCTCGATCGAGAACATCGACCCGATGGGCGTCCACACGGGCGACTCGATCACCGTCGCGCCGGCGCTGACGCTGACGGACAAGGAATACCAGATCATGCGCAACGCCTCGATCGCGGTGCTGCGCGAGATCGGGGTCGAGACCGGCGGCTCGAACGTGCAGTTCGCCGTCAATCCCGAAAACGGCCGCCTCGTCGTCATCGAGATGAACCCGCGCGTCTCGCGCTCGTCCGCGCTCGCCTCGAAGGCGACCGGTTTCCCGATCGCCAAGGTCGCCGCCAAGCTCGCCATCGGCTACACGCTGGACGAGTTAGAAAACGACATCACCGGCGGCGCGACGCCGGCCTCCTTCGAGCCGTCGATCGACTACGTGGTGACGAAGATCCCGCGCTTCGCCTTCGAGAAATTCCCCGGCGCCTCGCCGGTACTGACGACCGCGATGAAGTCAGTCGGCGAGGTGATGGCGATCGGCCGCACCTTCGCCGAATCGCTGCAGAAGGCGCTGCGCGGCCTCGAAACCGGGCTGACCGGCCTCGACGAGATCGACATTCCCGGCCTCGGCGAGGGCGACGACCGCAACGCCATCCGCGCCGCGATCGGCACGCCGACGCCGGACCGGCTGCGCATGGTCGCCCAGGCGCTGCGCCTCGGCATGAGCCCGGAAGACGTGCACCAGGGCTGCCGGATCGACCCGTGGTTCATCGCCCAGCTGAAGGCGATTGTCGACATGGAGGTGCGCATCCGCGAGCACGGCCTGCCGGAGGACGCGTCGAACCTGCGCATGCTGAAGGGCATGGGCTTCTCCGACGCCCGGCTCGCGACGCTGTCGGGCAAGCGGCCGAAGGAGGTGGCCGAACTGCGCAACCGGCTGAACGTGCGCCCCGTCTACAAGCGCATCGACACCTGCGCCGCCGAATTCGCCTCGCCAACCGCCTATATGTATTCGACCTACGAGGTGCCGTTCATCGGCGAAACGCGCAGCGAGGCCGAAATTTCCGACAGGAGGAAGGTCGTCATCCTCGGCGGCGGACCGAACCGCATCGGCCAGGGCATCGAGTTCGACTATTGCTGCTGCCATGCCGCCTTCGCGCTGAAGGATGCGGGCTTCGAGGCGATCATGATCAACTGCAATCCGGAGACGGTTTCGACCGACTACGACACCTCCGACCGGCTCTATTTCGAGCCGCTGACGGCGGAGGACGTCATCGAGATCCTAAAGGCCGAGCAGGAAAACGGGGAACTCGTCGGCGTCATCGTCCAGTTCGGCGGCCAGACGCCGCTGAAGCTGGCCGAGGCGCTGGAGAAGAACGGCATCCCGATCCTCGGCACAGCGCCCGACATGATCGACCTCGCCGAGGACCGCGACCGCTTCCAGAAGCTGCTGCAGAAGCTCGACCTCAACCAGCCGGAAAACGGCATCGCCTATTCGGTCGAGCAGGCACGGCTCGTCGCCGGCGAGATCGGCTTCCCGCTGGTCGTGCGCCCGTCCTACGTGCTCGGCGGCCGCGCCATGCAGATCATCCATTCGGAAGGCATGCTGCAGAGCTACCTGCTCGACACCGTCCCCGGCCTCGTACCGGAGGACATCAAGCAGCGCTACCCGAACGACAAGACCGGCCAGATCAACACGCTGCTCGGCAAGAACCCGCTGCTCTTCGACAGCTATCTGACCAATGCCATCGAGGTCGACGTCGACGCGCTGTCAGACGGCAAGGAGGTCTTCGTCTCCGGCATCATGGAGCATATCGAGGAGGCCGGCATCCATTCGGGCGACAGCGCCTGCTCGCTGCCGGTCCACACGCTGTCGGCCGAGGTGGTCGACGAGCTCGAACGCCAGACGAAGGCGCTCGCCAAGGCGCTGAACGTCGGCGGACTGATGAACGTGCAGTTCGCCATCAAGGACGGCACGGTCTACGTGCTCGAGGTCAATCCGCGCGCCTCGCGCACCGTGCCCTTCGTCGCCAAGACGATCGGCGCGCCGATCGCCAAGATCGCCGCCCGCGTCATGGCCGGCGAAGGCCTCGACGCGGCGATCTCCGCCTATGGCGCCCGGCCGGATCCGCGCAACCTGAAGCATATCGCGGTCAAGGAAGCCGTCTTCCCCTTCGCCCGCTTCCCCGGCGTCGACACGCTGCTCGGGCCGGAAATGCGCTCGACCGGCGAGGTGATCGGCCTCGACCGCGATTTCGCCATCGCCTTCGCCAAGGCGCAGCTCGGCGCCGGCGTCGACCTGCCGCGCGAAGGCACGGTCTTCGTCTCCGTGCGCGACGAGGACAAGGAGCGGGTGCTTCCGGCGCTCAATATCCTCACCGCGATCGGCTTCAAGGTGATGGCGACCGGTGGCACGCAGCGCTTCCTCGCCGAACACGGCATCGCCGCGATCAAGGTCAACAAGGTGCTCGAGGGCCGACCGCATATCGAGGACGCGATCCGCAACCGGCAGGTCCAGCTCGTGATCAACACGACGGACGGCTCGAAGGCGATCTCGGATTCGAAATCGCTGCGCCGTGCCACGCTGATGCAAAAGGTTCCCTACTACACGACGATGGCGGGCGCCCAGGCCGCCGCCGAGGCGATCCGGGCGCTGAAGGCCGGCAGCTTGGACGTCGCCCCGCTGCAGAGCTATTTCTGAGGCGTTCAGTAGCCGCCGACGATCGGCAGGATCTCGCCGGTGATGTAGCTCGAGCAGTGCGGCGAGGCGAGGAAGACATAGGCCGGCGCGATCTCTTCGGGTTGCGCCGGCCGTTTCATCGGCGTCTTCGAACCGAACTTCGCCACGTCCTCCGGCGTCTTGTCGGACGGGTTGAGCGGCGTCCAGACCGGCCCCGGCGCCACGGCATTGACCCTGATGCCGCGCGGGACGAGCTGGCCGGACAGCGCCTTGGTGAAGGCGTGGATGCCGCCCTTGGTCATCGAATAGTCGAGAAGCTCCTTGCTGCCCTCGAGGCCGGTGACCGAGCCGGTGTTGATGATGGCGCTCCCCTCGCCCATGTGGGGGATCGCGGCTTTCGCCATGTGGAAATAGCCGTACAGATTGGTCTTCAGCGTTTCGTCGAAATGCGCGTCCGAGAGATCGAGGATGTCGGCGGTGTGCACCTGGAAGGCGGCATTGTTGACGAGGACGTCGATGCGGCCGAAGACCTCGACCACGGCGGCGACCGCCTTGCGGCAGAAGGCCGCGTCCTTGACGTCGCCGGAGATGGCGAGCGCCTTCCGCCCCTCCGCCCGGATCGCCGCGACGGTGTCGTCGGCATCGCGCGTCTCGCCGATGTGGAGGATGGCGACATCGGCGCCTTCGCGGGCAAAGAGCACGGCGACGGCCCGGCCGATGCCGCTGTCGCCGCCGGTGATGAGCGCGATCTTGCCGGCGAGCTTTTCCGACCCCTTGTAGAAGGGTGCATCATAGAGCGGCGGGGGATCGAGGCGCGCCTCCTCGCCGGGTTTTGCCTGATGCTGCTCGGGAAAGGGCGGTACCGGATAGGGCCGCGCACCGGCCTGCATCGGCCTGTCGCCGTTGCCGGTGCTGGAAGCGGCATCGGCCCTGGCGACCTCGTTCTGGATGTCGCGCTGTTTCTCAAGCGTCGCCGCCACGGGGGATCGGCTCGTCGTCATGGCAGTCTCCTTTCATTGTTCCCTCCGGCCTAACCCGGCGCCATGGACAATGTTCCGGGCGGCGTTCCGGGCGGGCGGCGGCTGCGATTAATCTGGCGTTCGCGCGCCTCTTTCTGCTATAGAGGGCGTTCTGACGTTTTGAACGGTTCCGGCGGTAACGCGCCGGCGACCGTTTTCTTTTGTGCGGGAGGACGAGAAAGCCCACCCGCACCGATGATGAAGGACACTGCAATGGTCGAGAAAGTACCGATGACGCACTCCGGCTTTGTCAAGCTGCAGGAGGAGCTGCGCTGGCGCCAGCAGGAGGAGCGTCCCCGGATCATCGAGGCGATCTCGGAAGCGCGCGCCCATGGCGACCTGTCGGAGAATGCCGAGTACCATGCCGCCAAGGAAGCGCAGAGCCACAATGAGGGACGCATCGGCGAGCTCGAGGATTTCGTCGCCCGGGCGGAGGTGATCGACCTGTCGAAGATGTCCGGCTCCAAGGTGAAGTTCGGCGCCACCGTCAAGCTCGTCGACGAGGATACCGACGAGGAGAAGAGCTACCAGATCGTCGGCGACCAAGAGGCCGACGTGAAGGCGGGACGCATCTCCATCTCCTCGCCGATCGCCCGCGCGCTGATCGGCAAGGAGGTCGGCGATTCGATCGAGGTCAACGCGCCGGGCGGCGCCAAGGGCTACGAGATCCTCTCCGTCACCTGGGGCTGAGCCCGCGCCCGCATGGTCGACATCCGTGACGTCGAGGTCATCGCGCTGAACTTCAAGCGCCGCCTGTCCGGCGTGACCTCGACGATCGTCCAGCTCGTGCCCTGCCAGGCCGATCTCGGCCTTCGCATCGCCACCCTCGGCGTCGGCCTGCCGGACAGCCTGCCGAAGATCGCCTGGCGGTCGCTCTGGCGGCTCTGGTCGCCGCCGCCGGGACGGAGCCACCGCATCTGGCATGCGCGCCGCAACAACGAGATGGCCGTCGGCGTCCTGTTGCGCGACGGGCTGCGGATGCCGCTGAAGCTCGTCTTCACCTCTGCCGCCCAGCGCCGGCACACGGCCTATACCCGCTTTCTCATCCGCCGCATGGACGCCGTCATCGCGACGAGCGGCCGGTCCGGCGCGTTTCTCGACGTGGCGCATCGCGTTATCCGCCACGGCGTCGATGTGGCGCGTTTCCGGGCGGCGGCCCAATCGCAGCCTGAAGACGCGGGCGACGCCCCCCTGCTCGTCGGCTGCTTCGGCCGCGTCCGCCACCAGAAGGGCACGGACCTCTTCGTGCGGGCGATGATCGAGCTCCTGCCGCACCATCCGCAATGGAGGGCGGTCGTCTGCGGCCGCGTCACGGCGAAGGAGGCGCGCTTCGGCGAGACGCTGACGGAGGCCGTCTCCAAGGCGGGGCTCACCGACCGGATCCGCTTCCCCGGCGAGGTCGACGACATCACGCCGTGGTATCGCAGGCTGACGCTCTATGTCGCGCCGTCGCGCAACGAGGGCTTCGGGCTGACGCCGCTCGAGGCCATGGCGTCCGGTGTCGCGGTCGTTGCCTCCGACGCGGGGGCCTATGCCGAGATGGTCGTCCCCGGCGAAACGGGGGCCGTGGTGCCGGCCGGCGATTACGAGGCGCTGCGGGATGCGCTCGCGCTCTATCTCGCCGATCCGGTCGCCGCCCGGCGCGCGGGCGAAGCGGGCCTTGCCCGCGTCAGCGCCGATTTCGCCCTTGCGGGCGAGGCACGCGCCGTCAATGACGTCTATGCAACATTGCTTGATCCGTATACACGGGGTGCCGAGGCGTGACGGGCCGCCCTGCTCGCGGGCCGAGCCTGTCCGGCGATGTTTCCGGAGACGAGACGACGATGCAGCAAAGCCGGACGCCGACCGAGACCGTCAATGTCCTGTGCATGAAATGGGGCAGCCTCTACGACCGGGATTACGTCAACAATCTTTATCGGGGGGTGCGGCGGCACCTGAAGCGCCCGCACCGCTTCGTCTGCTTCACCGACGACGCGAGCGGCCTCGATGCCGGGATCGAGGTCTTTCCCCTGCCGGACCTCGACCTGCCGGCAGGCCACCGGGACAACCGCTGGCGCAAGCTCGCGCTGTTCCAGAAGGACCTCGCGGGCCTCAGCGGCACCGCCCTGTTCCTCGATCTCGATCTGGTGATCGTCGACGACATCGACTGCTTCTTCGACATGCCGGGGGCGTTCCGCATCATCCGCGACGACGACCTGTTCCGCGCCAAGCCCCTGCGCCGGATCCGCCCGGAGCGCGACCGCTTCCTCGCCTCGGTCGGCAACAGTTCGGTGTTCCGCTACGAGATCGGCGCCCACACCTATATCCTCGACGCCTACCGCGCCGATCCGGCCGCCGCCACCGCCGGCTACGAGATCTCGCAGCAGTTCCAGAGCGCGCAGCTCGCGGAGCACGGCCACCTGCACTACTGGCCGCGCGACTGGTGCGTCAGCTTCAAGAATGCCTGCGTGCCGCGCCCGCTTGCGAGCTTCTTCAGGGATCCCGCCCTACCGCACGGCGCGCGCATCGTCGTCTTCGCGGGCACGCCGAAGATGGGCGACGTGTTTTCCGGCCGGGGACGCAAATGGTATCGCCGCATCGGCGACGTTTCCTGGCTGAAGGCCGCCTGGACCGGACGACCCTGATGGCAAGACCGCTCACACCCCCGCCCGCCTTCGACGACAGCATGCCCTGGGGCACCTACCGGCCCTCCTGGCCGAATGCACTGCGCCTTTCGCTCGCCCACCGGATGCCGCCGCTGCTGAAGCAGACCGCACTTGCCCTGCGCCGACCGGTGAAATACGGCCTCGACACGCCGCTCGATCTTGAGATCCGCGGGCTCAGGCTGCGGCTGCTGCCGCGCGGCAATATTTCGGAGGAAAAACTCTACACCGCGCCGCAGCTCTTCGATCCGGACGAGTTCCGCATCATGGAGGAACGGCTGAAGCCCGGCGGCGTCTTTATCGACATCGGGGCAAATGCCGGCATCTACAGTTTCCACGCCGCGCGCTGCATGAAGGACGGCGGCCATATCCTCGCCGTCGAGCCGGATGCGGAAATGTGCCGGCGCATCCGCTTCAACATCGCCACCAATGCGCTTGCGACCATCGACCTCGTCTCCGTCGCGCTCAGCGACCATGAGGGGACGGCGGAGTTCTCCGTCAATCCGCGCCAGCGCGGCACGAACAAGCTCGCCGCGATCGGCACGGACGATCACGGCGACGAGGCCTTCGTCGCCACCGTGCCGGTGACCACGCTGTTTTCGCTCGTGGCCGCGCGCGGTTTCAGCCGGATCGACGTCTTGAAGATCGATGTCGAGGGCCATGAATACACCGTGCTCCGGCATTTCGTTGCCTCCGCCCCGACGGCGCTGCTGCCGAAGATCGTCATTGCCGAACATGGCGGCCACGGCACCGGAGAAACATTCGCGTTGCTCGAGGAAAACGGCTACAGGCGGCGCAAGACCACGCGGCTCAACGCGATCTTCGAGCGGGCTTGAGCGTTTCACGATCCGGGGTCTCAGGCGGGTGCGCCCGCGACGGACCCGCAACCCGCCCGATACGATCAAGGGCGCCAAGGCTTTGACGGAGACCCCGATGGCACGCAAGAAAAGCCGGCTCGAAACCTTCTTCTCGCTCAGCCGGCACCGCAAGCGGTGGGGCGGCGGCAAGCACAGCACGCTTGCCGGCGACCTTCAGCCACTGAAGGAGCGGCGGGTCGAGCCGAGCGACAAGGTCCATTATCCCGGCCACATCGCCTCGATCGACGACCACGTCGCCAATCTCAGGATCGAGTTCGCCGGCAAGCCGGAACTGGTGTTCGAGCATGCGAAGCTGATCGTGCTGATCCGCCGCGAATTCGACATTCCTGGAAACTATGCGCGCTTTCGCCGGCTGTGGGACGAGGAGACGGACTTCCTCTGCGAGCATCTCAACCTGCGCTGGCTGCTTTCGGCCGCCGACACCTTCGCCGACCATGACGCCGATCCCACCGCCCGGGCGATCGCGATGATGACCTCGGTCTTCGCCACCACCGTGAAGATCTACGAGACCGACCGCTTCATCTTCGGCCGCGCCTCCGAAACCCCGATCCCCGAACGGATGACGGACCTCAGGGAAAACCGCAGGCATCTCTTCGAAGGCATGCGCATGTTCCTTGTCGGCTCGGGCGACACGCTGCGCAACATGCGCTGGCGGCTCGAACCCTTCTTCGATCAGGGGCCGGCCGGCAGCCTGCTGCGCACGCTCTACGACCGCTTCCAGGCGAACGACACCGCCTTCCGCCGCTTCGCCGCCCTGCACGAGCGCGACCGCACGCGCTGGTAGGCCGGGCGGCCATCACAGCGCCACCAGTCCTTCGCGCTTGACCTGCCGGATCGTCAGCATGGTGCGCACCGTGTCGACCTCCTCGTTCGCCGTCAGCACCTCGATGACGAAATCCTGGAAACGGGTGAGGTTTTCGGCGACGCAATGCAGCAGGAAGTCGCTCTCGCCGGAGACCATCCAGGCCTGGCGCACCAGCGGCCATCCGGCCGTCGCGGCGGCGAAGGCCTTGAGGTTGGCGTCCGACTGGCGTTTTAGCCCGACCATGCAGAAGGCGACGAGATCGAAGCCGAGGGCGGGCGCGTTGAGCAGCGCGTGATAGCCCTCGATAATGCCGCCCTCCGAAAGCTGCCGGACGCGCCTAAGGCAGGGCGGCGGCGAGATGCCGACGCGGGCGGCGAGCTCCACATTGGTCATGCGGCCGTCGGCCTGCAATTCCTTGAGGATCTTCAGGTCGATGGCATCGAGGCTGGCACGGAACACGCTGGCGTCACCCTTGTCGCGGCCGGCACAGGCCGGAATCGGCCGGTGCCGCACCGGACTATCTCGCCCGACGCGTCGAAAATGTCACGGGGGCCGCGCGCCGATTGTGGTAAACGCCGCTGCACCCTTGAATGTGAAGGCCCTGCCCCCATAAATGACGGGGACGACAGGCGCCGGACGCATGCCGGGACGGCGCCGCCGAAACGACCGCAGGATCTGCCCAACAGGAATTTGCCCATGACGACCCGCCATACCGACGTCCTGATCATCGGCTCCGGCCCCGCCGGCTACACGGCGGCGATCTACACCGCCCGCGCCATGCTGAAGCCGGTGCTGATCGCCGGCATGGAGCAGGGCGGCCAGCTGATGATCACCACGGACGTGGAAAATTACCCCGGCTATGCCGAGCCCGTGCAGGGCCCCTGGATGATGGAGCAGATGCTGAAGCAGGCGCAGCATGTCGGTGCAGAGATCGTCAACGATCTCGTGACGAAGGTCGATCTCGCCGTGCGTCCGTTCCGCATCGAGACCGACAGCGGCACGGTCTGGACGGCGGATGCGCTGATCATTGCCACCGGCGCCAAGGCCAAATGGCTCGGCATCGAGACGGAGGCGACCTTCAAGGGCTTCGGCGTCTCGGCCTGCGCCACCTGCGACGGTTTCTTCTACCGCAAGAAGGACGTCGTCGTCGTCGGCGGCGGCAATTCGGCGGTCGAGGAGGCGCTCTACCTTTCGAACATCGCCGCGAGCGTCACGGTCGTGCACCGCCGCGACGGCTTTCGCGCGGAAAAGATCCTGCGCGAGCGGCTGATGGCCAAGCCCAACGTCCGGGTGATCTGGGACCACGAGGTCGTCGAATATCTCGGCGCGCCGGCAAAGCCGCCGATGCCGGCTTCGGTCGACGGCGTGCGCCTGCGCAACACCCGCACCGGCGTCGTCCAGGACGTCGCGACCGACGGCGTCTTCGTCGCCATCGGCCATGCGCCGGCCGTGGAGCTCTTCGAGGGGCAGCTCCGCCAGAAGCCGAACGGCTATCTCTGGACCGCGCCCGATTCGACGGCGACGGACGTGCCGGGCGTCTTCGCCGCCGGCGACGTCGCCGACGACGTCTTCCGCCAGGCGATCACCGCGGCGGGCATGGGCTGCATGGCCGCGCTCGAGGCGGAAAAATATCTGGCGGCGCAGGAAAGCGCACCGCATAATGCAACCCGCGCGGATGCGGCCGGCGAGAAGACGCTCGAGACCATCTGACCGGATCGACGAGGGCGGCGGACGAAGGGAGAGCGTTCACCGCCTGAAGCGGGCCGAAGGTCACAGGAGCGTCGCAATCCTGCCCGAGAAGGCGGGCGACCGCGCATCGTCCCGGCTCCGGCCGCAAGGGGACGGAGACAGAGACAACGAAACGGTGATCCGGCGATGGGGGAAACCGCACGCGACAGATCGCCAAGCAGGGGGACGGCATGCCGCTTGACTGGGACAAACTGCGGATTTTCCACGCGGCGGCGGAGGCGGGTTCCTTCACCCATGCGGCCGACAAGCTGCATCTGTCGCAATCGGCGATCAGCCGCCAGGTAAGTTCGCTCGAACAGGACGTCGGCATCAAGCTGTTCCACCGCCATGCGCGCGGGCTGATTCTCACCGAGCAGGGCGAGATCCTCTACCGCACCGCGCATGAGGTGCTGATGAAGCTCGAAAGCGTGCGCGTCCAGCTGACCGAGACCACCGACAAGCCGAGCGGCAAGCTGCGCATCACCACCACCGTCGGCCTCGGCCAGGGCTGGCTGACGGACAAGGTGCAGGAATTCATGTCCCTCTATCCGGAGGTCCAGGTCCAGCTCATCCTCGACAACGAGGAACTCGACGTCAACATGCGCCACGCCGACTGCGCCATCCGGCTGCGCAAGCCGCAGCAGTCCGACCTGATCCAGCGCAAGCTCTTCACCGTGCACATGCATGTCTATGCGGCGCCGAGCTATATCAACCGCTACGGCGAGCCGCACTCGGTCGAGGATCTCGACAATCACCGGATCATCACCTTCGGCGAGCCGGCGCCGAACTACCTGCTCGACGTCAACTGGCTTGAAATCGCCGGGCGCGAGCCGGACAGTCCGCGGGTCTCCCACCTGCAGATCAACAGCCAGACGTCGATCAAACGCGCCTGCCTGCTCGGCATCGGCGTCGCCATGATGCCGGACTATATCGTCGGCCGGGATCCGGGCCTGATCCAGCTGTCGATCAGCGCCGACATTCCCTCCTTCGACACCTATTTCTGCTATCCGGAAGAGATGAAGAACGCCGCCAAGCTGAAGGCCTTCCGCGATTTCATCGTCGCCAAGGCCCGCAACTGGAACTTCTGACGCCGGTTCCTCGAACCGCCCAATCTTGCGCCATCGGTTGTCGGCCGGATAACCGATGGTTTTTGCTGCCTCTTTGACACCGGGCTTCCGGCCGCGGCGGCATGATCCGGAAAATTGGCGCAAAAATATGCAGTTATGCGCCTAAAGCATGGCTCATCTGCACAATAATTGATTGCCTGCCGGCGCGAAAAGCCGCATATCACACCCAGCTGATGCACTTTGGTGGCTTTTTCCTCCCAGTGCCACCGCAGCAGCTGTTCCCCTCTGGAGGTTAGACACCTTCAAACTTAATAGGGCCCAAGGAAACTTGTGGCCCTTTTTTTTCGTCGGCGCGACAAAACTGCACGAAAACGACCCCTAAATCTGACAGTTCTTCGGCACGAAGCGCATTTTCTCATCATCCATCGTTGAAAACCTCTCGCGGCATCCTATATCTGCATCAGTCGTCGCACGATGGTGGCCTTTGCCTCCCATGCCGCCGCGACGGCTGTTCCCCTCTGGAGGTTATAGAACCTTCAACACCTCATGGGCCCAAGAGATCTTGCGGCCCATTTTTTTTGCGCCCTTGCGATCCGTCACCCTTGAATATCGTTTCCAGGCGATACAAATATCGCTAAAACGCGAATTAACGATACGACGGCGATGGACAGGGACGAGATACTGAAGGCGCTGGCGCATCCGGTGCGCATCGAGATCCTCGCGAAGCTGAAGGATCCGGCGGCGCATTTTTCCGCGCAGACGCACCCGCTCGACCACGGTGTCTGCGCCGGTCAGTTCCAGTCCTGCGGCCTGTCGCAGTCGACCGTTTCCGCCCATCTCGCCGCCCTCCAGCGCGCCGGCCTCGTCACGACGCACAAGATCGGACAGTGGGTCTTCTACAAGCGCGACGAGAAGACGATCGCCGCCTTCCTCGAGGATCTCGGCACCACGCTCTGATCCCGATCTTCCCTCCCAAGCCAGCCGAAAGGACCTTCCATGCCCACCCTCTTCGATCCGATCACCGTCGGGGACATATCGCTTGCCAACCGCATCGTCATGGCGCCGCTGACGCGCAACCGCTCGCCCGAGGCCGTACCGACCAATCTCGTCGCCGCTTATTACGAGCAGCGCGCCACCGCCGGCCTGCTTATCACCGAGGCGACCGCCATCACCCATCAGGGCCAGGGCTATGCCGACGTTCCCGGCCTCTACACGCCCGCAGCGCTGGAGGGTTGGCGCCAGGTGACGGACGGCGTCCACAAGGCGGGCGGCAAGATCGTCGTGCAGATGTGGCATGTCGGGCGCATCTCCCATGACACGCTGCAGCCGAACGGCGGCAAGCCGGTCGCCCCTTCCGCGATCCGCGCCAAGTCGAAGACCTACCTCATCAATCCCGACGGCACCGGTTCCTTTGCCGAGACCTCTGAGCCACGCGCGCTCGAGACGAACGAGATCGCCGGGATCGTCGAGGATTACCGCAAGGCCGCCCGCGCGGCGATCTCGGCCGGCTTCGACGGTGTCGAGATCCATGCGGCGAACGGCTACCTGATCGACCAGTTCCTGCGCTCGGGCTCGAATGTGCGCACCGACGCCTATGGCGGCTCGATCGAGAACCGCGCCCGCTTCCTGTTCGAGGTGGTCGAGGCGGTGACGAGCGAGGTCGGCGCCGGCCGCACCGGCATCCGCATCTCGCCGGTGACGCCCGCCAACGACGCCTTCGATCCCGACCCGCAGCCGCTCTTCACCCATGTCGTGGAAGGGCTTGCGCGCTACGGCCTCGCCTATGTCCATGTCATCGAGGGAGCGACCGGCGGGCCCCGCGACCACCGGCAGGGTGATGCGCCCTTCGATTATGCGGCACTGCGGGCGGCCTATGCGGCGGCGGGCGGAAAGGCCGCATGGATGGCCAACAACGGCTATGACCGCGCGCTGGCGCTGAAGACGGTGGAAAGCGGCGCGGCCGACCTCGTCGCCTTCGGCAAGCTGTTCATCGCCAATCCCGACCTCGTGCGCCGTCTGAAGGAAGACGCCCCGCTCAACACGCCCGAGCAGGCGACCTTCTACGGCGGCGGCGCGGCCGGCTACACGGACTACCCGTCGCTCGACCAGGTCGCCTGACGCGGCATGACGGCAGACCCCGCCCGGCAGCGGCGGGGTTTTCGCCCGGCTGCGGGCGTTGACAGGCGGCCGCCGCTGGCGCACCTCTCTCAGCCCATCCATCCGCAGGGAGACAGACATGATCGTCAGGGACGCGACCGGAGACGACCTCATCGGCATCACCGCCATCTACAATGACGCGGTGCTGAACACGACGGCGATCTGGAACGAGACCCCCGTCGACGTCGCCAACCGCGCCGCCTGGCTGACGGCACGGCGGGAGGCCGGCTACCCGGTCCTCGTCGCCGTGACGGACGCCGGTGCGGTCGGCGGCTATGCCTCCTTCGGCGACTGGCGCCCCTTCGAGGGCTACCGCTTCACCGTCGAGCACTCCGTCTATGTGGAAAAGGACGCCCGCGGCCTCGGCATCGGCCGGGCGCTGATGGACGCGCTGATCGAACGCGCGGTCGCTCTCGGCAAGCATGTCATGGTCGCCGGCATCGAGGACGGCAACAGGGCGTCGATCGCCCTGCATGAGCGCCTCGGCTTCGTGACCGTCGGGGTCGCGACGGAAGTGGGCACGAAGTTCGGCCGCTGGCTCGACCTGCGCTTCATGCAGCTGACCCTCCCCGTCTCCGGCGCGACGACACCGCTCGACCGCACGGCGCTTTGATCCGCCCCGCAGAAAGGCGCCCCGAACGTCGTCCGGAGCGCCCGATGTCACATCAAAAGCCGGGGAAAACTCAGCGGCAGGATCCGGCAAAACGCTGGATGCGCTTGCAGGCCTCCTCGAGGAGTTCCTCGGACGTGGCGTAGGAGATGCGGAAATTCGGCCCGAGGCCGAAGGCCGAACCATGCACGACGGCGACGCCTTCGGCTTCCAGAAGCTCGCTGACGAAATCCTCGTCGGTCTCGATTACCTTGCCCGACGGCGCCGTCTTGCCGATCAGCCCCTTGCAGGACGGATAGACGTAGAAGGCCCCTTCCGGAGAGGGGCACTCGATGCCGGTCGCCTGGTTCAGCATCGACACGACGAGGTCGCGGCGACGCTCGAATACCTTCTTGTTTTCCGGGATGAACGCCTGCGTGCCGTTCAGCGCCTCGACCGCCGCCCATTGCGCGATGGAGCAGGCGCCGGACGTCTGCTGGCCCTGGATCATGTCCATCGCCTTGATGAGGGCGAGCGGGCCTGCGGCATAGCCGATGCGCCAGCCGGTCATGGCATAGGCCTTGGAGACGCCGTTCATCGTCAGCGTGCGATCGTAGAGCGACGGCTCGACCTCGACCGGAGTGACGAATTTGAAATCGCCATAGGTCAGGTGTTCGTACATGTCGTCGGTCAGGATCCAGACATGCGGGTGCCTGACGAGGACGTCGGTCAGCGCCTTCAGCTCGTCATGCGAATAGGCGGCACCGGACGGGTTCGACGGCGAATTAAACACGAACCATTTGGTCTTCGGCGTGATCGCCTTGTCGAGGTCCTCCGCCGTCAGCTTGAAGGCGTTCTCCTGCCGGGCCTCGACGAAGACGGGCGTGCCGCCGCACAGCGCCACCATTTCCGGATAGGACACCCAGTAGGGCGCCGGGATCACCACCTCGTCGCCGGGGTTCAGTGTCGCCATGAAGGCGTTGAACAGGATCTGCTTGCCGCCGGTGCCGACGATCGTCTGGGCGGCCGTGTAGTCGAGGCCGTTCTCGCGCTTGAACTTGGCCGCGATCGCCTCGCGCAGTTCCGGGATACCGGAGACGGGCGTATACTTGGTCTCGCCGCGGTTGATCGCCTCGATGGCCGCCTGCTTGATGTTGTCGGGCGTGTCGAAATCCGGCTCGCCGGCACCGAGCCCGATCACGTCCCGGCCCTTGGCTTTCAGCTCGCGCGCTTTCTGCGAAACGGCGATGGTGGCGGAAGGCTTCACGCGGGAAAGGGCATCGGCAAGAAAGGCCATGATGAGGCGTCCTGATGGGTTCGAAAAAACCGGCATCGCCCGGCCGTGCGGGCCTTGCGTTGGCGGCGACGCGAAGCTGTATGTCGAAAGACGGCGGGGGTTTCAAGCATAAAGGCGGCGAAGGCGTGCAAGGGCCGGCGAATTCGCCGCTTTCCGGCCGTCAAAGGGGCTGGAAAACACAGCGGGACGGACGGCGCCAACAGGCAAGGATCCCCGCCACGATTTCACCACAGTAAGGACGACGGCCTGCCGCAATCCGGTCCTTGTAGAGCCCGCTTCACCCTGTTTCCTCGGCACCATTCAACAGGCATGGCATGAGGGGGCGGCAGCATGTTTCCGCGCGTCGGAAAAATCTTTTGTGTACCGGCCGGCCAGGGGCGGCGGGCGGTACGGGCGGTGGTCATGACGGCGGCGCTCGCGGCGGCGGGACACGCCATGGCGGCGCGCGCGGACAGTTCCATGGGCGAGGTACGACCAGCCGTGTTCGACGGGGTCGCCGACAGTGGCACGGAGGCCGGGCGGCGGCTTGCGACCGACGTGCTCCCCGGCGTGCACGGGCCGGACATGAAGCCGCGCGTCGCCGATCTTTTCGTCGGAACCCCGTCCCTCGAGGGCTCCACCGTTCTTCCCGGTGCGGGACAGCCCGCCCCCGATCTCTGGCGCGACCATTTCATCGACACGATGGTGACCGGCTCGATTGCGCCGCAGATGACGCGCTGGCTGGTGCCGGTCTCGAACTGGCAGTCCGGTGCCGCCGCCTTCAACGACGCCGAGCGGCACATCTATGCCGGCCTGATGCTGATCGCCATCGCGCTGATGGCGTCGATGAGCTTCGGCCTCTGGCGCTGGCAGGTGCGCGGACTGGTGGAGCACCATCTCCATGGCTGAGAAAAAGGCTGCCCCCCGCACGCCCGGCTTCCTGGAGCGCCTGTCGCCGGCCGAGACCCTCATCCTCGCCGCCATCGTCATGGCGGGGCTCGCCGGCGTCATGCTCGTGGGCAAGGGGCTGGCGCTGAAGGCGCAGGCCGGCATCGCGCTGTTCTAAGGCATGTCCGGTCAGATCGGATGGGATTGAATGTCCGGACGATGCGCCAGAACAGAGAGAGGGACCGTGTCCCGTGAACCCGTGATCGCCGGACACGCCTTAAATCGCGCACGCCGCCCTCACCCCGGATCACATGCCGTTGATCCGCCTTGCCGTCCGTTTCCTGCGCCCCACCTGATGGGCCATATGAGGACATGCAAAGGAACGGACATATGCCTGCAGGACGACACAGCACCGAGCTCCCGATCGCTCTCGCGCTTGCGGGCCTTCTCGCCGCTGCAAGCGCCACCCGCGCCGAGGAGCGCCAGTTCGAGACCCGCTCCGGCACCGTCACCGTTTCGACGCTCGCCACCGGCCTGAAGGAACCCTGGGCCGTCGAAGTGCTCCCGGACGGCGCGATGATCGTCACCGAGAAGGCGGGAGCGCTGCGGATCGTCCGCAATGGCGGCGTCTCCGCGCCGATCTCGGGCGTGCCGAAGGTGGCCACGCTCGGCCAGGGCGGTCTGCTCGACGTCGCGCTCGACCCGGACTTTGCCGAAAACCGCACGCTCTATCTTTCCATGTCGGTCGCCGGCAGCGGCGGGGCCGGCACGGCGATCGCACGCGGCACGCTTTCGGCCGATGAGCGGTCCCTCGCCAATGTGCGCGAACTGTTCCGCATGACGCCCTTCAGCCGGCGCGGCCAGCATTTCGGCTCGCGGATCGCGATCGCCGCCGACGGCACGCTGTTTTTCGGCATCGGCGACCGCGGCGACCGCAACCGCGCGCAGGACATGAAGGACCACGCCGCCTCGATCCTGCGGATCAACGCCGACGGCTCTATCCCGGCCGACAATCCCCATGCCGACGGACGAAAGGCCCTGCCGGAAATCTGGTCGAAGGGCCACCGCAACCCCCAAGGCATCGTCATCGACCGCGAGACCGGCAAGGTGATCACCGTCGAGCACGGCGCGCGTGGCGGCGACGAGGTGAACATCGCGGAGGCCGGAAAGAACTACGGCTGGCCGGTGATCACCTATGGGCGCGACTATTCGGGAAAGGAAATCGGCGAAGGTCAGGTGAAGGAAGGTTATGAACAGCCGGCCTTCTACTGGGATCCCTCGATCGCGCCCGGCGCCATCGACATCTATTACGGCCGGATGTTCCCCGAGTGGAACGGCGACCTGCTCGTCGCCGCGCTGAAATACCAGTTGCTCTCCCGCCTGGAGCGCGGCGACGACGGCAAGATCCTGGGCGAGGAACGGATGCTGAGGGGCGAGTATGGGCGCATCCGCGATGTCAAGGTGGCGCCCGACGGCGCGATCCTGATGGTCACCGACGGCAACGACGGCGCGCTGTTGCGCATGAGCCGGACGGTCGGACAGTAAGCGGGTGCCCGTCAGGGGCTTGTCGGCACCGGTCGCGGGATGATAGCGGAGCGGGCGTCGCGCCGGCGCGGCGCCGCATCCGCATCGGACCCGTCGATGACACGCATTCAGGCCAATCTTCTTCTGCTGCTTGCCGGCGCGATCTGGGGCGCGGGCTTCGTCGCCCAGTCGACCGCGATGGCGGCGATCGGTCCCTTCTGGTTCATCGGGCTGCGTTTCGCCTTGGCGAGCCTCGTCGCGCTGCCGCTCGCCTGGCGCGAGGCCCGCGCGGCGGAAAGGCCGCTCGACCGTGGCACCGTCCTCCCGTTCATCTGGATCGGCCTCGCGCTCTTTGCCGGCGCGGCGACCCAGCAGGTCGGCCTGCTGACGACGACCGTCACCGCCTCCGGCTTCCTCACCGGGCTCTATGTGGTGATCGTGCCGATCCTGACGGTGGTCTTCCTTCGCCGCCGGCCGCACTGGATCATCTGGCCGGCGGCATCGATGGCCTTCCTCGGCATTTTTCTTTTAAGCGGCGGCACGCTCTCCGGCCTGACGCCCGGCGATCTGCTGACGATCCTCTGCGCGGTGTTCTGGGCGATCCAGGTCGTGCTGATCGGCACCTTCGTCGGCCGCAGCGGCCGGCCGATGGCCCTGTCGCTCATCCAGTTCGTCGTCTCGGCCATCGGCGGCTGCGCCGCAGGCCTTCTGCTCGAGCCGCTCGACATGACCGCGATTCAGGGCGCGCTTGGCGAAATCCTCTATGCCGGCCTCTTTTCCAGCGGCCTTGCCTTCATCCTGCAGGTGGTCGGCCAGCGTCACACGACGGCGCCGCAGGCGGCGATCTTCCTGTCGAGCGAGGCGCTTTTCGCCGCCCTCTTCGGGGTCATGCTGCTCGGCGAGGTGATCACGCCGCTCGGCTATGCGGGATGCGCCATCATCTTCGCCGCGATGCTCCTCGTCGAGATCGTGCCGGAGCGCGAGGCGCGGCTGCGCGCAGGACGGGAGGCCTGACGCCGGCACGATCATCTGTCGACACCTGCCCGGTTATACTGTCCCGGAATGGAGCAGACCGGCGGGATACCGTAAAAGTTTCTTGACGATCGCCGCATTGTCTTGACCGCAGCGCCGCGATTGGCCTGAGCCGAAGCCTGAGGCCGTGCGGGTTCGTGGCTCTCGAAAAGGCGAAAGAGCGGCGGCGACGGTCGCCGGCGCCTGCCTTCAGGAGGGCAGATCCATGCTTCCGTTCAGCGATTTTCACGAATTATATCAGTGTTTTATCTATTGCGAGCCGTGCATTTGCACATCAGGGCATTTGACCGGTTTTTGAACAATGTGAAGACATCGCGGCGAATCAAAAAACTTTTGCTTGCCAATTTAAAATAAACCCATCACTCTTATTGCGTTCGGGCGATGTGCGAACGCGGGAAGACCTTGAAATATGCGTGCCGGCGACGTCAACTCTCCGGACGGCAGGATACCAGGAAGGCCTCCGGGCCGGATGGATGTCGTGCCGATGACAACAGGATCCTTTCCTCAGACGTGGATCATTGCCTGTGACCCACGCCCGCAGGGGCAAATCGTAATTGCTGCCCGCCGATGAACAGCGGCGTTAAAAGGACCTGACGCATGGCCGAAACTGGTACCGTGAAATTCTTCAATACTGAAAAGGGGTTTGGCTTCATTAAGCCCGACAATGGCGGTGCTGATATTTTCGTCCATATATCGGCCGTCCAAGCCTCCGGCCTGACGGGTCTCTCCGAGAACCAGAAGGTCAGCTTCGATACCGAGCCGGATCGTCGCGGCAAGGGTCCGAAAGCGGTCAACCTTCACGTTTCCGGCTGAGATCGCCCTGCTTCCTCGCGTCAGCGCATGCGGCACGACCGCATGACGCCGCACAGCGCGAGGAGCTTGCCTCAGACGTCCCGTCGAAGCCCGGCAATCGTCGGGCTTCGTCGTTCAGGCTGCATTCAGTCAATGCACGCTACGGTCCGCCATCATGATGCCCGGCAATTCCACCGGGCCATGCACAGGATTTGGAGCCATGAACAAGTTCATCAAGGCGGTCGTTCTGTCGGCGCTGGCGACGGCGACGGTTCTTCCCACGCTTTCGGTCGTCCATGCCGACGACCGCTATCGCCCGCGCCGCATCCATCGCCACCACGGTGGCGGCGATGCGGTGGCGCTCGGCGCCCTCGGTCTTGCGACCGGCGTGATCATCGGCGGCGCCATCGCGTCGCAGCCGCGCGAGCGGGTCTATACCGAGCGAGTCTATGTCGATCCCGAGCCCGAATACTACGAGCCGGCGCCGGTCTATCGCCGCCCGCCGCCGCGCCGGGTCGTGGTCGAAACCTACGGCACGCTCGAGCCCTGGACGCGCGAATGGTACAATTATTGCGCCGACCGCTACCGGTCCTTCAATCCGCGCACCGGCACCTTCCGCGGCTATGACGGCCGCGCCTATTTCTGCACCGCCGGCTGAACCGCCGCGATCCTGTCGTGGGAAAGGGCACGCCATGGCGTGCCCTTTTTCATGTCGGGAACCGGTTGCCGGGGCTTGACGCCGAAAAGCACGCACGAGACATCGCGCGAGAAGACGCCAAACCGGCCCGGGCAAGGGTTCGAGGATGTCGGGAACGGTCAAGGTGCCCTGCCCCACTCGATGTCGCCGAGTGAGGATGGATCATCGGCGTGCGCAGACCCGCGATCCCTCAAGCATCGCTTATTGAAGGGCGCCGCGGTCTTACGGGAGGGCTTGCGTGAAAGCCGAGACCCGAGGCGTAGCAGCGAACTCGGAAAAACCGCGACCGCCCCAAAGCGTATCGCGCTCTTTCAGATTCGCTCTTACCCTTGAGGTTTTTGTTTTTACGCGTGTCTTTTCGCAAAACCGCTGCACACCTTCGCGAGACACGCTCTAGGATCGGGCGTAATCGCCCTCAAAGCCCGCGCAGGTAGGGGTTGGTGCGCCGTTCCTCGCCGATCTGGCCGCCGGGGCCATGCCCGCAGATGAAGCCGACCGTGTCGCCGAGCGGCAGGATCTTGTCCCGGATCGAATCGAGCAACTGGTGATGGTTGCCGCCCGGAAGGTCGGTGCGGCCGATGGAGCCGTGGAACAGGACGTCGCCGACATGGGCGAAACCCTGGGCACGATGGTAATAGACGACATGGCCGGGCGCATGGCCCGGGCAATGCAGCACCTCGAACACATGATCGCCGAAGCCGACCGTGTCGCCCTCCTCCAGCCAGCGGTCGGGCACGACATTCTGCACCGTCATCGCCAGGCCGAAGCGCTCCGCCTGCGCTTCGAGCCGTTCCAGCAGCGGCAGGTCGTCCCGGTGCGGCCCGACGATCTCGACGCCGAGCGCATCCTTCAGTTCCTTGGCGCCCCCGGCATGGTCGATATGGCCATGGGTGATCCAGATCGCCTGCACGGCGATGCCATTCTCGCGCACGGTCTGCAGGATGACCTCGACATCGCCGCCGGGATCGACGACCACGCCCTCCCGCGTCTCCGAATCGAACAGAACGGTGCAGTTCTGCTGGAAATGGGTCACCGGTATGATTCCAGCCTGCAGCATGCCCTGTTCCTCAATAAGCCTCGGGGATGAGGGGATCACTCGGCGGCGGCTGCGACCGGATGGACTTCCTTCATATAGTCGTTCATCAGCGTCTCGCTGATCGTCGCCGGCGTGAAGCGATAGGGGCCGATCTCCGACACCGGCGTCACCTCGGCGGCCGAGCCGGTCAGGAAGCATTCGGAGAAGGACGGCAGTTCCTCCGGCGTGATGGCGCGCTCGACGACCTCGATGCCGCGGCGGCGGGCAAGTTCGATCACCGTCTGCCGCGTCAGGCCGTTGAGGAAGCAGTCCGGCACCGGCGTGTGCAGCACGCCGTCCCTGACGAAGAAGATGTTGGCGCCCGTCGCCTCGGCGACAAGACCGCGATAGTCGAGCATCATCGCGTCCGCATAGCCCTTGGCTTCCGCCGCATGCTTGGAGATGGTGCAGATCATGTAGAGGCCGGCCGCCTTCGAGGCGCAGGGTGCCGTGCGCGGGTCCGGACGGCGATACTCGGCGATGTCGAGGCGGATACCCTTCAGCTTCTCTGCCGGGTTGAAGTAGCTGCCCCACTGCCAGATGGCGATGGCGACGTTGATGCGGTTGTGCTGGGCGGAAACCCCCATCATCTCGCTGCCGCGCCAGGCGATCGGGCGGACATAGGCCTCTGAGAAGCCCTGGCGCCGCAGGAGCTCGATGCTCGCCGCGTCGAGCGCCTCGACGCTGTAGGGGATGGTGAAGCCGAGGATCTCGGCGGAGGCGTGCAGGCGGCGATTGTGCTCGGTCAGCTTGAAGATCCGCCCGCCATAGGCGCGCTCGCCCTCGAACACGGCGCTCGCATAATGCAGCCCATGGGTCAGCACATGGATCTTCGCGTCCTTCCACGGCACGAAGGCGCCGTTGAACCAGATCTCGCCATCCAGTTGATCGAAGGGAATGCTCGCCATCCTTATGCTCCTCCGGCGTCGTTGCGCCCTGTTCATCCGGCGTCCGCGCACCAGCGTCGCGATCGCTGCCCGCGCCATTTTCGCAATCGCGCATTGGCGGAAAGGTCGCGACCGCCTATTTTGCAGTGACGCCGAATATCGGGCTTTTTCGGGTCGCGACGCTATCAATCGCGACAAAATATGTCAATAAAGCTGACATATCTTTTCGTTTGTGTCGCCCGCGGCAGTTTGGTGGAAAGGACGAGTGCGTGAAGCGTGAGGGAAGCGACGTGGAGGGCGGAAAGACGCCGCCTGCCGGTGATCCGATCGATTTCGAGATCATCGAACTGTTTTTCTTCGCCTATCGCGACTTCACATCCGATCCGGACGCCATCCTGGAGACGCGCGGCTTCGGCCGCGCCCATCACCGGGTCGTCCATTTCGTCGACCGGGAGCCGGGCATGACGGTGGCCGACCTGCTGGAGACGCTGAAGATCACCAAGCAGAGCCTGGCGCGGGTGCTGAAGCAGCTGATCGATTCCGACTATATCCGGCAGGTCGCGGGGCCTGAGGACCGCCGCCAGCGCCAGCTCTTCACCACGGACAAGGGCAAGGCGCTCGCCCGCGCGCTTGCCGAGCCGCAATCGCGCCGCATCGCGCGCGCATTGGCGGCCACGGGTCCGCAGATGCGCGACACGGTCAAGCGTTTCCTGGAAAGCATGCGCAATCCGCAGGACGAGGCAGAGCGGAGGAGGCCCGACGCCCGATGAGCAAGACCGTTCCCATGGCCGACGACGCGGCCCATCTTCTGATCGTCGACGACGACCGCCGCATCCGCGACCTCCTGAACCGCTACCTCGCCGAAAAGGGGTTTCGCGTGACCTCGGCGGCGGACGCGGCGGAAGCGCGCCGCAAGCTGGAGGGTCTGGATTTCGATCTCCTGATCGTCGACGTGATGATGCCGGGCGAGAACGGCATGTCGCTGACCCGCAGCCTGCGCGGCGGCAAATCCGTGCCGATCATCCTGCTCACCGCGCGCGCCGAGCAGGAGGCGCGCATCGAGGGGCTCGAATCGGGCGCGGACGACTATGTCGCCAAGCCCTTCGACCCGCGCGAACTCGTGCTCAGGATCAACAACATCCTGCGCCGCAACGCGCAGCAGCAGCAACCGAAGGTCGACCAGGTGATCTTCGGCCCCTACACCTTCTCCGTCGTCAAGCGGGAGCTGCGGCGCGGCGCCGACCACATCCGCCTTACCGATCGCGAGCAGGACATCATGATGATGTTCTCGCAGCGCGCCGGCGAGACGATCGCCCGCCACGAACTCGTCGCCGACGATGTCGACGTCGGCGAGCGGACCATCGACGTGCAGATCAACCGGCTGAGGCGCAAGATCGAGGACGATCCCTCCAATCCCGTCTTCCTGCAGACGGTGCGGGGCATCGGCTACCGGCTGAGCGTCGACTGACCATGGCGCTGATCGGGGGCGGCGTGATCGGCAGGATGTTCGGCGGCGAGGCGCGCCGGCGCGCCGGGCGGTTTCTGCGCCGCCACCTGCCGATCGGCCTTTATGCCCGCTCGCTGCTGATCGTCATCATCCCCATGGTCCTGCTGCAATCCGTCGTCGCCTTCGTCTTCATGGAGCGGCACTGGCAGATGGTGACCGAGCGGCTGTCGGCCGCCGTCACCAGCGACATCGCAGCCCTGATCGACCTGATCGCGCGCGAGCCGGAGGGAAGCGACCATTCCGCCATCAGCCGCATCGCCAGCGAGCGGCTGAACCTCAACATCTCGGTCGACCCCGCGGGCGAGCTGCCGGCACCCCGGCCGAAGCCCTTCTTCGACATTCTCGACGAGACGCTTTCCGACCAGATCTCGCGTCAGATCCGCCTGCCCTACTGGATCGACACGGTCGGCAACTCGAAGATCGTCGAGATCCGCATACGGCTCGAAGGCGGCGAGATCCTGCGCATCTATGCGCGGCGCAGCCAGACCTACGCGTCGAACACCCATATCTTCCTCGCCTGGATGGTCGGGGCGTCCCTGGTGCTGCTCACCATCGCCATCCTCTTCCTGCGCGGCCAGATCCGTCCGATCGTCGCCTTGGCGGAGGCCGCCGAACGGTTCGGCAAGGGGCAGAAGATGGAGGACTTCTCGCCGCGCGGCGCCGTGGAGATCAGGCGGGCCGGCTTCGCCTTCATCAAGATGCGCGAACGCATCGAGCGCCAGATCGAGCAGCGCACCGCGATGCTGAGCGGCGTCAGCCACGACCTGCGCACCATCCTGACGCGCTTCAAGCTGCAGCTCGCGCTCGCCGGCGACCATCCGGACCTCGACGGCCTCAACCAGGACGTCGACGACATGCAGGCGATGCTGGAAGGCTATCTCGCCTTCGCCAGGGGCGCGGCCGAGGAGGATGTCGGTCAGCTCCGGCTGACGGAGCTGCTGGCGCGCTTCGAAGCGGAAGCGGACCTCGCCGGAAAGGTGCTGAGCGTGGCGATGGAAGGGTCGGACGCCATTCTCGTGCGGCCGAACGCCTTCACACGCCTCGTCACCAACATCGTCTCCAACGCGCTTCGCTATGCGCGCACCGTGCGCATCGATGCGCGCCACGGCGCCAAATGGCTGACGGTCACCATCGACGACGATGGGCCGGGCATTCCGGCGGACAATCGCGACGACGTGTTCAAGCCCTTTTTCCGCCTCGACGAGGCACGCAATCTCGACAGTTCGGGGACAGGCCTCGGCCTGTCCATCGCCCGCGACATCGCCCGCAGCCATGGCGGCGATGTCACGCTCGCCGACAGTCCGCTCGGCGGCCTGCGCGCGGTCATCCGCGTGCCGGCCTGAATCGGAAGTGACGGATTTTCAGGATCAGAACAGCTTCTTCCCGTTCGGCACGTTCCGCTCGGGCGAAACGAGGACGACCTCGCCCGTCGCATCGGCGAGGCCGAGCGTCAGCACCTCCGAACGGAAGGGCCCGATCTGGCGCGGCGGAAAGTTGACGACGCCGAGCACCTGCCGCCCGACGAGGTCGGCGGCGGCATAGTGGCCTGTGATCTGGGCCGAGGACCTGCGCGTGCCGATCTCGGGGCCGAAATCGATCACCAGCTTGTAGGCGGGCTTGCGGGCCTCGGGAAAGTCGAGGACCTCGAGGATGGTGCCGACGCGAATGTCGACCCGTTCGAAATCGGCATAGGTGATGGTGTCCGCCATGGTCTCAGCCGGCCAGGTCCTCGGCGCGCTGGCGCGCGGCCGCGATCGCCTTGTCGAACAGGGGCTGCATGCCGTCCTCGGCCATCAGGACCGAAAGCGCCGCCGCCGTCGTGCCCCCGGGCGAGGTCACGTTCTGGCGCAGCCGCGAAGCGTCGTCCCGGGACTGGTGCAGGAGTTCACCAGCCCCGGCGACAGTTTCCCGTGCAAGACGCATGGCGAGGTCCGCCTGAAGACCGGCCTTGCGGCCGGCCTCCGCCATGCACTCGACGAGATAGAAAACATAGGCAGGGCCGCTGCCGGAGACGGCGGTGACGGCATCGATGTCCGCCTCCGTGCCGACCCATTCGACCGGACCGCTGACCTTCAGGAGATCGTTGACGGCGTCGCGCTGCTCCTCCGTGACGGAGGGATTGGCGAAGGCGCCGGTGACGCCGCGCCCGATCATCGCCGGCGTGTTCGGCATGGCGCGCACCATGGCGCTAGCACCGAGGTGACGTTCGAGAAAGGCGAGCGTCCTGCCGGCGGCGACCGATACCACGACGGTGCCGGGTCCGACCAAGGGGACGAGCGGCGGCAGAACCGCCTCCATCACCTGCGGCTTCACGGCGAGGAACAGGACGGCGGCCGTCACGCCCTCCGGCACGGCCGTCGCGTGGCCGACGCCGCTCTCGGCGATCAGTTTCGCCATGGCCGGCGGCGGGCCGGGATCGATCACCAGCATGTCCGCGCCGGAGAGCCCGCTCTTCAGCCAGCCCGACAGCATCGCCCCGCCCATGTTGCCGGCACCGACGAGAACGACGGGCCCCGAAAGCCTTGATGCCATCACGCCTGCCCGACCGTTTCGAACATGGCGACGTTCACCGCGCCTTCGGCGTCCATGCCGGACCAGACGACGAACTGGAACGCCTGGAAATAGGCCTCGCAGGCATCGAGCGCGCTCGACAGCAGCACCTCGACCTGCTGGTTGGTCGGCTCGGCGCCGCCGGCGAGCAGCAGCGACTGGCGGAAGATCACGACGTCCTCCTGCCGCCAGAGATCGAAATGGCCCATCAGCACCTGACCGTTGATGTGCGACAGGAGCCGGATGACCTCGTTGACGCGGGCCTCCGGAACCTTGATGTCGAAGGCACAGGCGAGATGCAGCGCCTCGAACTCCTCCATCCAGGAGAAGGAGACGTGATAGTCCGTCCAGCGCCCCTCGACGGTCATGGCGATCTCGTCCTCGCCGGAACGTTCGAAGCACCAGTCATTGTTGGCAGCAACGAACTCGATCATGTCGACCGGGTTCGACTGACGCTCCACGTCCATTCCCATCAGGCTCATGCACCACTCCAAAGCCGGCAAAAAATGCCCGTCCCCGCGCTTTCGCGCGACGGTCGCAATACCACTCAAACACCGGAACAATCGACGATCTGACGCTCGGCAGCGGCACCATCCTGACAAGCGGAGCCTGCCTGGAGCTTGCGTGACCCGTTCCGAATCATCATTTAAAATCAGTGTATAATGGCTGAGTCGCGCTGCCATCCCCCTGCCGCGCATTTTGCCGTGGAGGACGTTTTCAGCGGTTCTCAAACTGATTCAGGGCTTGAATCTAAATGATTCACCCGTAAGGACTTTTTGAAGCTTTCCACAGGTGGAAAACTTTTTTGCCCGCACCTTTGGCAAGGGCCGAAAGAGGCTTGAAAAACAAGCGCGCGGGCAGCATCCGCCACCCGCGCGCCGGCGCAACGCTTGTGTGATTTCAGGACGGTCAGGACGCCTGGCCGGCGATCTTCGCCTCCAGCGCGGCGATGCGGGCGGCAAGCACGTCGTTTTCCTCGCGCGCCTTCACCGCCATGTCGCGCACGGCCTCGAAATCCTCGCGGCGGACGACGTCCATCGAGTTCAGCACGCGCTCGGCCTGCGCCCGGAAGGCCGTCTCCATTTCCCGGCGCACACCCTGCGCGGCACCGGCGGCATCCGTCATCAGCTTGGCAAAGTCGTCGAGAATGCGGTTCGTGCCCGTCGTCATCGTCCTGGCCTCCATTGATCGTGGCGGACCGGACGCTATGTCCAGCCTTGCCCCTGAGGTAGGAGACGGGATCCCCCGATGCAAGGAAAAAGGCGCCAATCAGCTGTTGACGCCCGGGCCCCCCGCTTGACCGGCTCAAGGCCGGACGCCATGGTCCGGAACCCGATGTTTGCTCAGGATTTTCCGACAACGTGACCCATCTCGCCGGCCTTCTCGCCATCCTGCCCTTCCCGCAGATCGACCCGATCGCCTTCGCCGTCGGGCCGTTGGCCGTGCACTGGTACGGGCTTGCCTATGTCGCGGGCATCCTGCTCGGCTGGTTCTACGCACGCCGGCTTCTCGCCGATCCCCGCCTGTGGCCGGAAGGCAAGGCGGCGATGACGCTGACGGAGATCGACGACGTCATCTTCTGGATCGCGGCCGGCATCGTGGGCGGCGGGCGGATCGGTTACATCCTCTTTTATGATTTTGCCGCCGTCGCCGCCAATCCGCTGCGCGCCTTCGAGATCTGGAACGGCGGCATGTCGTTCCATGGCGGCTTGATCGGCACGACCCTCGCCATGATTCTCTTTTCCCGGAAGCGCGGCATCCGCCCGCTGAGCCTGTTCGATGTCGTCGCCGCCGTGGTGCCGATCGGCCTCCTCTTCGGCAGGCTCGCCAACTTCATCAACGGCGAGCTCTGGGGCCGGCTCTCCTCGGCGCCCTGGGCGGTGATCTTTCCCGGCGCCGGTCCCTTCGCCCGCCATCCGAGCCAGCTCTACGAGGCGGCGCTGGAAGGACTGTTCCTCCTCGCCCTGCTCGCCTTCCTCATCTATCGGCGCGGCGCCCTCGCCAGGCCGGGCCTCGTCAGCGGCACCTTCATCCTCGTCTATGCGTCGGCGCGCATCTTCGTCGAGTTCTTCCGCGAGCCGGACGCGCAGCTCGGCTATCTCGCCGGCGGCTGGCTGACCATGGGCATGCTCCTCTCCCTGCCGATGGCGCTGCTCGGCATCGGCCTCATTCTCCGCGCGAGGCGCAACGGCGTCCAGCCGAACGACAGGCAGGCGCTGCCATGACCACACCGCTTGCCGAGAAGATCAAGGCGATCATCCGCGCCCAGGGCCCGATCAGCATCACCGACTATTTCTCGCTCTGCCTCGCCGATCCCGAGCACGGCTACTACAAGACGCGGGAGCCTTTCGGGCGGGAGGGCGACTTCACCACCGCTCCCGAGATCAGCCAGCTGTTCGGCGAGATGCTCGGCGTCTTCTTCATCCATGCCTGGCAGCGCCATGGCGCGCCCGTCCCGGTGTCCCTCGCCGAGATCGGTCCCGGCCGCGGCACGATGATGTCGGACATGCTGCGCGTCATTGCCCGCGCCGCGCCGGCGCTCTACGAGGCGCTCGACGTCCATCTGGTCGAGACGAGCGCGCGGCTGCGCCGGATCCAGACGCAGACGCTGGTGGCGCACAAGTACAAGATCGCCTGGCACGACAGTTTCGACACGCTGCCACAGAACTTCCTGCTTCTTGCCGCCAACGAGCTGTTCGATGCGATCCCGATCCGCCAGTTCGTCCAGACGGAATTCGGCTTCCGCGAACGCCTCGTCGGGCTCGACGCGGAGGGCGCGCTGACCTTCGCCGCCGGCGTCGCCTCTCTCGACCCCGACCTCCTGCCGCAGCCGGCGGCCCGCGTTCCGGTCGGCACCCTCTTCGAATACGCGCCCGCGCGCGACGCCGTGATGGCGGCGATCGCCGCCCATATCCGCAGGACCGGCGGCACCGCGCTCATCATCGACTACGGGCATCTGGCGACCGGGTTCGGCGACACGCTGCAGGCCGTGCGCGAGCACCAGTACGATCCGCCGCTCGCCCATCCCGGCGAGGCGGACCTGACGAGCCATGTGGATTTCGAAATGCTGGCGCGCCGTGCGGCGACGGAAGGGTTGCGGATCAACGGCCTCGTCCGGCAGGGCGATTTCCTCGTCGCCCTCGGCCTGATCGAGCGCGCCTCCGCGCTCGGCAACGACAAGGACGCGATCACGCAGGAAACGATCCGGCTCGGGGTCGAGAGGCTCGCGGGTGCCGGCGTCGGTAAGATGGGCGAGCTCTTCAAGGTGCTCGCCATCAGCAGCCCCGGCGTCGATCTCGTGCCGTTCCAGAAATGAGCGCCCATGCGGGCGTCATTGACAGCCGGGAGAACGGACGCCACCATCGTGCCCACGCCGCGACGGCGTCCCGACCGGGGCATTCCGCCTCGCGCGTCCCACAAGAGACGCGACAGAGCGCCTGCCGCGATGCGTTCCTTGGCGGGCCATGGCCGGTCGCCCCGGACAGGCAGACGATGCGTTCGCGTTCCGGGACCGCCTGCGCCCGCCCCTGACGGAAGGAAGACCCTGCCGATGACCTCCGACGCTCCGCCGCCTCTGCCGATCGAAAGCCCGAGCCTGGGCGTCCTGGCGCCGGGCGTGGCCCACGGCTACTTCACCCGCCGCGGCGGCCTCTCGCAGGGGATCTATGAAAGCCTCAATGTCGGGGTCGGCTCCAGGGACGATCCGGACCGGGTCGCCGCGAACCGGGCCCGCGTCGCCGCCCGCTTCGGGCTTTCACCCGACCGGCTTGCGACCGTGCATCAGGTCCACTCCCCCGATGTCGTGACGGTGACGCCGGAAAACCGGGCGGAACGACCGCAGGCGGATGCGATGGTGACGCGCCTACCCGGAATCGTCCTCGGCGTGCTCTCCGCCGATTGCGGTCCGATCCTCTTCGCAGACGCGCAGGCCCGCGTCATCGGCGCCGCCCATGCCGGATGGAAGGGGGCGCTGACCGGCGTGCTGGAGAACACGATTGCCGCGATGGTCGCGCTCGGCGCGCGGCGCGATGCCATCCATGCCTGCCTCGGTCCCTCGATCACCCAGCCGAACTACGAGGTTGGCGCCGAATTCGTCGAACGCTTCGTTGTGCACGACCCCGGCTACGCGGCCTTCTTCACGCCGTCGCCACGGCCCGGCCATGCCTTGTTCGACCTGCCGGGGCTGACGCTTCACCGCCTGCGCGCCGCAGGCGTCACGGCGAGCGACCTCGGGCTCTGCACCTATGCGGAGGAGGACCGGTTCTTCTCCTATCGGCGCACGACCCACAGAGGCGAGCCGGACTACGGCCGGCAGATATCCGCCATCGCGCTCCGGGAGGCCTGACATGGCGCTGCACTTCACCCAGGACGAATACGAGGCCCGCCTTGGCCGCCTGACGGCGGCGATGCGGGCCGAGAAGCTCGACGCCGTTCTGCTCTTCGCGCAGGAGAGCATGTACTGGCTGACGGGGTACGACACGTTCGGCTTCTGCTTCTTCCAGACCCTCGTCGTCACGGCGGATGGCGGCATGGTCCTGCTCACCCGCTCGCCCGACCTGCGCCAGGCCCGCCATACGTCGAACATCGAGACGATCCAGATCTGGATCGACCGGGCCAATGCCGACCCGACGATGGACCTCAAGAACCTGCTGAGCGACCTCGACCTGCTCGGCGCGCGCATCGGCGTCGAATACGACACCCACGGCATGACCGGCCATGTCGCGCGGCTGATCGACAACCAGTTGAGCACCTTCGGCACGCTCGTCGACGCCTCCTCCCTCGTCAGCCGGCTGCGGCTGGTGAAGAGCCCGGCCGAGATCGCCCATATCGAGACCGCCGCCGCCCTTGCCGACGCCGCGCTCGACGCGGCGCTGCCGCTGATCCGTCCCGGCGCCGGCGAGGCGGACATTCTCGCGGCGATGCAGGCCGCGGTGCTGTCGCGCGGCGGCGACTATCCCGCCAACCCCTTCGTCATCGGCTCGGGCGCGGATGCGCTGCTGATCCGCTACAAGTCGGGCCGCCGCATGCTCGACACGCAGGACCAGCTGACGCTCGAATGGGCGGGCGCCAGCGCGCATTACCACGCGGCGATGATGCGCACGATCGCCATCGGCACGCCGTCGAACCGCCAGCGCGAACTCTACAGCGCCTGCCGGGAGACGATCCAGGCGATCGAGATGGTGCTGCGTCCCGGCCATACGTTCGGCACCGTCTTCGACGTGCATGCGCGCATGATGGAGGAACGCGGCCTCGCCAAGCACCGGCTGAACACCTGCGGCTATTCGCTCGGCGCCCGCTTCGCACCGTCCTGGATGGAGCACCAGATGTTCCATGCCGGCAATCCCCAGGAGATCGCGGCGGACATGTCCCTCTTCGTCCACGTCATCGTCGTGGATTCCGACAGCGGCGCGGCGATGATGCTCGGCCAGACCTACCTGACGACCGGCGATTCGCCGCGGCCGCTCTCGCGCTTCGGGCTCGATGCGATCGCGCTGTGAGCCCTCGCGATTGACAGCGGCCGCCGCCGCTTCGTAAAACCGGCGAGGAAAGCGGCGCTGGAGGACTGGGAATGCCGAAGCGGATCCTCGCGATCCTGGCACTTGTCGCGACGGGCGTCCTGGCGGCCGGCTGCAACAGCACGGACGCCCTGACACCGCAGGTCGATGTCGGCAGCGGCGTCTCCACTCCGGTGACCCAGGCGGACACGGAGCGGATGGCGAGCGAACCCGGCACCACGGTCGGCCGGCAGGACCTGCCGCCGGCGACGGATACGGCGGGAGGGAGGCCGCAACGCCCGATCGCGCGCGGCGCCGACCCCACCTTCCGCGACGGGCCCGGAACGCTCGACGGCCAGGCGGCCGCCCTCGCAAGAGGCGATGCGCAGCCGGCGGCGACACCGCAACGGACAAACCCCGCCCCCACAGCGGCGGCACCGGCCGAGAGCAGCGAGACCATCCGCTTCCTGCCGATCATCGGGGCGCCGGTCGAGGCCGTCACGCCGCTTTCGCGACAGCTCGGCGCCGATGCGCGCGCGGCGGGGCTGACGATCCGCGGCGCCTCGGACGGCGCCAGCCGGCACATGCTGAAGGGCTATTTCTCCGCGCTTTCGGACGGCGGCAAGACCACGATCGTCTATGTCTGGGACGTGCTCGACGCGTCGGGCAACCGGCTGCACCGCATCCAGGGCCAGGACACGGCGGGACCGGCCTCGTCCAACCCCTGGTCCGGCGTGCCGGCCGACACGATGCGCGCCATCGCGACGAAGACGATCGCCGACTATGTCGCCTGGAAAAACGGCCGCGCAGGCTGATCGTGGCGTGCCGGGGACAGGCCATTAATCTTTTCCGGATAAAGCAGACCGTGCCGGATCTGGCCACTTGCATTCGAAACGCGGGGCGGTAAAAAGCGCCTCAGCCCCGGATGACCGGTGCCGTTCCGGGCCTTACGAAGTCGCGCATACGCTATCCTCCGGGGATGACAGCCGGATGATGATGAGGCGCCAGCACAGGCGGACCATCGATGAAGGTTTTCGCAGGCAATTCGAACAGGCTCCTCGCCGAAGCGATCTGCAACTATCTGAAATTGCCCCTCGGCCGGGCCTCCGTCCGGCGCTTTGCCGACCAGGAAATCTTCGTCGAAATCCAGGAGAACGTGCGCGGCGAGGACGTCTTCGTCGTCCAGTCGACCTCGTTCCCGACGAACGACCACCTGATGGAACTCCTGATCATGATCGACGCCATGCGCCGCTCCTCGGCGCGGCGCATCACCGCCGTCATCCCCTATTTCGGCTATGCCCGGCAGGACCGCAAGCCCGGCCCGCGCACGCCGATCTCGGCGAAGCTCGTCGCCAACCTCATCACCGAGGCCGGCGCCGACCGGGTGCTGACGATGGACCTGCATGCCGGCCAGATCCAGGGCTTCTTCGACATCCCGACCGACAATCTCTATGCCGTGCCGATCCTGTCGCGCGACATCAAGGAGCATTACGACCTGAAGAACGTCACGGTCGTCTCGCCCGATGTCGGCGGCGTGGTGCGCGCCCGCGCGCTTGCGAAACGGCTCGACTGTCTTCTCGCCATCGTCGACAAGCGCCGCGACAGGCCCGGCGAATCCGAGGTCATGAACATCATCGGCGAGGTCGAGGGCAAGGACTGCCTGCTGATCGACGACATCGTCGATTCCGGCGGCACGCTCTGCAACGCCGCGGAGGCGCTACTGGCGAACGGCGCGACCAGCGTCACCGCCTATATCACCCATGGCGTGCTGTCGGGCGGCGCGGTCGCCCGCGTCACCGCCTCCAAGCTCAAGGAACTGGTGATCACCGATTCCATCCAGCCGACAGGCGCGGTGCTTTCCGCCCACAATATCCGCGTGATCTCGACCGCCAACCTGATCGGCGAGGCGATCAACCGCACCAGCGCGGAAGAGTCGGTCTCAAGCCTCTTCGACTGAGCGTCCTCAGCGCGCCGCAGCACCCTGCGGAACGGCGCAGGCCTCGCCGCCGCCGAAGAGGCGCGACCGGGTGAGGAAGCGGCGCTCGCGGCCGTTGTCGAGCGAGAACATGCCGCCGCGCCCCGGCACGACGTCGAGAATGAGTTGCGTGTGCTTCCAGACCTCGAACTGGCTGGCGCTGATATAGACCGGCACGCCCCCGACCTCGCCGAGCTTCACGTCCCTGTCGCCGACGATGTAATCGTCCTTCGGATAGCACATCGGCGAGGAGCCGTCGCAGCAGCCGCCGGACTGGTGGAACAGGATCTCGGGATGATCCTGTTGAATGTCGCGGATGAAGGCGAGCGCCTCTTCCGTCGCCAGCACCCGCGGCTCGCCGTTGACCGTCTGGTCCATTCTCCTGTCCTCCCTGGTTTCGTTTCGTTTGCGGACGGGCCGATCCTGCGACACCCGCATCCCTTCATGACAAAAAGGCTCCCGGCACGAGGCCGGGAGCCGGGACGGCGGGTCCTGGAGGCTTTCCGCCGGTCAGAAGAAGCCGAGCTTCTTCGGGGAGTAGCTGACCAGCATGTTCTTCGTCTGCTGGTAATGGTCGAGCATCATCTTGTGGGTCTCGCGGCCGATGCCGGACTGCTTGTAGCCGCCGAAGGCGGCATGGGCCGGATAGGCATGGTAGCAGTTGGTCCACACGCGGCCGGCCTGGATGTTGCGGCCGAAGTGGTAGGCGCGGCTGCCGTCACGGGTCCAAACACCGGCGCCGAGGCCGTAAAGCGTGTCGTTGGCGATCTCCAGCGCCTCGTCGTCGTCCTTGAAGGTGGTGACCGAGACGACCGGCCCGAAGATCTCCTCCTGGAAGACGCGCATCTTGTTGTGGCCGCGCAACACGGTCGGCTTGACGTAGAAGCCGCCGGCAAGGTCGCCCTCGAACACGTTGCGCTCGCCGCCGGTCAGCACTTCGGCGCCTTCCTGCCGGCCGATGTCAAAATAGGAGAGGATCTTTTCGAGCTGCTCGTTGGAGGCCTGCGCGCCAATCATCGTCGAGAGGTCGAGCGGGCTGCCCTGCTTGATCGCCTCGACCCGCTTCAGCGCCTTTTCCATGAAGCGGTCGTAGATCTTCTCATGCACCAGCGCGCGGCTCGGGCAGGTGCAGACCTCGCCCTGGTTGAGCGCGAACATGGTGAAGCCCTCGAGCGCCTTGTCGAGGAAATCGTCGTCCTCGGCCATCACGTCGGAGAAGAAGATGTTCGGCGACTTGCCGCCGAGTTCGAGCGTGACGGGGATCAGGTTCTGGCTGGCATACTGCATGATCAGCCGGCCCGTGGTCGTCTCGCCGGTGAAGGCGATCTTGGCGATGCGCGGGCTGGACGCCAGCGGCTTGCCGGCCTCGAGGCCGAAGCCGTTAACGACGTTGAGAACGCCCGGCGGCAGAAGGTCGCCGATCACCTCGAGCAGCACATGGATCGAGGCCGGCGTCTGCTCGGCCGGCTTCAGCACGACGCAGTTGCCCGCCGCGAGCGCCGGCGCGAGCTTCCACACCGCCATCAGGATCGGAAAGTTCCACGGAATGATCTGGCCGACGACGCCGAGCGGCTCGTGGAAGTGATAGGCGATCGTCTCGTGGTCGATCTCGCTGATCGCGCCTTCCTGGGCACGGACGCAGGAGGCGAAGTAGCGGAAATGGTCGATGGCGAGCGGGATGTCGGCGGCGGTCGTCTCGCGCAGCGGCTTGCCGTTGTCCCAGGTCTCGGCGAGCGCGAGGCGGTCGAGATTGTCCTCCATGCGCTGGGCGATCTTCAGCAGGATGTTGGCCCGTTCGGTCGTCGACGTCCGGCCCCATTTTTCTTTCGCGGCATGGGCGGCATCAAGCGCCAGCTCGACATCGGCGGCCTCGGAGCGGGCGATCTGGCACAGAACGCCGCCGGTGACCGGCGTGGTATTGTCGAAGTAACGGCCGGAGACCGGCTCGCGCCATTCACCACCGATGAAGTTTCCATACCTCTGCTTGAAGGGGTTTTCGACGATCTTCTGATGCAACATGAACAATTCCTCCCAGAGAACACAGTCTCGACCGAGCTGATGGAAGGAACACTGCACCGGATCGCTTCGGAGGGTAAGACGGGCGGGGAGAGGCATCGCCCGAACCTGTCTCAATTCTGCGACAGGGCCTGCCGATTGCTATATTGCACCGCAGCAATTCAGTTGAGGGCGAGCTTCTTCATCTTGCGGTACAGCGTCGCGCGGCTGATGCCGAGGATATCGGCGGCGGCCGACACGTTGCCACCGGCCCGCGACAGCACGCGGCGCAGCGCCGCCCGCTCGGCGTCGGGCAGGTCCTCGCCCTCGCGCGGCGCCTCGTTCAGGAGATCACCGGCGGGAATGCCGGCCTCGATCCGCCGGTCGTCGATGTTCAGCGCCAGCCGCGCCGCGCGGGTGGCGCCGAGGACGAGATCGTCGCGGTCGACGGCGATCAGCGCCGGGGCGCTGCGGCCGGCCGCCGCCGGCACCCAGAGGATGCGCGCATCCTCGAAGGCGCGGCGGAAGAGATTGGCCTCGATCCGCCCCGCCGCGTCGCGCACGGCCTGCGACAGGATCGAGATCGTCGCGTCGGACGCGTCCTCGCGGCAGGTGGAAATGTCGAGCGCCGCGGTGATCCGTCCGCGATGGTCGCGGATCGGCGCGGTGGCGCAGGAGAGCCCGGTGTTGCGGCTGAGGAAATGCTGATCGCGGTGGATGATCACCGGGCGCTCGTCGGCGATCGCCGTGCCGATGCCGTTGGTGCCGATGCAGGCCTCGCTCCAGAGCGTGCCGGACCAGAGACCGAGGCCGCGGAAATCCTTGTCGTCCGAGGGCGACCCGCGCCGGTCGAGCGCCACGCCGTTCTCGTCGGTCAGGAGCAGGCAGCAGCCCGAGCGGCCGACGACGGCGAAGAGCCGGTCGAGTTCGGCCTCCGCCTCCGGCAGAAGATGGCCGGCATGGTCACAGGCATGGCGGAATTCCGCCTCCGTCAGGCGCATCGGCGCGCGCGTCTCTTCCGGCTGGAGGCCGTAGAGCGTCAGGCAGCGCCGCCAGGAGGCGGCAATCGGCGAGCTTGCCGCCGCCGAGGTCTGGGCTACGGTGTAGACATGGTCAGAATGGGCTGCGGACATGGGCTTTCCTCCCCGAAAGCGTCACTCCTGAAGCGGCGGGGCGGGCATCACCGATGCCTGCGCCGACGGCCAACCCAATATAGGTATTCTATCCGGCGGGTCCACTCCATACGACCTCCGTGCAAGGCATTCGCGGAGGCAGGGAGCACGCGCCGGTAAAAATCGCGTGTTGCCCGCCGGTCGGGTGTGATAGGGCGGCCGGGTTCCCTCTCGCCGCCGCAGGCCTCCACGATGATTCGCGATCTTTCCCCGCAAAGCCTGTTCATGGGCTTCCTCACCGCCTTCGTCGGCTTCGCCAGCAGCTTCGCCGTCGTCCTGCACGGCCTGACCGGCGCCGGGGCCACGTCCCTGCAGGCCGCCTCCGGCCTGATGGCGCTGTCGCTGGCAATGGGCGTCTGCGCGATCGTCCTCAGCCTCTGGACGCGGCTTCCCGTCAGCATCGCCTGGTCGACGCCGGGGGCGGCGCTTCTCGCCAGTTCGGGCATGATCGACGGCGGTTTCGCCGCTGCGGTCGGCGGCTTTGTCGTCTGCGCCGGACTGATCGTCGTCGCCGGCCTGTGGAGGCCGCTCGGCCGCGCCGTCGCCGCGATCCCCCCGCCGCTCGCAAACGCCATGCTTGCGGGCGTGCTCGTCAATCTCTGCCTCGCCCCCGTCAAGGCGATCGGCTTCGATCCGATGCTCGGCCTGCCGATCGTGATCGCCTGGGCGGCGGGCGGCGCGATCAACCGGCTGCTCGCCGTGCCCGCCGCACTCCTCGCCTTCATTCTCGTGCTTGCCTTCGGGGTCGAGATCCCGGCCGGCAGCCTCGCCCGGCTCGCCGAAACGCTCGGGCCGCCCGTCGCCTTCGTCATGCCGTCCTTCACCTTGGCCGGCGTGGTCAACGTGGCCATGCCGCTCTTCATCGTCACCATGGCCTCGCAGAACATTCCCGGCATTGCGGTCCTCAAGGTGCATGGCTACGAGCCCGATCCCGGCCCGCTCTTCGCCGCGACGGGCGTCTTCTCGCTGCTCGCAGCCCCTTTCGGCGGCCATGCGGTGAACCTCGCGGCGATCACCGCCGCCATGTGCGCGGGCGAGGATTCCCATCCCGATCCAAGGCGGCGCTACTGGTCGGCTGTCGTCGCCGGCGGCGTCTACATCGTCTTCGGCCTCTTCGCCGGCACGGTGACGGCCTTCGTCCGGCTGGCGCCACCGATCCTGATCGAGGCGGTGGCGGGGCTCGCGCTCGTCGGCGCCTTCGCCGCCTCCGCCTTTGCCGCCTTCAGGGATCAAGACCAGCGCGAGGCGGCCGCGATCACCTTCCTCGTCACCGCCTCCGGCATCGCGTTTGCCGGCATCTCCGGCGCCTTCTGGGGCCTTCTCGCCGGTGGGCTCCTGACGTTTCTCCGCCACGTCACCCGTCGCAACGCCTGAAATCCCGGCTTTTCCCGTGGCCGGCCTTGCAATGCGGCACCCGTTCGGCTAAGCACCCGCCGTCCGTGCAGACACCCTTGGAGGCAACGCGGATGGGGCGGCGTGCCGCTCCGACCTGCGGCCGCAAGGACCGGCAGGTTCTCCATATCATCAGAAAGGCAAAGCCATGAGCCACGACACCTACGAGCTCAAGGCCGGAACGCGCGAACGGGTTGGTAAGGGGTCCTCCCGTGAACTTCGCCGCAACGGTCTCATTCCCGCAGTCATCTATGGCGAGAAGCAGCCCCCGATCGCCATCACGCTTCCGGTCAAGGAAGTCACCCAGCGCATCCACGCCGGCGGCTTCATGACGACGGTGGCCGTCATCGACATCAACGGCGACAAGGTCCGCGTCCTGCCGAAGGACTACCAGCTCGACCCCGTGCGCGACTTCACGATGCATGTCGACTTCCTGCGCGTGTCGAAGGACAGCGTCGTCACCGTCGAGGTTCCGGTCCACTTCATCAACGAAGACGCCGCTCCCGGCATCAAGACCGGCGGCGTGCTGAACATCGTGCGCCACACGGTCGAACTGACCGTTCCGGCCGACGACATCCCGGAATCGATCGAGGCCGACCTGACCGGCCTGAAGATCGGCGACAGCATCCACATCTCGAACATCACGCTGCCGAAGAACGCCACGCCGACGATCACCGACCGTGACTTCACCATCGCCTCGATCGCGACCCCGGTCGTCGACGAGACCGAGGAAGAAGCCGCGACGGAAGAGTAAGCGCAAGGCCTGAAGGCATCCCGCTCGAAAGCCCGCTCCGCCCGGAGCGGGCTTTTTGCTGCGTGCAGGCCCCCGCCGGACGGGCCCGTGTCGGGGAGAATAGCCGGCCGGGCTTCAGCATGATTTAAGATTTTAATGGTCTCGTGGGGCGGAAGCAGGACCGCGAATTGCGGCAGACGAGAGTTCGAATGCAGCACGATGACCGACAGATCGAACGGAGCGCCGGGATGATGCACTCCGTCGAACGCCGATTTATCGCCATTGTCCTGATGGCGATGATGGTCGTCGTTGCCCCGGTGACGGCGCTGTTCCTCAGCATCTCCGCGAGCCGCATCGACCGCGACCTGCGCCAGAACGCGGAAATGCTGGTCGAGGCCTCGGCCCAAGCGCTGGCGAAGCCGCTCTGGGACTATGATTCCGAGGCCGCCGACAGGCTCGCCGATTTTCTCGTCAACGACAGCAGGATCGTCGCCGTGCGCGTCTACGACGCATCCGGGACGACGGTGGCCGAAGCGCCGGAGATCGTCCCCGCGCTCGACGGGGCTGCGCGCATCGGGCGTGACATCACCTATGCGGCGCGCGACGATGCGCATCCGGTCGGGTCGATCGAGGTATGGGTCGCGAGAAGCGGGCCGTTCACCCGTTTCGGCGCCGACGAAGTGAGCATGATCGTCATCCTGGTCATCGCCAGCAGCACGGCCTTCGCCGCAGCGATCGTCGGCAACCGCGTGATCGTCGTTCGCCCGCTGAAGCGGCTGACGGCCGCGATCGAGGCAACGCGGCGGCTCGGCTCGCGCCATCACGTCGACTGGGTCTCCGCCGACGAGATGGGCACGCTTGCGCAGAATTTCAACGAGATGCAGACGCGGCTGGAAAACGAGGAAACCCAGCTGAAGATCGCCCATGCCCGCGCGACCGACATCTACAACCGGACCCCGGCCATGCTCTTTTCCACCGATGCCGGCGGCCGGATCACGGCGGTGAGCGACTACTGGCTGCGCGCCACGGGCTACCGGCGCGAGGCCGTCATCGGCCGGGCCTTCCCCGATTTCATCGCCCCGGACTGGCATGAGGCCTATCACGCACGCGTGACCTGCCCGACTGCGGTCAACGCCGCGATCACCGAGGTGACGGTGCCGTTCCTGAAGGCGGACGGCGAGACGATGGTGGTGCTGATCCTCGAGACGCGCGACCAGGCGCGGCCCGGCGAAGAGGCGCCGACGCTCTCGGTGATGACCGATGTGACGGCGCTGAAGCAGGCGGAGAACCGCAACCATGTGCAGGCCGTCACCGACCATCTGACCGGGCTTTTGAACCGGCAGGGCTTCGAGGCGGCGCTCGACACGGCGATCCGCGACGCGGACCTGCGCGGCGAGCCGCTTGCCTGCATCTTCATCGACCTCGACCGCTTCAAGTGGATCAACGACAATTTCGGCCATACCTGCGGCGACGCAGTGCTGTGCGAGACGGTGTCTCGCATCCGCGGCGCGGTGCGCAGGGACGATATCGTCGCGCGGCTCGGCGGTGACGAATTCGCCATCCTGGTCGCAGCCGCCGATGCCGGCGCGCTATCGCGCGCGATCGGCGAGCGCATCTGCGGCGGCCTGCGCGAACCCGTCACCGTCGAGGGCACGGACCTCCACGTCAGCGCCAGCGTCGGCATCGCGCTCTATCCGGACCATGCGGCCAACGCGTCCGAACTGCTGCTCAAATCCGACATGGCGATGTATGCGCGCAAGCATGACGGAAAGAACGGCACGCAGATCTTCGATTCGAGCATGCTCGACGCCGCCCGCGAACGGCACGAGATCGAGCAGCAGATCGACGCGGCGCTGAAGGGCAACTGGTTCGAGGCCTATCTCCAGCCGATCGTCAGTCTGCGCGACGGGCAGATCGCCGGCTTCGAGGCGCTGATGCGGCTTAATCATCCGGTCAAGGGCGTGCTTCCGCCGGCAAAGATCGTCGGCATCGCCGAGGAAACCGGTTCGATCGGCCGGATCGGCGACGTGATCCTCGACAAGGCGATCGGCCATCTCGCACGGATCTCGACACTGTCCGGTACCGAGACGACCTATCTCGCCGTCAACCTGTCGCCGCCCCAGTTCGAGCAGAGCCTGCCGAGCCGGCTCGCGAGCCTGCTGCTGCGCCACAACGTGACGCCCGCGCGCATCGTCATCGAAATCACCGAGGCGTTGCTGATGCTCGACAATCCCGACGTGCACGCCGTGCTCGACCAGTTGAGCGACTTCGGCTGCCGCATCGCGCTCGACGATTTCGGCACCGGCTATTCGTCGCTGAGCTACCTCAACCGCTTCCCCGTCGACATCGTCAAGATCGACCAGTCCTTCACGCGGTCGCTGTCCGACGGCACCGCCGACGTGCGCAAGAAGAGCCGCATGCTGATCAAGGGCATCCGGACCATCTCCCACCAGATGGGCTGCACGGTCGTTGCCGAAGGCATCGAGACCGAGGAGCAATGGCAGATGCTGAACCGCCTGGGCATCGACCACGGCCAGGGCTACCTCTTCAGCCGTCCGCTCCACATCGACGCGATGATGCGGCTTCTCGAAAACGACTCCGAGGCCAAGGTCAACATCAGGGCCTGAGACACGCAACCGCCACGCCGGAGGACGCCGCATGAAAGCATGGATCGCTGGCTGCCTGCTGATGCTCCTGCCGGCGCTCGCGCGCGCGGAACCGTTGCGTCTTCTGACCGAGGAATACCCGCCCTATAATTTCAGCGGCCCGGAAGGCCCCTCCGGCATCGCGGTCGAGCAGGTCCGGCTGATGATGGAACGCGCCGGCATCGACTACGGGATCGAGATCATGCCCTGGGCGCGCGCCTTTGCCGACGCCGGGCGCGACGCCGGCACCTGCGTCTTCACCACCCGCCACGATGCCGAGCGGCACGCCCGTTTCAAATGGGTCGAGCCGCTGCTTGTCGACCGGATGATCATGATCCGCCGCGCCGGCACCGCGATCGCACCGGAGACGCTCGAGGCGGCGAAGGCCTTCACCATCGGCACGCAGCGCGACGATACATCCGCGAGCTTCCTCGAGGAGAACGGGTTCCCCCACCTCGACTACGCCGCCAGCATGACGCTGACCTTGAAGAAGCTCGTCGCCGGCCGCATCGACCTGATGATGACCTCGCTCAAGACCTATGAGAAGCTCCATGCCGAGGGCCATGCGATCGAGCCTGCCCTGGCGCTCGAAAGCGGCCGCTATGGCCTTGCCTGCAATCTCGCGATCGCCGACGACGTCATCGCCGGCATGCAGTCGGCGCTCGACGGCCTGATCGCCGACGGCACCCAGGCCCGGATCTACGCGCGCTACGGCCTGCGCGCCGGCGATTGAGGCGACGCGGCGTTGACGGGAGCGCCGCCGCTTGGCATTGAGCGGGGCGACGCGACCCGAAGCAACCGGAAACCCTCTGATGCAGATCATCGCCGGCCTCGGCAATCCCGGGGCGAAATATGCCGGAAACCGCCACAATATCGGCTTCATGGCCGTCGACGCGCTGCATGACCGCCACGCCTTCTCGCCCTGGACGAAGAAGTTCAGGAGCGAGATCGCCGAAGGCACGATCGGCACGCGCAAGGTGCTGCTCGTCAAGCCGCAGACCTTCATGAACCTTTCCGGCGAAGCGGTCGGCGAGGCGCTGCGCTTCTACAAGCGCGCGCCGGGCGACCTCACCGTCATCTATGACGAGCTCGATCTCGCGCCCGGCAGGGCGCGCATCAAGACGGGCGGCGGTCACGGCGGGCACAACGGCATCAAGTCGCTCGATGCCCATTGCGGCAAGGAGTATCACCGGTTGCGCCTCGGCATCGGTCATCCCGGCGACAAGGAGAGGGTCAACGGCCACGTGCTCGGCGATTTCGCCAAGACCGATCGCGTCTGGCTCGACCCGCTGCTGGAGGCGATCGCCGACCACGCCGCCATGCTTCTAGATGGAGAGGACTCGCAGTTCCTGAACAAGCTGGCGCTCGCGACCGGCGCCCCGGGCGAAGCGGAAGACAGGCCGAAAAAGACGGCCGGCCAGTCGCAAATCCGGCAGGCGCGCCCCGACCAGCAGCGGAAGACCCTGCCGACGACCGGGCCGATGGCCGACATGCTGAAGAAGCTCTTCGGCAAGGATCCGTAGCCGCGCTCCTCCATCACCGGGGGCGGAGATGCGATGCGTCAGTCGGCGGCAACCCACGCCGCGTCCATCGCCGCGCGGATCTCGTCGAGGGAAAAGAAGCTCGACGCGTCCTCGGTGCGCACGTCGAAATACCGGCGCAGCCGCTCGGGATCGATGGGAGGCCTGATCGTCATGACGCCGCCCGGCAGCAGGTCGATCTCGACACTGTCGCCGGCATGAACGCCGATATGCTGCAACAGCTCCTGCCGCAGCGTGACCTGTCCTTCCTCAGTCACTGTCAGGATCGTCATGACACACGTTCCTTCGAAGGCGATGCTCAAAATACGCTCAATATCGAGGCTGCACAAGTATTGCGCCGAAACGCGCCGGAATCGTTAACGTTCCCGCCTCGGTTGCGACCATTTCCGGGGCCTCCGTTCCGCCCTGCCCCGCCGCCATCCGGCGGGCACGATAATCGGCGCGCGAGGCTTGACCTTGCCGGCGGCATTGCCCATAGCCACCGGCAACAGCACTTCTTGACGGGATCATGCGTCCATGGGTTTCAAATGCGGGATCGTCGGACTGCCGAATGTCGGCAAGTCCACCCTCTTCAACGCGCTGACGAAGACGGCGCAGGCGCAGGCCGCCAACTATCCCTTCTGCACGATCGAGCCGAACACCGGCGAGGTCGCGGTGCCCGATCCGCGCCTGAGGGTGCTCGCCGACATCGCCCGGTCGAAGGAGATCATCCCGACCCGCATCGCCTTCGTCGACATTGCCGGCCTCGTCCGCGGCGCGTCGAAAGGCGAGGGTCTCGGCAACCAGTTCCTTGCCAACATCCGCGAGGTCGACGCGACGGTGCATGTCCTGCGCTGCTTCGAGGATGACGACATCACCCATGTCGAGGGGCGCATCGATCCGGTCGCCGATGCCGAGACGATCGAAACCGAGCTCATGCTCGCCGACCTCGAGAGCCTGGAGCGGCGCACGGAGCAGACGCGCAAGCGCGCGACCGGCCGCGACAAGGATTCGATGGCGATGCTGCCGGTGATGGAGGCATCGCTGAAGCTCTTGCAGGAGGGAAGGCCCGTGCGCACGCTCCTGCCGACGCTCGGGGCCGACGAGCAGGCGATCCTGCAATCGCTGAACCTCCTGACCGCCCATCCCGTCCTCTACGTCTGCAACGTCGCCGAAGCGGATGCGGCGACCGGCAACCGCCACACCGAGGCCGTCGCCGCCATGGCGAAGGCGCAAGGGGCGGAATCGGTCGTCATCTCGGCCGCGATCGAGGCGGAGGTGGCGCAGCTTCCCGACGGCGAATCGAAGGAATTCCTCGAGGCGCTGGGCCTGAGCGAGGCCGGCCTCGACCGCCTGATCCGCGCCGGCTACAAGCTCCTGCATCTCATCACCTATTTCACCGTGGGTCCGAAGGAGACGCGCGCCTGGACGATCGAGCGCGGCACGCGCGCGCCGCAGGCAGCAGGCGTCATCCATTCCGATTTCGAGCGCGGCTTCATCCGCGCCCACACCATCGCCTATGACGACTACGTCGCGCTCGGCGGCGAGCAGGGCGCCAAGGAGGCCGGCAAGGCGCGCGACGAAGGCAAGGACTATGTCGTCGCCGACGGCGACGTCATTCACTTCCGCTTCAACACCTGACGCGGCCGGAACCTTTTGCGGCCGACGCGGGATCGCTTCCGCCGCGATGGGTCAACGGACCGGATGCAGCCGGGCGCCGAGCGCCGGCGGCAGCGCGCCGACGGCATGCCGGCGCAGCGCCTGCCAGGCAAGGCCGATCGCAAGCACCATCGCCCCGACCGCGAAGACGATGACGAAGGCGTATTCCCCCGCCGCAAAGCCGCTCTGCCGCACGATCGTGGCGATGGCGATGCCGAGCGAGATCAGGCCGGAGGTGACGAAGGCGCGCCGGTCGATCAGGAGCCCGATCGCCATCAGCAGGGCGACGATGCCGAGCACCTGCCAGGCGCTGGTGACGCTCGTCGCCTCCCCCCACCAGTCGACGGTCCCGTCGCGCACGAAGATCACGCCGAGCAGGCCATAGAGCAGCGAGGGCGCGGCGGCGAGATGCAGCCAGAAGGCGATGTCCGAGCGCCGCGTCAGCCGGGCGGGATCGGACATGTCGTAGGCCATGGCGACGGCGAAGACGGCAATCGCCGCGACGAGCAGGATCGACACCGACAGCAGCCGGTGCTCGGCGAAGATGTCGCGGCTCGCCAGCACCGCCTCAAGCCCGGCAAGCACGAGAAGAACGGCGATGCCGACCACCGAGAGGATCAGCGCCGCGAAGGCGACCGGCACCCGGTAGCGCCAGCAATAGGGCGCGAGCAGCACGGGAAAGCCGGCGAGGAAGAAAAGCGTGTTTCCCGCCGATCCCGGATCGCCCGCCCGTCCATCGAGAAGAAGCGCCATGGTGACGCCAATCCAGATGACGAACGAGACGGTAAGCGCCACGGCCGGAAGGGCGAGGCGCTGCCGCCGGACGAGGATCTCCGACAGGATCACGATCGCCGGCAGCACGGCAAAGATGCTGCCGATCCCCCAGAGGCCGGAAATCGCCACGACGACACCGATCGTCATCAGGATGTCGTGGAAGCCACGGATGAAGCGGGGCTGCTCGGCCTCTTCCGCCGCGCGCCCGTCGGCTGCAAGCTGCGAGGCGGCGCGCGGATCGACCGTCATGGCCGCGTCGAGCAGGGGCGTGAGCCGTGCCGCCTGCTCGGCCGAAATGATCCCTTGCGAGACGGCGAGACTGAGGGCGTCGCGTGTTGACGGCATCACGGCATCTTTCTCTGGCTTTCGGCGGACGTCGCGCGTCTCGTCGCATGCGGGAAACGCGCGGGCAAGCCGGAATATTCGCCGCCGGACGCGGGTCGGCGCCCTCCGGCCGAAGGGCGCGGCTTTTCTCGCCGGAGCGATTCCGCTTTGCCGAATCATCGGCTAGACCATGACCGGGGAGGATGCAGAAACATGACGCTCGCATTCGAGGATTTCCATGTCGGCCGGCGCTTCGCCTACGCGCCGGTGACGGTCGCAGCGGAGGCGATGCTGTCCTTTGCCCGAAGCTTCGATCCGCAGCCGATGCATCTCGACGAGGAAGCCGGCCGCGCCGGCATTCTCGGCGGCCTCTCGGCCTCGGGATGGTTCACCGCTTCGCTCGGCATGCGGATGATGGCGGACGCCTTCGTCAGGGACTCGACGTCGCAGGGCTCGCCGGGCATCGACCGGATGGACTGGAGGAAGCCGGTCTTCGCCGGGGACGTTCTCGCCGGCGAAAGCGTCGTGCTCGACGCGCGTCCCTCGCGCTCGCGGCCGGGGATCGGCATCGTCCGCTTCCGCAACGAGATCACCCGCGCCGCGGCGGGCGGGAGCGAGACGGTCGCCCTCTCCGAATGCGCGATCCTGTTCCGGTGCCGCAAGATCACGAGGATGCGCGGCGATGCGGCTTGAGCACCTCCACCCGAAGGGCACGCGCGTGGTCATCGGCACGCTCGCGTTTCCCCGCGAGGACATCGTCGCCTTCGCCCGCGATTTCGATCCGCAGCCCTTCCACCTCGACGAGGAGGCGGCGCGCCGCTCGCTCTTCGGCGGGCTGTGTGCCTCGGGCTGGCATACGGCGTCGGGCTGGATGAAGACCTTCGTCGCCTTCTGGACGGAGGAAAGCCGCCGGCTCGCCGCCGACGGCATCGTCCCGCCGAAGCTCGGCCCCTCCCCGGGCTTTCGCGAGCTGAAATGGCTGAAGCCCGTCTATGCCGGCGATAGCATCACCTATGCGGTGACCTTCCTCAGCGCACGCGCCGTCGAAAGCCGGCCGGGCTGGCGGATGAACACCATTCTCTGCGAGGGCCGCAACCAATTCGACGAGGACGTGATCCGCTTCGAGAGCAGCGTCATCGAGTTCGTCTGAGCGCTGGGCGCCCTGCAAGACAGGCCCTCCGTCTCGCAGGCCCGGCAGCGTCGCCCCGGCGGGGGCCCTGCCATCGTGTTTCCGGAGCGACCGTTGGACGCCACTGCGATCCTGCCTTGGCTGGAGGCGCCTCAATGGCCCTCGAACGCGACGAGCGTGCGCACGTTGACGCCGAGCGCTTCCAGTTTCTTGCCGCCGCCGAGATCCGGCAGGTCAATGACGAAACAGGCGGCGACGATGTCCGCGCCCATCTGCTGCAGGAGCTTGACCGCCCCCTCGGCCGTGCCGCCCGTCGCGATCAGGTCGTCGACGAGGATGACCTTCTCGCCGGGCGCGATCGCGTCCTTGTGCATTTCCATCTCGTCGACGCCGTATTCGAGGCTGTAGGCGATGCGCACCGTGTCGTGCGGCAGCTTGCCCTTCTTGCGGATCGGCACGAAGCCGGCCGAGAGCTGGTGGGCGATCGCGCCGCCGAGGATGAAGCCGCGCGCCTCGATGCCCGCGATCTTGTCGATCTTCGTGCCGGCATAGGGATGGACGAGTTCGTCGATCGCGCGGCGGAAGGCGCGCGGATTGCCGAGCATCGTGGTGATGTCGCGAAATAGGATGCCCGGCTTCGGATAGTCCGGGATGGTGCGGATCGCGGCGATGAGCTCGGATTGCACGGTGGAGGTCATGGTCGCCTTCGACTGGAGAAAAGGGTTTCGCCCGTCCGCGTCCATAGCATCAAAGGCCCGTCTTTCTATAGGGCTTTGTCGGTCCTAGCGTCAGCGTCGCCGAACAAAGTGGGCCGTGCCTCGTTTTGATGCTAGGCTCGCAACCGCCGCCGGAAGAAGCGGTGGGAACATGGAAGGGCGAGCCGGGAGGCAAAACCACGCATGAAGGAGGAAAACCATGCGACTGTTCGAATGCGGTTCCCTCGTGCCGGGATGCGAATGGCACACGCGCGCCGACGAGGATGCGGAAATCGTCCGCAGGGCGGTGGAGCACCTGCGCGGCGCCCACGGTGAAACCGTCATCCGCGAATCGATGATCGACAACATCAAGGCACGCATCGTCGACGAAGCGAAAGCCGCCTGAGGACGGACGGAGCATGTCCGCCGGGCAGCGCCCCGGAGGACAGGCTCCGCCCTTTTCGTCCTGCCGCATCGTCCGACACCGGAGCGATCGCGCTCCCCACGACGCGAGGTCGAGAATCAGGCCTGTTCTGCTGCGATCGTCATGGCACTCTGCCGCGGCACGCCACAGTGCTCACCGGACAATCGGAAGATCCTTGAGAAGATCCGCCTTCCCCGCGCGAAAATTCCCCGCGACCCATCTCTCCTCGAGACGGGACAGCGTCTCGCCGAGGTCCGGGCCCGCGACCATGCCGGCGGCAAGGAGATCGGCGCCCGACACCGGGAAGACCGGTTTTTTCCATTCCAGCGCATGGGCGAGACGACGGGACCAGGCGGCGACCGCCGCCATCCGTGACGGGTCGTCGCCCGAGGCCGCGCGGGCAAGCGCCAGCGACAGCCTGATCCGCGTGGCGATGCCGTGTCTGCCGTGGCGGTAGAGCAGGCGTTCCAGGGTCGTGTCGGCCATGGTCTCCGTAAGGGCCGGCGCCTCTGCCCAGCCCGCCAGGAAGGCCTGTTCGGCGCGCGACAGCCGGAGCCTCGCGCCGAGCGCCGCCAGCCGCTCCGGATCGGGCGGAACCATTGCCGCGAGCCGGACCAGCGGTTCCGCCTCCCATCCGAAAGCAGCCTCCGCCTTGATGAGCGCCGGAATGGCGTCAATCCCCCATTTTTCCGTTTCCGGAAGGATTTCGGTCAGGATGCCCGCCTGCCGCATCCAGAGCAGCGCCCGCCCCGGGTCCGGCGCCGAGAGCAGCTTCTTCGTCTCGGACCACACCCGCTCGGCCGAAAGCTTCGCAAGACTGCCGCGGGCACGGGCGCAGGCGCGCAGGCCCTCCGCGTCGGGCCGCCCGGCGCCGTAGAAGGCGAAGAATCTGAAGAAACGCAGGATGCGCAGATGGTCCTCGGCGACGCGGTCTTCCGCCCGGCCGATGAAGCGCACGGTCCGCGTCTCGATGTCGGCCAGGCCGCCGACGAGATCGACGACCGTGCCGGACCGGTCGGCATAGAGCGCGTTGATGGTCAGGTCGCGCCGCTCAGCATCCGCCTTCCAGTCGTCGGTGAAGGCGACCTCCGCATGGCGACCATCCGTCGCGACATCGCGCCGCAGCGTCGTCACCTCGAACGGGACGCCGTCGACGACGAGGGTGACCGTACCGTGGGCGATGCCGGTCGGAACGGACCTGATACCGGCGCTTTGCGCGCGCGACACGATGGCATCGGGGGTAAGCGTCGTCGCGAGGTCGATATCGCCGGCCGGCACGCCCATCAGGCTGTTGCGCACCGCGCCGCCGGCGATCCGCGTCTCGGCGCCCTCGCCGTTCAGCAGATCGAGGACGCGCCGGAGCGCGGGATCGGAAAACCAGTCGGCGCCGGCGATCGAGGTCATGCATAGAGCCTTTCATAGAGCATGCGGACGATGCCCGCGGTAATGCCCCAGATCCGCCGCCCGTCATAGGGCATGGTGTAGTAATGCCGTTCGGCGCCCTGCCAGACGCTGGAGGCGCGCGCGTGGTTGACGGGATCCATCAGGAAGGACAGCGGCACGTCGAACACCTGCTCGACCTCGGCGGGATTGGGCCTGAGGTCGAAGCCCGGCCGAACCACGGCGAGCACCGGCGTGATGCGGAAGCCGGACAAAGCCATGTAATGCGGCAGCCGCGCCACCGGCTCGACGAAACCGCGGTCGAGCCCGATCTCCTCCTCCGTCTCCCGCAACGCCGTCTCCTCCGGTCCGCCGTCCTCCGGATCGACGGCCCCGCCCGGAAAGGCGACCTGGCCCGAATGCTTGCGCAGCGTGTCCGTCCGCTTGGTGAAGATGACGCGCGCCTCGCCGCCCGTGTCGACCACCGGCACCAGCACCGCCGCATCCCTCAGCGCCAGCGCCTCCAGCGTGGGCACGATCTCCGGATTCAGCAGGAAATCGCCGTGCTCGCGCCAGGCGACGTCGACCGGGCTACCGGACTGCATCAGGGCGCGGCGGCGGAAGTCGCCGGCGGTTAAGGACGACGGCGTCATTGCGACAGAGACTGAAGGTCGTCCGCCGGCATGATCGGAAAGACGGCACCGGCCGAGCGTACGGCGAACATCGCCCGGCCCTCCACCGCCACCTCCTCGCCGAGCGCGACGAGATCGTACATGAGCGCGCGCGAGAGCAGCGCTTCGAGGCGGCCGCGCACATGAAGGTAAGGCTTCAGCCCGCCGGCAGCACCGGTGACGGTGAAGCGCAGCGGATGGGCCTCGCCCGCCTCGACGACGTCGCCGACATTGGTGCGAAACGTCAGCACGGGCACGCCGTCCCGCCACGTTTGCGTCATCTCGACCGCGACGAAGGGCGCGTCGGCGACGCGGATGCGCAGCTTCTCGACGGGCGTGACCAGATAGGTGGCACCGTCCGCGTCGCGCCTCAGCACTGTGGAAAAAAGCCGCACCAGCGGTTGCCGGCCGATCGGCGTGCCGAGATAGAACCAGGTGCCGTCGGCGCGGATCTCCATGTCGATGTCGCCGCAGAAGGGCGGATCCCAGCGCTCGACGGGCGGCAGGCCGCGCGCGGGATCGCCGGCAGTGCCGGCCGCGCGCGCGATCAGCGCCTGAAGGCCCGCCACTTCGTCCGGCCGATGATCCTGCCGCTCCGCCATGCTTCCGTCCCGATTGGCCCTATTCTTGCGTTACACGAATGCAACGCTCACGACATAGTGCGCAAGGCTCGCCTTGTCAGCGCCACACGCGGGCATAAGTTAGTTTTTCGAGATTCGCGGGCGCGGGGCGCCCTCTGGAGACGCACGATGAACGTCATGACATCCCCCGACGCGCCTGCGGACGACAAGGCCATCATCGCCGCCGCCGAGAAGGCGCTCGCCGAGATCGCACTTGTCCGGGAGGAGGTCTCCAAGGTGATCTTCGGCCAGGAAAGCGTGGTGGAGCAGACTTTGCTCGCCGTGCTCTCCGGCGGCCATGCGCTGCTCGTCGGCGTTCCGGGCCTTGCCAAGACCAAGCTCGTCACCACGCTCGGCACCGTGCTCGGCCTTCAGTCCAGCCGCATCCAGTTCACCCCCGACCTCATGCCCTCCGACATCCTCGGCTCGGAAGTGATGGACCAGGACGAGACCGGGCGCCGCTCCTTCCGCTTCGTCGCCGGGCCGATCTTCACGCAGCTCCTGATGGCCGACGAGATCAACCGTGCCTCGCCGCGCACCCAGTCGGCGCTTTTGCAGGCGATGCAGGAGTACCACGTCACCGTGGCCGGCCAGCGCAACGACCTGCCCCATCCCTTTCACGTGCTTGCGACGCAGAACCCGCTGGAGCAGGAGGGCACCTATCCGCTCCCCGAGGCCCAGCTCGACCGCTTCCTGATGCAGGTCGACGTGCGCTACCCCGACCGCGACGCCGAGCGCCAGATCCTGCTCGAGACGACCGGCACGCGCGAGACGGAGATCCGCGGCGTGATCGACGCGGAAAAACTCGTCGCCATCCAGAAACTGATCCGGCAGATGCCGGTGAGCGAGACCGTGGTCGACACGATCCTGTCGCTGGTGCGCTCCGCCCGTCCGGGCAACGGCAATGCCGAGACCGACATGCATGTCGCCTGGGGTCCGGGTCCGCGCGCCGGCCAGGCGCTGATGCTCTGCGCCCGTGCCCGCGCGCTCTACGAGGGCAGGCTCGCGCCATCCGTCGACGATATCCTGGCGCTTGCCGAGCCGGTGCTGCAGCACCGCATGGCGCTGACATTCGCGGCACGGGCCGAGGGCATGACGGTGCGCGACGTGATCGCCGGCCTTGTCGGCCGGCAGACGGCCTGAAGGCGACGGTGCGGGCGACCGACAGCCGCCGGATGCCCGGGGAAGACGCTGGTTGCGCGCAGGCCGACCCGTATCGGCCGTGCCTGCCGTGCGCACGCAAAGGAGCATGAATGGCTGCCATCGGGTCGATCGTCGAACAGACGCCTTCGGGAGACCTCCTCCACCGCGCCCAGCAGCGTGCGCTTCTCGTGCCGGATTGCCTGGTCGAGGCCAGGCGCATCGCCAACACCGTGATCAGCGGCTGGCACGGACGGCGCAAGCGCGGCATCGGCGAGAATTTCTGGCAGTTCCGCCCCTACAGCGACGGCGAGAGCCTCTCGCGCATCGACTGGCGCCGTTCGGCGCGCGACGACCACACCTATGTGCGCGACCGCGAATGGGAGGCGGCCCACACGATCTGGCTCTGGGCCGACCTCTCGCCGTCGATGATGTACAAGTCCGTCTACGGCACCGTCTCGAAGGAGAGCCGGGCGCTGGTGCTGATGCTGGCGCTCGCCGAGATCCTCGCACGCTCCGGTGAACGCATCGGATGTCCGGGGGTGATGGAGCCGGTGTCCGCGCGCAACGCCGCCGAGCGGCTGGCGACCGCCATCCTCCACGCGCCGCCCGCGACCGGCCTGCCGGAGACCGGCATGGTGCGCGGATCGAGCGATCTCGTGCTGATCGGCGATTTCCTCGATCCGGCCGAGCGCGTGATGGAGCGGCTCGGGCCGCTCGCGAGGCGCGGTTTTCGCGGCCATGTCGTCGCCGTCGCCGATCCGGCCGAGGAGACCTTTCCCTTTGCCGGGCGCACGGAATTCACCGATCCCGAAACCGGCGAGAAGCTGACCGCAGGGCGGGCCGAGACGCTTCAGGAGGAATACCGGCGCGCCTATGACGCCCGGCGCGACGGACTCGGCGCAGCACTCCGCCATCTCGGCTGGACCTTCATTCCGCATCGGACCGATCATCTCGCCTCCGAGGCGCTCGTTTCCGTGCATGCCCATCTGTCCGGCATGCCGGGCCGGGCCAGCCACGGAGGCCGCCTGTGAGCGCCCTGTCCTTCGCCTTCCTCAATCCCTGGCTTCTCGCCGCGCTCGTGGCGCTGCCGGCGATCTGGTGGCTCTTGAGGCTGACGCCGCCGAAGCCGGTGGTCGAGGTCTTCCCGCCGCTGCGCATTCTCGCCGGCATCGTCAAGCGCGAGGAGACGCCGTCGAAAAGTCCGTGGTGGCTGACGCTGCTGCGCACGCTGATGGCGGCCCTTCTCATCCTGGCGATCGCCGATCCGGTGTTCAATCCGCGCGCCCGCAGCCTTGACGGCAGCGGGCCGCTGGTGATCGCCATCGACAACAGCTGGGCGACGGCCGAGGACTGGGAGCGGCGGGTCGCGACCGCCGAGGCGCTGATTGCGGAGGCCGAGGACACGGGTGTGCCCGTCTCGATCAGCTTCACGGCAGACCGCGAGCACGACGCGACGCCGGCCGCCCCTGAGCTCGCCCGCACCCGGCTCGCCGCCGCCCGCCCGCAGCCGCTGTCGCCCGACCGCGACCGCGCGGTGACGGCCATTGCCGCAGCCCTCGACGGCACGCGCCCCGGAACGCTCGCCTTCCTGACCGACAACATCGCGCCGCTTTCCGGTGACGACCCGGCCATGGCGAAGCTCGCCGCGCTGAACGCCGCCGACCTTCGCATCGTCGAGGCCGAGGCCGACGCGCCGATCGCCTTCAACGGCGCCGCGAACGGTGCCGACGCGATGACGGTGACGGCGACGCGCATCGACAACGATGCCCCGTTGACGACCCCGATCACGGCCTATGACGCCCGCGGCCGCTCGATCGCGACCGGCGCCATCACCTTCGGCGAAGGCGACACCGTCGCCTCGGGGACGCTTGCCGCGCCCTTCGAGCTGCGCAACGATTTCGCCCGCATCGGCCTCGACGGCGCGGCCAATGCCGGCGCCGCGCTGCTGCTCGACGACGGCTTCCGCCGCCGGCGGGTGGCGCTCTTAAGCGGCGAGGCGCGCGACCTGTCGCAGCCGCTGCTGTCGCCGCTCTATTACATCAACCGGGCGCTCTCGCCCTATGCCGATCTCGTCGATCCGAACGAGGCGGACCTTGCCGTCGCCATTCCGAAACTGCTCGAGGACCGGCCCTCGGTGATCATCATGGCCGATATCGGCCGCCTGCCGGAGGAGACCTATCCGCTGATGCGCCGCTGGATCGAGAATGGCGGCACGCTGATCCGCTTCGCCGGCCCGCGGCTCGCGGCCGCCCCCGCCGAGGATCCGCTGGTGCCGGTAACGCTGCGCCAGGGCGAGCGCGCGCTCGGCGGCGCACTCTCCTGGTCCGATCCGCAGCCGCTCGCCGACTATCCGGCCGCAAGCCCCTTTGCCGGCATGCGCAAGCCCGAGGGCATCCTCGTCCGCCGCCAGGTGCTGGCGGAGCCGACCGCCGATCTGCCGGAGCGCACTTGGGCAAGCCTTGCCGACGGCACGCCGCTGGTGACGACCACGACGGAGGGTTCCGGCCGCATCGTGCTCTTCCATGTCAGCGCCGAAGCGACCTGGTCGAACCTGCCGATCTCGGGCGACTTCGTCGAGATGCTGCGCCGGACGGTGCAGCTCTCGCGCGGCGGCGGCGTCGGCAGCACCGAGACCGCGCAGATCCTCAATCCCTATCGCCTGCTCAATGCCGACGGCGTGCTGACCGGCGAGATCGGTGCGGCCCGCCCGCTGGAGATTTCGGCAGGCGCGGTGCCGGCCGCATCGCCGGACAACCCGCCCGGCCTCTACGGCACCGAGGACGGCTTCACCGCGCTGAACCTCCTGCCGGCCGGAACGGAACTGAGACCGCTCGACCGCACCGCGCTCGGCGCCTACCGCGCCGAGCCGCTGATCGGCACCGAGACCTGGTCGCTGAAGCCCTGGCTGTTCACGCTGGCACTCTTCCTGCTGCTCGCCGATTGCCTGATCGTGCTGTTCATGGGCGGCGCCCTTGCCGCGCTTCGCCGTGCGCGGCGCCCGGCGCTGGCGGCACTGGTCATCGGCCTCGCGGCGCTCCCGTTGCTCGACCCCGTGCCGCAGGCCCGCGCCGACGACAGCCGGCCGGGCGACGAAAAGCTGCTGCAGAGCCTCGACAAGACCCATCTCGCCTATGTCGTCACCGGCGATGCCGAGGTCGACCGCATTTCCGAGCGCGGGCTCGCCGGCCTCACCGATTTCCTCACCTACCGCACCACGCTCGAACCCGGCGCTCCGGCGGGCGTCGACATCGCCAGCGACGAGCTCTCCGTCTATCCGATCATCTACTGGGCGATCTCGTCCAGCGCGCCGATGCCCTCTCCCCAGGCGATCAGCCGTATCGACGCCTATATGCGCGCCGGCGGCACCGTGCTCTTCGACACGCGCGACCAGTTCTCGACGCTGAACCTCAGCGGCGCGACCAGCCCGAACACGCAGCGCCTGCAGGACATCCTCGCCAATCTTGACATCCCGCCGCTGGAGCCGGTCCCGGTCGACCATGTTCTGACCAAGGCCTTTTATCTTCTGACGAATTTTCCTGGACGCTTCAACGGCAGCCCGCTCTGGATCGAGGCCCAGCCGGCCAGTGACGAGCAGACGGGACGGCCGGCGCGTTCCGGCGACGGCGTATCGCCGATCATGATCACCGGAAACGACTTCGCCGGCGCCTGGGCGATCGACGCCAATGGCGCCTCTCTTCTGCCGACCGTGCCGCCCGACGAGCTGCAGCGCGAGCATGCCTTCCGCGCCGGCGTCAACATCATGATGTATATGCTCACCGGCAACTACAAGGCCGACCAGGTGCATGTGCCCGCCCTGCTCGAGCGGCTGGGCCAATGAGGCTGAAACGCGCATGACCGTCGCATTCTCCCCGCTCATCCCCTGGAGCGTCCTCGCGCTTCTCGCGCTCGCCGCTCTGCTTTTGGCGGTTCTCGGCCTCTGGCGCGGCATGCGTGGCGCCGTGCTGCGCATGGTGGCGCTCGCCGCGCTCTGCCTGGCGCTCGCCAATCCCGTGCTGCAGCAGGAAGAGCGCCAGCCGCTGCCGACGGTGGTGGCCGTCGTCGTAGACCGCAGCCAGAGCCAGGAGAACGGCGACCGGATCCAGATGACCGACCGGGCGCTGACCGAACTGAAAGAGCGCCTGTCGCGCTTCCCGCAGGTTGAGACGCGCATCGTCGAGGCCGCCGACGATGGCGAGACGGAAGCGCCTTCCACCCGTCTCTTCTCGGCGCTGACGACGGCGCTCGCCGACGTGCCGCCGGCGCGCGTCGGCGGCGCGGTCTTCATCACCGACGGCCAGATCCACGACGTGCCGGAGATCAACCGGCCGCTCGGCTTCGACGCACCGGTGCACGGGCTGATCACCGGCCGCGCCGGTGAATTCGACCGGCGGGTCGAGACGGTCGCGGGTCCCCGCTTCGGCATCGTCGGCGAGGAGCAGACCGTCACCTACCGGGTCATCGACGACGGGCCGGCGCCGGGCGGGGCGGCGGAGGTGACGATCAGCCTCAACGGCGCGGTGATCGCCACCGAGAATGCCGAGCCCGGCGCAGACGTGCCCTTCACCTTCACAGTGCCGCGCGGCGGCAACAACATCCTCGAATTCGCCGCGAGCCCGCTTGCCGGCGAGGTGACCCAGGCGAACAACAGGGCGGTGCGCATCATCGACGGCATCCGCGAGAACCTTCGGGTCCTCTTGGTCTCGGGCGAGCCCCATGCCGGCGAGCGCGCCTGGCGCAATCTGCTGAAATCCGACGCCGCCGTCGATCTCGTGCATTTCACCATCCTGCGGCCGCCGGAAAAGCAGGACGGCACGCCGATCAACGAACTGTCGCTGATCGCCTTCCCGACCCGCGAGCTTTTCGTCGAGAAGGTCAACGAATTCGACCTGATCATCTTCGACCGCTACCAGCATCGCGGCGTGCTGCCGATCATCTACTACGACAACATCGCGCAATATGTCGAAAACGGCGGCGCGCTGCTGATCGCGGCCGGACCGGAACATGCGGGCCAGGACTCGATCGCGACGACGCCGCTCGCCAGCGTGCTGCCCGCCATGCCGACCGGCTATGTCAGCGAGACGGGCTTCTTCCCGCGCCTGTCCGAGGAGGGGCGCAAGCATCCCGTGACGCGCGGGCTCGAGGGGGCTGGGAGCGAACCGCCGGCCTGGGGCCGCTGGTTCCGCAGCATCGACGTCGACCGGCCGCTCGGCCAGACGGTGATGGAGGGGGCCGACGGCAAGCCGCTGCTGGTGCTGAACCGCGTCGGCAAGGGCCGCGTCGCCATGCTTCTTTCCGACCAGGGCTGGCTCTGGGCGCGCGGCGTCGAGGGCGGCGGCCCGAGCGTGTCGCTCTACCGGCGCACCGCCCACTGGCTGATGCAGGAGCCCGCGCTTGAAGAGGAGGCGCTGACGGCCAAGGTGACCGGCCGCACCATCGAAATCTCCCGGCAGACGATCGGCGATGACCCTGGCACGGCAACGCTGACCTCGCCGTCCGACGTCGTCACCGAGGCCCGCCTGGTCGAGGACACGCCGGGGCTCTACAAGGCGGAGGTGCGCTCCACCGAAACCGGCCTGTTCGAGATCGCCAATGGCGATCTCTCGACGCTCGTCCATGTCGGCAGCGTCGATGCGCCGGAGTTCAAGGCGACCGTGTCGACCGAGGAGACGCTGCGCCCCTTCGCCGAGAAGACCAAGGGGCTCGTCACCCGTGTCGCCGATGCCGCAGTGCCGCCGATCCTGCCGGTGCGCGGCAGCGTGCGCGTCGCCGACGACCAGCGCCTGACGATCCGCATGACCGACGAGACCGTGCTGAAGGGCATCGCGTCCTTCCCCCTCTTCGGCGGTTTCGCCGGGCTCGCCGCCGTGCTCCTGATGATCTCGGCGACGTGGTATCGCGAGGGCCGGTGATAACGGCTCAGCCGCGCCAGCGGATGGTCCCGGCGATGCGCTCATGCGTGCCGGGCGCGATCGGCACGACCAGCACCCGGTGCGGATCGACCGGCCCCGGAAACGCGATGGCGTTGAACGCGACTTTCTCGAAGCCGAGAGGCCCGTAATAGGGCGGATCGCCGACGAGGATCACCGCCTCGGAGCCCTTGCGCCGCGCCGCCTCGACGGCGATCCGCACCAGTTCGCGCCCGATGCCCCGGTTCTTGTGCGAGGGGCGCACCGCGAGCGGGCCGAGCAGATGGGCCTTCAGCGTTCCGGCCATCACCGGCGTCATGCGGACGGAGGCGATCGTCTCGCCGTCATCGGCGCAGATGAACGACAGCGCGCGGTCATGCGGGCCCTCCTCGCGGATGCGCGCCGCGGCGCGGGCGAAACGGCCGGGGCCGAATGCCTCCTCGTTGATGAGGTCGATGGCGGCGTCATGGGACGGATCTTCCGTCAGGTAGACGAGATCATGCTTCTTCATGGGAATGCGGAACCGGAACGGGGAAACGGGACGAGCGGCGGCGCACCCGAAAGGGTGGCGTCATCAGCTTCAGCGTCGTCGCAGGTTTCCTGAACGTGTCATCCTGTCCGTCCTCGCGCCTCGTTCGAAGGCTTGCGGCCCGATAGCAGAAATCTCCCGGCCGTCAAAGCCAAAAACGCAGCGTTCAGCATTTCGCGCCTGTCGCGGGCCGCGCGATCGGCTATCTCTAGGCGCAAGCAATGAAACGGGCGGCACGCGCCGCGGGAGAACGATCATGGGCATGCTGGTCGACGGCGTCTGGAAGGATGTCTGGTACGATACGACATCGACGAAGGGACATTTCAAGCGGAGCCAGTCGAGCTTCCGCAACTGGGTGACGGCAGACGGCGAAGCGGGACCGAGCGGCCGCGGCGGCTTCAAGGCCGAGGCGGGACGCTACCATCTCTACGTCTCGCTCGCCTGTCCCTGGGCGCACCGCACGTTGATCTTCCGGGCGCTAAAGGGGCTTGAGGAGATGATCTCCGTCTCCGTGGTCGAGCCCTATATGGGCGCGAACGGCTGGGAGTTCGCCCATGGCGATCCGGACGCCACGGTCGACCCGCTCTTCGGCGCCACGGCGCTGCACCAGATCTACACCCGCGCCGACCCGGCCTATTCCGGCCGCGTCACCGTGCCCGTGCTCTGGGACAAGGCGACCGGCACGATCGTCTCGAACGAATCGGCCGAGATCATCCGCATGTTCAACACCGCCTTTGCCGGCCTGACCGGCGAGACGCCCGATTTCTGCCCGGACGCGCTGCGCGACGAGATCGATGCGGTCAACGGCCGGATCTACGACGCAATCAACAACGGCGTCTACAAGGCCGGCTTCGCGACGACGCAGGCCGCCTACGAGGAAAACGTGCTTGCCCTCTTCGACGCGCTCGACGAGATGGAGGCACGGCTTTCGACGCAGCGCTACCTCGTCGGAGGGCAACTGACGGAGGCTGACTGGCGCTTGTTCACCACACTCGTGCGCTTCGACCCGGTCTATGTCGGCCACTTCAAGTGCAACATCCGCCGGATCGCCGACTATCCGGCGCTGAGCGCCTATCTGCGCGATCTCTACCAGACGCCGGGCGTGGCCCGGACTGTCCACATGCGCCACATCAAGGAGCACTACTATCGCTCGCACGGGACGATCAACCCGACCGGCATCGTGCCCGTCGGCCCGGTGATCGACCTCGACGCGCCGCATGGCCGCGAGACCCTCTGAGCGTCACCAGACGTCCGAGACCGGCGCGCCGGCAAGCTCCGCCAGCCGCCGGCGCGTCGCCGGCGTCACGCCCTCCGGCAGCGCGTCCAGCGGGAAGAAGCCGGCCTCGGCGATCTCGCGATCGGGAGGGCGCGGCGCCGTCTGGCGCACGCCGTCGCAGCGGTAGAAGATCACGTGGTCGCGCGGGCTGGTCAGGCGGTTGAAATAGACCTGCAGCAAGCGCGGCTCGTCGCCGAGGACGAGATTGCCCTCCTCGCGCAATTCCTTCTCCAGCGCCGCGCGCGCCGTCTCTCCGCGCTCGACGCCGCCGCCCGGCATGTGCCAGCCGGGCACATAGCCGTGCCGGACGAGGAAAACGCGGCCCTCCGCATCGAAGCAGGCGGCGCGCACGCCGAGCGTCATGCCCCGCGTCAGGGCGAAGTAACGATGGGCGGCCCGCGTCACCAGCCGTGTGCGCCAGTTGCGCCGCCCGTCCGGGCGCATCTCAGCCATGGCCTTCTTCCTTCCCGTTCCCTGCCCCGCCCTCTTCGCGGAATTCCCCCTGCCGTTCAAGACAGGAACCGCCTTGCAGAAACGACGTCGTGCCGCCGGCGGCAACAGAACGGAAAGCCTGCCCGCGGATTATCCGTAAAGCGATACCGGTATCGAGAAAATTGCGATAGGGAGGCCCCATGTTCAAACTGGCTCATATCTCCGACATTCATCTCGGCCCCCTTCCCCGGCTCTCCTTCCGCGAGCTGGCCTCGAAACGGATCACCGGCTTCCTCAACTGGCATCGCAACCGCCGCCGGCATCTCTTCGGCGACACGCTCGAAACGCTGATGGAGCATATCGAGGCGGCAAGACCCGACCACGTGGCGCTGACAGGCGACCTCGTCAACCTCGCCTCCTCGCGCGAGATCACCACGGCGACGGAATGGCTGCGCGAGGCCGGCCCGGCCGACTGGCTCTCCGTCGTTCCCGGCAATCACGACGCCTATGTGCCGGGCGCCTACGAGAAGACCACTGCCGCGTGGTACGACTACATGCGCGGCGATCTCGGCCCGGCGACATGGGACGACGACATGCATGTCTTTCCCTATGTGCGGGTGCGCGGTCCCGTCGCCCTCGTCGGCTGCTCGACCGCGCTCGCCACGCCGCCCTTCGCCGCCAGCGGCTATTTCGGCCGGCGGCAGGCCCGCGCCACCGTCGAGATGCTGCGCGCCGCCGGCGAAGCGGGCCTCTTCCGCGTCGTGATGATCCATCATCCGCCGATTCGCGGCGCGACCGCGATGCACAAGCGCATGATCGGCATCCGCCGCTTCGCCGCGACGGTCTCGGCCGGGGGCGCTGAACTCGTGCTGCACGGCCACACCCATCTCAACACCGTCCACTGGCTGAAGGGGCAGACCGGCCGCGTGCCGGTCGTCGGCATCGCCTCCGGCTCCCAGTCGCCCGGCGGGCAGAAACCGCCCTCGGCCTACAACCTGTTCCACATCGACGGCGCGCCCGGCCGGTGGTCGCTGCTGCGCGAACGCTATGCGACGCTTGACGACGGCGGCATCGGCCTCGACGAGACGACACGTTTTTAGGCGGGACGGCGAATAAAGCGTAAGCCCCAGACGTTCTCTGCGGAAACGCGCCGTTTCGCGCAGGGAGATGGTGCAAGGACAGGGAGGACGCGACGGGGCGTGCCCGCGGGCGGTGCGAGAAGGCCGCGGCGCCGCATTGCCGGCTGATGGTAAAGTGCCGAAAACTGCCGGGGCACGGGGCTGCGCGCTTGCGGACCCGCACCCAAATGTTTCATATCAACCGGCGTTTGACGACATCCGTGCTAAAAAGGCGGGCGTTTCGGCAACCGTACAGCGAACACGGTACGTATCCGGCACGTTTCATTGGTAGAACCATGCGTCCTGCGGCAGAATCGAGTGATTTTCGACGCGAACTGGTCAGCTTGCTGCCCAAGTTGCGCCGATTCGCCATGACACTGACCCGCAATGCCGCCGACGCCGACGACCTGGTGCAGGAAGCCTGCGAGCGGGCGATCGCCCGCAGCCACTTGTGGAACGGCGAGGGAAGGCTCGAAAGCTGGATCTATGCCATGACGCGGAACCTTTGGATCGACGAGATCCGCAAGAGGAAGGTGCGCACCGGCGCCGGGCTGGTGGACGCCTCCGACCAGACGGACCTTTCGGTCGACGCGACCGGCGAGCAGGCGGTCTTCGCCAACCAGGTGCAGAAGATGGTCCTGACCATGCCGGAGGGTCTTGCCAGCGTCTTCCTGCTCGTCAACGTGGAAGGCCACAGCTACCGCGAAACCGCCGAGATCCTCGGCATACCGATTGGAACGGTCATGAGCCGGCTTTCGACGGCGCGCCTGCGCCTCGCCGCCATGCTCGCAGAAACGACGGAAAGGAGGGCCTGAGGGGTGCAATCCACGCAGGGTCTCGCATTGGAAGTCCGCCTGTCCGCCTATCTCGACGGCGAGGTCAACGAGGCGGAAAAAACCGAACTGGCGCAGATGATCGCGACCGACGAGGACGCGCGGCGGATCTATGAGACATTGCAGGCGGGAAGCGCCTTCGGCAACGCGGCCTTCGAGGATTTTCTCCACGATCCCGTGCCGCTGGCGCTGGTCAGGCGGATCAAGCAGGGACCGGGCATCACCCCGAAGACCGAGCGGGTGACGGCGGCGGTCGCGCGGCCCGTCCGGCGCAAGCTCTGGCCGAAGGCGCTTGCCGCCTCGCTGGCGCTGGTCGCCGCCGGGGGCGTCGCCGGCTTCCTCATCGGCGCGACCCGCGGCGACGGCGCCGGCCCGGCGCAGGTCGCCCAGACGCGCAACTGGCTCGACGACGTCGCCGACTATCACCGCATCTATGCGAGCCAGACCCGCCGCCGCCTCGTCGAGGCGCCTGCGAGCGAAAAGGCCGACATCGAACCCTGGCTCGCCGCCAGCGTCGGCGTCCCCTTCCGCGTCCCCGACCTTTCCGCCCAGGGGCTGACCTTCGAGGGCGCCCGGCTCCTCGTCGCCGCGAGCAAGCCCGTGGCCCAGCTTCTCTACAGGGATGTCGACGGCGAGATCTTCGGCATCTGCTTCGTCAAGTCGGCCGGCGCGGACACGGACGGGATCAGCGAAAGCATCCGCGACGAATTCGCGCTGCTTTCCTGGCGCAGGGCCGGCGCCGCCTATGTCGTCATCGGTCCCTCCTCGGACGTCAAGCTCGAGGCGCTCGCCCGCGCGGTCGAAGCCGAGATCTGAGGCTTCGGCACCCGGGCGCCGCCTGCCTCCCGGACGGGAAGCAGGCGTGACCGGCCGATGGTCGCGTCAGCGGCCGGGCTGCTCCAGCACGCGGTTGGCGGCCGAGACGATCGCCTCCAGCGAGGCGGCGACGATGTTGGTGTTGATGCCGACGCCGAAGAGCCTGCCGCCCGGATGCTCGACCTCGACATAGGCGATCGCCGCCGCGTTCGAGCCGTGCTGCAACGAATGCTCGGAATAGTCGGCGACCGACAAAGGAATGCCGAGATAGATCGACAGCGCGTTGATGAAGCCGTCGATCGGGCCGGTGCCCTTGCCCTCGATGCGCTTCGCCGCGCCCTTGTCGGTGATCTCGGCCGCGACGACCCGGATGCCCTTGTGCTCGGTGCCCGACGGATAGGTGTGGTGATCGACGAATTTCAGCCGCGCGCCCGGCTGTTCTACATAGCGTTCGAGGAAGCGGGCATGGATGCGCTTCGAGGGAACCTCGACGCCTTCCTCGTCGGTGATGCGCTGGATGTCCTCGCGGAACTCGACCTGCAGGTTGCGCGGCAGGTTGATGCCGTAGTCCTCCTGCAGGATATAGGCAATGCCGCCCTTGCCGGACTGCGAGTTGATGCGGATGATCGCCTCGTAGGACCGGCCAACGTCCTGCGGGTCGATCGGCAGGTAGGGAACCTCCCAGAGCGGCGTGTTCGCCTTCTTCAAGGCCTTCATGCCCTTGTTGATCGCATCCTGATGCGAGCCGGAAAAGGCGGTATAGACCAGCTCCCCGACGTAAGGGTGGCGCTCGGGGATCGTCATCTCGTTCGAATATTCGTAGACGGCCTTGATCCGCTCGATGTCGGAGCAGTCGAGGCCGGGATCGACGCCTTGCGTGTACATGTTCAGCGCCAGCGTCACGACGTCGACATTGCCGGTGCGCTCGCCATTGCCGAACAGCGTGCCCTCGACGCGGTCGGCGCCGGCCATCAGCGCCAGTTCGGTCGCGGCGATGCCGGTGCCGCGGTCGTTGTGCGGATGCAGCGAGACGATGACGTTCTCGCGATTGTCGATGTTGCGGCACATCCACTCGATCTGGTCGGCATAGACGTTCGGCGTCGCCATCTCGACGGTGGACGGCAGGTTGAGGATCAGCTTGTTGTCGGGCGTCGGCCGGATGATCTCGACGACGGCGTTGCAGATCTCCAGCGCCACCTCGAGCTCGGTGCCGGTGAAGCTTTCCGGCGAATATTCGAAGCGGAAGCCGCCGCCGGCCTTTTCTGCCATGTCGGCGATCATCTTGGCCGCGTCAGTGGCGATCTGCTTGATGCCGGCGACGTCCTTGGCGAAGACGACGCGGCGCTGCAATTCCGAGGTCGAGTTGTAGAAATGCACGATCGGCCGCTTCGCGCCCTCCAGCGCCTCGAAGGTTCGGGTGATCAGTTCCGGCCGGCACTGGACGAGGACCTGCAGCGACAGGTCGTCCGGCACGTTGCCTTCGGTCACACACCAGCGGGCGAAGTCGAAATCGGTCTGGGAGGCCGAGGGAAAGCCGATCTCGATCTCCTTGAAGCCCATGTCGATCAGCAACTGGAACATGCGCGCCTTGCGGTCATGCCCCATCGGATTGACGAGCGACTGGTTGCCGTCGCGCAGGTCGACGGAGCACCAGATCGGCGCCTTCTCGATGGTGCGGCCCGGCCAGGTGCGGTCCGGCAGGGTGATCGGCTGGAAGGGGTGGTACTTACGGGCCGCCTCGGGCATGCCCTGCTTCACGGTGTGGGATTTCACGATCATCGCGTCACGTCTTTCGGTCTTGCCCGTCGGCCTCGCGAGATACCCGATCGCCATTAGAAATGCGACAGGAATGACGGGGGCGGAGGGCGGGAATGTCGGGGTTCATCAACGAGGAGCGATCGCCGGTCGGCTGTTCGGCCGCCGGGCGCTCCTCAGGGAACCCGGCAACCGCGCGTAAGGCCGAGGAGAAGCAGCGGAAGGACGGCAGCAAACGACCGGGCGGCGAAGCGCGCGGGCGAAAAGACAGCAATGCCGGTTCCGGTATCGATCATGGCACGATGCTATAAAGCCATGCGGGCCGGGAGGCAAGAGAGCGGCCGGGCGTCCCGGCAAGAAAAACGGCACGCCCCCGAAAGGGACGTGCCGCCTGTGGACGTCCGGCAATCGACGATCTCAGATGTCGGAAACCGAGGTCACGATGCGCGAGACGAGGCCGTAACCCTTCGCCTCCTCGGCGGAGAGCCAGTAGTCGCGGTCCGTGTCCTTGGCGATCTTCTCGACCGGCTGGCCGGTGGCCTCGGCGAAGATCCGGTTCAGACGCTCGTTCATCTTGATGATCTCGCGGGCCTGGATCTCGATGTCGGACGCCATGCCGCGCGTGCCGCCGGAGGGTTGGTGCAGCAGGAAGCGGGTGTTGGGCAGGCAGATGCGTCGTTCCTTCGGGGCGCTGACATAGATCAGCGCGCCGGCGGACGCCACCCAGCCGGTGCCGATGGTCCAGACCTTCGGCTTCACGAACTTGATCATGTCGTGGATGCTGTCGCCCGATTCGACATGGCCGCCCGGCGAATTGATGAAGATGCGGATGTCGTCGTCGCTCGCCGAGGAGAGCGCCACGAGCTGCGAGCAGACCTTCTGCGCCAGTTCCTGGTTGATCCCGCCATAGATGAAAATCGAACGCGACTTGAAGAGGTTCGCCTCCGTTTCCTTGCCGAGCGGCAGTTCCGTCTTCTTGTCGTCCTCGTCGTCATTCATCATGGGCATGTCTCCGCAGTGATGCCGTGTTCCGTCTCCTCCCAGATAAGGCGCTTCGCGGGGGAAAACAATGCAGCAATTGGCGGAAGGGTTACCGCAGGCGGGACGGGTCCGGGGCCGGCCGTTTGCAATGCGGCAAATACCGTATGGACAGCCGGACGAAGCGACTTAAGATGCGGCCTGTTATATGACAAGTCGCGGCACGCGCCCCGTCGCAAAGGCCGCCTTGAGGGGACCACATGAGATCACGACTTCTTCTCGCGGCGGCCATGCTCGTCGCCATGGCCGCTCCGGCCTTCGCCCATCTGAACCCTGCGGAGCACGGCTCCTTCATGGCCGGCGTGTCCCATCCGCTCTTCGGCCTGGACCATATCCTCGCCATGGTCGCCGTCGGCCTCTGGGCGTCCCAGATCGGCGGGCGCGCCCTCGTCGCGGTTCCCGCCGCCTTCGTCGGCACGATGGCGCTCGGCTTCGCGCTGGCGATCGCCGGCCTGTCCCTGCCCTTCGTCGAACCGGCGATCCTCGCCTCCGTCGTGGCGCTCGGCCTCCTGGTGGCGATGGCGGTGCGGCTCGACACGGTCGTCAGCGCCGCCGTGGTCGCGGTGTTCGCGCTCTTCCATGGCTATGCTCATGGCGGCGAGCTCGGAACGGCCGGCGCCCTCTCCTTCGGCATCGGCTTCGTGCTCTCGACCGCGCTCCTGCATGCGGCGGGCGTCGGTCTCGGCCTCGTCGTCGGCAGGCTCTCCGGCGGAGCGATGTTGTCGCGCCTCCTCGGCGGCCTGACGGCGCTCGCCGGCCTCAGCCTCGTCTTCGGCGCCTGAACCTTACCGCGAATTCATCCGGTCCGGCTTGGAAAAGCCGGAATCCGGTCTCCATCTTCGAAGGCATGGCGCCCCTGCCGGAAGCCCGGCGGCGCCGCAACCGGGGCGCGACGGCATCGTCCGCGGCAAGGCCCCTTGCTTTCAGGAGATGCAGGATGTCACCGGAAGAACGACAGCTTCTCACCCGTCTCTTCGACCGCGTCCATGCCGCGACAGCCGCCCCGCGCGACCGCGAGGCGGACGCGCTGATCGCAGACGCCGTCAGGGCAGACCCCGCCGCGCCCTACTATCTCGCCCAGGCGGTGATCGTCCAGGACAAGGGCCTGGAAGCGGCCGCAGCGGAGATCGCGCGGCTCGAGGCCCGCATCCGCGACCTCGAATCGGCGGGAAACTCACCGCGCCCCCTGGCCGAGGACGGCGGCTTCCTGTCGTCGCTCTTCGGCACCCGACAGGGCGCTGGCGGCGCTGGCGCGGATCCCGCCGGCCGTCCCGGTCCCTGGGAGCACGCGGAGCGCCCGGCCCCGTCGCGGCCTCAAGGCTTCGCCGAACGGCCGGCACCGATCTCGTCCGTGCCGAATGCCGGATCGGCCGGCGGCTTCCTTCGCGGGGCGATGACCACGGCGGCGGGCGTTGCCGGCGGGATGCTCCTCGCCAACACGCTGGGCGGCTTTTTTCACGGCCCTTCCTCCGGCCTGTTCGGCTCCGGCCTGCCAACGGGACTGCCCGTCGAGGAAACCGTGATCAACACCTATTACGACGGCAGAATGCCGGCCGGAAGCGAGGCCGGCGCCTGGCAGGCCGTCGACGACACGGATGCGGACGGGAGCATTTTCGACGGCACTCCGGACGACGGCGGAACGGATGCCTGAGGCCGCCGCGCCCGGCGCCTCGAAGAGATGTCAGCCCCGCCCGCGATAGGGCTGGACGCCCTGGTCGGGCAGCCAGACGCCGTCAGGCGGAGCGCCCGTCTGCTAGAAGACGTCGATCGGGATGCCGCCGCGCGGATACCAGTAGGCGCCGATCCTCAGCCATGCCGGCGCCAGCAGATCGACCAGCCGCTTGGCGATGTCGAGGGTGCAGTCCTCGTGGAAGGCGCCATGATTGCGGAAGGAATGGAGATAGAGCTTCAGCGATTTCGATTCGACCAGCCAGGCGTCCGGCACGTAGTCGATGACGATATGGGCGAAATCGGGCTGCCCGGTCATCGGGCAGAGCGAGGTGAATTCCGGCGCGGTGAAGCGCACGACGAAACCGGTGCCGGCATGGCTGCTCGGCACCCGCTCCAGCACGGCCTCCTCGGGTCGCGCCGCGCCCTCGACCGGCCGCCCGAGTTGGGTCAGGCCTGAAACATCGGTCCTGCTCATGCTGTCTCTTCCTTCGGGACCCTGATGCGCACGCCATGGGCCTTCTCGCTCTCCGGCTCGACATGGATGGCGATGCGGGCGGCGGCATGCACGGCGCGGATCGCGTCCTCGATCCGGTCGCAGATCGCATGCGCCTCGCCGACCGGCATGGCGCTCGGCACGACGAGATGGAAATCGACGAAGATCACGGCGCCCGCCTGCCGGGTCTTGAGGTCGTGGACACCGAGCGAGCCGCCGGCATGGGCGGCGATCGCGGCCTTCACCTCCACCTCCTCCTCCGGCGGGATCACCCGGTCCATCAACCCGTCGACGGAATGGGAGATCACCTTGAAGCCCTGGTAGAGGATGTTGCAGGCGACGAGAATGGCCAGCAGCGGATCGAGAACGGCGTAGCCGGTGAGGATGGCGAGCACCAGCCCGACGAGCACGCCGGCCGACGTGACGACGTCCGACATGACGTGCTGCCCGTCCGCCGTCAGCGCCGGCGAGCGGTCGCGGCGCCCGGTGCGGATCAGCACCGTCGCCCACACGGCGTTCATCACCGCGGCCCCCGCATTGATGGCAAGGCCGAGCACCGGCGCCTCGGGAAGCGTCGGCGCGGAGAGCGCCGGGATGGCCTCCCAGATGATCAGCAGTGCCGCGAGCACGATCAGCACGCCCTCGATGACGGCGGAGAAATATTCCGCCTTCTGGTGGCCGAAGGGATGGTCGTCGTCGGCGGGCTTCGCCGCATAGCCGATGACGACGAAGGCGATCACGGCCGCGATGACGTTGACGCTCGATTCGAGACCGTCGGACAAGAGCGCGACCGAACCGGTCACCCACCAGGCGACGAGCTTCAGCCCCATCACGCCGATGGAAAACGGAATGCCCCAAAAGGCGAGACGGCGCACCCTGCGAAATGCTGCCTGATCCATGATCTGTCCTTGCGCATGCGAGTGATTTGCAGATCCGGGAGACCGGAAACGACAGAACCGCCAAGGGCTGTCTCCAGCCCCGGCGGTTCACGGCGGTCGATATCGGGCAAGGACGCGTCTTTGTAAAGCCCCGGACAGCTTGCGGAGAGAAACATAACGATATATATAACGTGTTATTTAAAACGAGCGAGGGACGGATGGTCGAGGACGTGGTGCGTGAACTGGGATTCTTGTGCCTCGGCAGCCGCATGCGGCGGATCGGCGAACGTCTGCAGGCGGAAACGCAGGAGATCATCGCCAGCCTGGGCGTGTCGATCCAGCCGGCGCAGTACCCCTTCCTCGCGGCGATCGACCGCAACGGGCCGCTCGGCATCGGTGAACTGGCGCAGGCGACCGGTATCAGCCAGCCGGGCGCGACCCGCACCGTCGGCCAGTTGCTGGAACTCGGGCTCGTCGACATGCATCCCCTGCCCGGCGACCAGCGCCGCCGCCGCGTCTCGCTGACGCAGGCCGGGCAGGCGCTCGTCGATCAGTCGAAAGACCAGGTCTGGCCACGCATCGCCGCCGCCGTCACCGATCTCTGCGGGCCGCTCGACGGACCGCTGCTCGACCAGTTGGCCGCGATCGAGGACGGTTTGGCCGAACGGTCGTTGATCCGCCGCGCGGACGGACAGAAGGAGCAAGGACAATGAGGCATGTGCTCGACCGTCCGGCCTGGAGCGCGCTGACCGGCCGCCACGCCGCACTCGCCGAAGGCGGCGAGCGGGCCCGCCGCTACGATCCGGCGATCGTCCCCTTCGCCGCTGCGCGCGACGACACGCCGGAGAGCATCGCGGCGCTCGCGAGCCTGCCGAGGGGCGACGAGGGGCTGGTCTTCCTGCAGGCGGGTCCCGTGCCGCTGCCGGACGGACTGGTCGCCGAGATCGAGGCCGACGGCGTGCAGATGAGCGCAGCCGTGCCGCTTCCCCGCATCGCCGACCCGCGCATCGCGCGGCTCGGGCCGGAGGACGCCGCCGACATGCTGGAACTTGCGCTCCTGACGAAGCCGGGCCCCTTCACGCTGCGCGCCCAAGCGCTCGGGCCCTTCTGGGGCATCCGCATCGACGGGCGGCTGGCGGCGATGGCGGGCACGCGCATGCGGATGGAGGGCCATACGGAACTGAGCGGCGTCTGCACCCATCCGGAGCTACGCGGACGCGGGCTCGGCACGCTGATGTCGCGCTTCGTTGCCGGGGAGATCGCCGCGACCGGCGATATCGCCTTTCTGCACGCCTTCGCGAGCAATCGGGCCGCGATCGATCTCTATGCCGGTCTCGGCTTCACCCTGAGGTCCGAGATGAGCATCCGCTTCGTCCGGCGGCGGGGCTGACGCGGCGAGGACCGCATTGCCAGCCCGATTTCGCCGATCAGGCGACCCTGGTCTTCGCATCCACCCGGTTGGCGAGGTGCGAGACCACGTTCTCGATCATGCGCATGCCGGCGTCGCCGCCGAGGGTCATGATCGATTCGGGGTGGAACTGCACCGCCGCGACCGGCTCCTTGACATGCTCGATGCCCATGATCGTGCCGTCCTCGCTTTCCGCGGTGATCATGAAATCGCGCGGCAGCGTCGAGGGATCGGCGAAGATCGAATGGTAGCGGCCGACCGTCACCTCGCGGCCGAGGCCGGAGAAGACTATGCCGGGTTCGAGGACACGGATGCGCGACGGCTTGCCATGCATCGGGATCGCGAGCTGGCGCAGTTCCCCGCCATAGGCTTCCGCGAGCGCCTGCAGGCCGAGGCAGACGCCGAAGATCGGCAGGTTGCGCGCCCGCGCCTTCTTGATCGTCGCCTTGCAGTCGAAATCCTTCGGGCTGCCGGGACCGGGCGAGAGCACGACGAGATCGGGTTTCACCGTATCGTAGATCTCCTCGGCGACGGGCGTGCGCACGGTGGTGACCGTCGCGCCCGTCTGGCGGAAATAGTTCGCCAGCGTGTGGACGAAACTGTCCTCGTGGTCGACGAGCAGGATCTTCACCCCGGCGCCAACCGGCGAGACGTCGCGCGGGCCCTTTCTGTTGCTCGACTTGGCGTCACGGATCGCGGCGATCATGGCGGAGGCCTTCAGTTCGGTTTCGGCTTCTTCGTCTTCCGGGTTGGAATCGTTGAGCAGCGTCGCGCCGGCGCGCACCTCGGCGATGCCGTCCTTGATGCGGATGGTGCGGAGCGTCAGCCCGGTGTTCATGTCGCCGTTGAAGCCGACCATGCCGATCGCGCCGCCATACCAGGCGCGCGGGCTCTTCTCGTGCTTCTCGATAAAGCGCATCGCCCAGAGCTTTGGCGCGCCAGTGACGGTCACGGCCCAAGCATGGCTGAGGAAACCGTCGAACGCGTCCATACCGTCGCGCAGGCGGCCTTCGATATGATCGACCGTGTGGATCAGGCGGGAGTACATTTCGATCTGGCGGCGGCCGATCACCTTGACCGACCCCGGCTCGCAGACCCGGCTCTTGTCGTTGCGGTCGACGTCCGAGCACATGGTCAGCTCGGACTCGTCCTTCTTCGAGTTGAGCAGCTTCAGGATCTGCTCCGAATCGGCGATCGGGTCGTCGCCGCGCTTGATCGTGCCGGAGATCGGGCAGGTCTCGATCCGCCGGCCGGAGACGCGCACGAACATTTCCGGGGAGGCGCCGACGAGATATTCCTGGGCGCCGAGATTGATGAAGAAGGAATAGGGCGACGGGTTGATCGCCTTCAGCCGGTTGGAGATTTCCGACGGACGGCTTTCGCAGCGCTCGTAGAATTTCTGACCCGGCACGACCTCGAAGAGGTCGCCACGGCGGAAGCTTTCCTTGGCCTTCACCACGAGCTCGGCATATTCGCCCGGGCGGTGGTCGCCATGGGGCGGGATGCTGTCGACGATGCGGAACGGGTCCGGCGTCACATCCCGGGCCCTGCCCTCGGTCGACTGGTCGCCGTCGGAGAAATCATAGGCCTGGATCCAGGCCTTGGCCGAGTAATGGTCGACGACGAGGATCTCGTCGGGCAGGAACAGCACCATGTCGCGCTGGTCGTCCGGCCGCGTCAGCGTCAGGTCGATCGCGTCGAACTGGAAGGCAAGGTCGTAGCCGAAGGCGCCGTAGAGGCCGAGATTGGCATCCTCTTCCGAATGGAACAGTGCGGTGACGGCGCGCAGCACGGTGAAGACGGTCGGGATCTTCGACCGCTCCTCCTCGGTGAAGACGCGCGACGGCGCGTTCACCGTCAGGTCGAGCCGGCGCGGGGTCGACGCGCCGAGCGTGATGTCCTCCACCGTCGCCAGGTGCCGTGCGACGAAACCGAGCAGCACCTCGCCGCGCGCATTATAGGCTTCGATCCACATCGACCGGCCGAAGGAGGAGATGCCGAGCGGCGGATCGACCACGGCCGTGTCCCAGCGGGTGTAGCGGCCCGGATATTCGTAGTTCGACGAGAAGACCGCGCCGCGCCGCTCGTCGAGCCTGTCGACATAGCCGGCGATCGCGTCCGCATAGGATGCCGGACGGCTGCGGCGGGTGACCGTGATATGCCCGCGGGTCTCGTAGACCTCGGCGCCGTCTTCCAGAACTCGTGGTGCCATTCCCCTACACTCTCCTCTTGGACCCGGAGCGACGCGGCATAACAAAAAAGCCGCCTCGGTCTTCGGGCGGCTTTGGTCTCAATCACGCAGGACTGGTCAAGGCCGCCTCAGCGAGCCCACCACCAGATCGAAACGATGCGTGCGTTTTCCATAAGCAAAACTGTTAGCGCGAAGTCCGCCGCCACGCAAGCGGTTCACCCGGGATTGTGGTGGCGGGGCGCCGCGATCGGCCCGGATGCAACCATGCGATGGGCGAGAACGTTTGAAGGAGATGAACGGACCCGACAACGACATCCGCCCGCGGACCCCTCCCGCCGCATCATGGGGGAAAAAATCATTTGCGGCCATTCTCGCCCTCCTGATCGGCACCGGGGCCGACCTGCCGCAGACCGGCCCGACGCCGGCAGCAAAGCCCGGGATGACGGCCGAACGGCCGGCGCGGGAGCCCGCCGCTGATTTGCCGACGGATCGGGCCAAGGACAACCGGGCAGACGGCGAAGCCGGACCGGCGCTTTCCATTGCCGCCGAGGACGCGGACGCCTATGCGGCCTGTCTCAAGGACCTTGAGGCGCTCGGCGCGACGGCGGAGCCCGCCGCGCGCATCGACGATGGTCAGGGTTGCGGCATCGACCGTCCCGTGACGCTGACCGAAATCCGTCCCGGCGTCGCCCTTGAGCCGAAGGGCACGATGCGCTGCGAGACCGCGCTGGAACTTGCCCGCTGGACGGACGAATTCGTCATTCCCGCCGGCCGCGCGGCGCTTCCGGGCGACACTCTCGTCGCCGTCGAGCAGGCCTCGACCTATGTCTGTCGCCTGCGCAACGGGGCGTCGACGGGCAAGATCTCCGAGCATGCGCGCGGCAATGCCGTCGACATCGCCGGTTTCCGCTTCGCGAGCGGCAAGACCATCGGGATCGAAAAACGCCGCGAGGATGCGACGCTTGCGGGCGCCTTCCAGCGCAGCGTCAGCGCCACCGCCTGCCTGCGCTTCACCACCGTGCTCGACCCGGAAAGCGACGCGGCGCACGAGGACCACCTGCATCTCGATGTCCTCGCGCGCCGCAACGGCTACCGCTATTGCCGGTAAGCCGGCGTCAGATGAAGAAATCGTCGCCGTGCAGGCTGGCGATCGTCCTGTTTTCGAGAACGAGCACGTCCTTACCGAGCGTGATCACGACATCGCCGGCGACATCCCTGGCACGGTCGATGAGATCGTCGAAGCTCTGGATGGACGAGAAGCCGGTCAGCGCCACGACGTCGCCATCGCGGAAGTCGCGGATCGTGTCGCGCTGGTTCCCCTTGGCGAAGACGAAGACATCATCGCCGGGCCCGCCGATCAGCAGGTCGTCGCCGCTGCCGCCGTTCAGCACGTCGTCGCCGGCACCGCCGCGCAGGACATCATTGCCGCCGCCGCCGATCAGCGTGTCGTCGCCGGCATTGCCCCACAGCCAGTTCGCGCCCGCATTGCCGATCAGCATGTCGGCATTCTTGCCGCCGACCGCCTCCTCGATGACGACGCCGTTGGCGATCGAGAAGCCGCCGTCGACGCCCTGGAATTCACCGGTCGAGACGTCGAGCACGCGCGAGAAGAAGCCGCCGGCATGCTGGCCCTTGTCGAAGATCTCGAGGCGCAGCTCGCGCGACAGGAACGTGTAGAACTCGGTCAGCTTGATCGCCTTGAAGATCTGCATCAGGTCGGCCGAGACGCGCGCGGTGTCGAGGGTGGCCGCATTGAGGTTGATCAGGACCGACGACCCCTTGCCGGAATAGTCGATCCGGTCGCGCCCGCCGGAATCCCAGATGCTGTAATAGGCGCGGCCGATCGAGACGTCGCCCTCCGTCAGGTCGAGCACGGCGCGGGCGCCGTCCATCAGTGTATAGGTCGACCTGCCCGCCGCCTGCTCGGTCTTGCCGTAGAGCGCCTGCAGCAGCGCGATGTCGAGCGCCATCGGCGTGACGGCATGGCCGTAGCGCACGCCTTCGGAGGCGCCGTTGTAGGACATGACCGAATATTTCTCGTTGTCGAGCGCGCCGGTGACGGCGAGCGGCAGGCCGGTGTCCTCGTTATGGGTGTGCTTGAGGCCGAGCCCGTGACCGATCTCATGGATCATGGTCCAGCCGCCATAGGTGCCGCCGCCGCGCTCGGCCGAGGAGGTCAGCGCCGCGTTGGCGCTCGAGAACAGGCCGAGCGACCAGCTGTCGCTGCCGCCGGTTCCGGTCTTGACCAGACCTGGAAAGAGGAACGCCCCTTCCGTGTCCATCTCGTCCAGCCGGTTGTTCGACGCGCTGACGAAGAGCAGGTCCGCGCCCCGCGTCGAGGCGACTTCCGTGAAGGCGAGCCCCGTGACCGCCTCGACCTGCGAGAAGGAGCGCGCCGCCAGGGCCCTGAAGGTCGTGTTGAAGGACTCGTCCGCCGGTCCCTGGTAGATCGAGTGGTAGAACTGGCCGAAACGGTCGTTCAGGCCGATGGTTTCGTCATTGCCGAAATAGACCTGGAGCGAGGTTTCGCCCCAGATCCGCCCCATCGTCAGGGCCGTCACCAGCCGTTGGCCGGTAACGGGCAGGTCCTCGGAGAGTGCAGGACGGAATTTCGTCGTCGCCATCGAATCGCTCACCTCATGGAAAAAGATGGGCGCATCTAGCATGGAAGCGGATCGCAACAAGCACGCGGCCCGTAAATTCCGGTCGCGCGGCTGCGATTAACCGTTATCCTTCAATCTATTACACCCAAGAATGGGCCGGCGTCAGAACAGGCCCTCGATCTGGCCGGCCTCGTTGAGGAAGATCTTCTCCGACGAGGGTACTTTCGGCAGGCCAGGCATCGTCATGATCTCGCCGGTGATGACGACGACGAAACCGGCGCCGGCGGAGAGCCGGACCTCGCGCACCGGCACGGTGTGGCCGGACGGCGCGCCGCGCAGGTTCGGGTCGGTGGAGAACGAATACTGCGTCTTCGCCATGCAGATCGGCAGATGGCCGTAGCCCTGCTCTTCCCAGGCGCGCAGCTGGTCGCGCACCGCCTTGTCGGCGATCACCTCGCCGGCATGGTAGATGTCCTTGGCGATCGTCTCGATCTTGCGGAACAGCGGCATGTCGTCGGGATAGAGTGGGGCGAACTGCGACTGGCCGGATTCGGCGAGCGCGACGACCTTGCGGGCGAGATCCTCGATCCCGGCCGAACCTTCCGCCCAGTGGCGGCAGAGGATCGCCTCGGCGCCGAGCGTCGCCACATAGGCCTTGACGGCATCGATCTCGGCCTCGGTGTCCGAGACGAAATGATTGATGGCGACGACGACGGGCACGCCGAACTTCTTCACGTTCTGGATGTGCCTGCCGAGATTGGCGCAGCCCTTCCTCACGGCATCGATGTTCTCGCGGGAAAGCTCCTCCTTCTTCACCCCGCCATTCATCTTCATCGCCCGGACGGTGGCGACGATCACCGCGGCATCCGGCTTCAGCCCGGCTTTGCGGCACTTGATGTCGAAGAACTTCTCCGCCCCGAGATCGGCGCCGAAACCCGCCTCCGTCACGACATAGTCCGCGAGCTTCAGCGCCGTCGTGGTGGCGACGACCGAATTGCAGCCATGGGCGATGTTGGCGAAGGGCCCGCCATGGACGAAGGCGGGATTGTGTTCGAGCGTCTGCACGAGGTTCGGCTGCATCGCATCCTTGAGCAGCACCGTCATCGCGCCGTCCGCCTTGATGTCGCGGGCAAAGACCGGCGAGCGGTCGCGGCGATAGCCGATGATGATGTCGCCGAGACGCTTTTCCAGGTCCTTCAGATCGGTCGCGAGACAGAGAATCGCCATCACCTCGGAGGCGACCGTGATGTCGAACCCGGTCTCGCGCGGGAACCCGTTGGCAACGCCGCCGAGCGAGGCGACGATCGAGCGCAGCGCCCGGTCGTTCATGTCCATCACCCGGCGCCAGGCGATGCGGCGGATGTCGATCTGCTGCTCGTTGCCCCAGTAGATGTGGTTGTCGATCAGCGCGGCCAGCAGGTTGTGCGCCGAGGTGATCGCGTGGAAGTCGCCGGTGAAATGGAGGTTCATGTCCTCCATCGGGATCACCTGGGCATAGCCGCCGCCGGCGGCTCCCCCCTTGACGCCGAAACAGGGACCGAGCGAGGCCTCGCGGATGCAGACGACGGCCTTCTTGCCGATCCGGTTGAGCCCGTCGCCGAGGCCGACCGTCGTCGTCGTCTTGCCTTCGCCGGCGGGCGTCGGGTTGATGGCCGTGACGAGGATCAGCTTGCCGTTCGGACGGGCCGCCTGGGCGGCGATGAAGGCGGCACTGATCTTCGCCTTGTCGTGGCCATAGGGGAGGAGATGCTCGGGCGGGATGCCGAGCGTCGCGCCGATCTCCAGGATCGGTTTCTTCTCCGCCGCGCGCGCGATTTCGATGTCGGACGTCACCTCGGTCATGCCTGTTCCTCCCGCTTTTTGTTGCCAGCAATAGAGCGGGGTTTTGCCGGAGGGGCTACCCGGATTCGGCCCTTCCCTGGATCATTCGCGACAAAAATCAGCAGGATCCCGACGGTCACCGCGCCAGGATGTCGCGCATCTCCACGAGATTGGAGCGGACGCGCAGGATGTAGAAGCCCATCGTCGCGAGATGGGTCGGCATGATCCAGCCATCCTCGCGGCCGTTGGAGATGATCAGGGGCTGGATGCGCAGCGCGGCGCGCAGCTGCTTGATGCTCTCGTTCCAGATCGGCGCCAGACCGCGCTGGTTGATGACGCCGTCGAAATCGGCACCCGTCGCCGACAGGATGCCGTAATAGGCATAGAGCTGGCCGTAGGCGAACCAGAAGCGGTCGTCGGCGCGCGTGTCGAACCAGCCGCCATTGTAGTTTTCCGAACGCTCGCGCAGCATCGCCGAGGTGCTACCGATCGAGCTGGACACCCGGTCCATGAATTCGAGGAAGTTGTCGGCGCGCGCGTCGAAGACGACGGCGCAGCCGACGAGCTCGTCGTTGAAGGCGCGCAGGTCCGCCATGGCGGAGCGGTACTGGCTCGGCGTCGGCGTCAGCGGCCCGAAGGGCGAGAGGCCGAAATACCAGTTGGTCTCGTCATACTGCATCTTGCTGCGCGCGCTCTGCAGCCGGGTGTTGATGCCGGAGGTGCCGCGCATGCGCACCAGCGAATCGACGAGTTCGACCGTGGTACGGCGCACCGCCTCGTTGACGCCGCGCTGGAACGACGCCTTGTTGTCGAGAAAGGGCGTATGGTCCCAGTCGATGCCGAAGAGGCCGAGCTTGTAGAGGATCATCGAGGAGATCCAGGCATTCTGGTTCACCTCGAAATCGATGAGGTCGGCCGTGACGTCCACGATCGCCGAACGCTCGCAGCGGTTGGCCGGCGCCGTCTCGCCGGCCGCCGCCTTCACCGGCAGGCCGGCGTCGTTCTTGCGCTCGGCAAGCTGGTAGCGGTCGATGTAGTCGGGATTGAAGTTCGTCCAGACCTGCGTCTGCCAGATGAAATAGCCGTAAAGGCCGACAAGCAGAAGGATGGCGAGGCCGACCGGCCCCTTGATGATCCAGCGGCGCGCGCCGTACCACTGCGAAAAGGCGGTGAACGGCCACAGGAGTGCCGCGACCACGAGCCCGACGCCCCGCCCGATCGCGGAAAAGACCCGCTGGAAAAAGGCGACGACCGGATCAAGCATAGTCTGGCTCCTCTTTGATGCCGTAGAGCCGGCGGCGATAGCCGGCCTTGTCGGTGAGATAGGCGTCCTGAAGCAGGCCCACAACGTAGTCGCGGAATATTTCACCGTAGTGATTGTAGCTGTCGTAGAATCCCTGCTTGTCGAAGATGAAGCGGGAAACGAAATCCTCGGGCACGAGGGCGGCGATCAGGCGGTTGGTCAGCCACTGGTCGGGATGGCCGGGTTTCGCGCGCACCATCAGGAAGCGCTCGCGCGGAGAAACATCCTCGATCTTCAGGCTGCCGGTCGCGCCGAGAACGCGCATCGCCTCCTGCAGCAGCGGATAGCGCCCGTCGCGCGCGACGAGGGCGGCATTGCGGTGCAGCCAGGTCTGCACCCAGATCGGATCCGACAGGCGCGGCGCGCCGTCCGGGTCGGCGGTCATCGCCAGATGGGCGAGGATCATGCCGGCACGGTGCCTCAGCAGTCCCGAGGCTTCCGTCCAGGCGGCGCCCGGAAGCTCGAGCCGCCCGGTCGAGGCGAGGAAATCGAAGATGCGGCGATGGTCGTCGATGCCGATATAGGCGACCTGCCAGGGCCGTGACCGGCGGAACCCCGGCGCCTTCGGGTCCGAGATCACCGTCGTGCCGCGCGCATCGACGAAGACGAAGACACCGCCGAAATGATTGGCCCAATAGGCGTCGTGGCGGAAGATCAGCTTGTCGGGCACCAGCGCGTTCTGGCGGATGTCGCCGGTGACCTTGGCGAGCTCGACCATGCGGTTGAGGAGCTGATCGTCGGCCCAGGCGCTCGGCACCGTCATCACCCGGTCGGCAAGCGCCCGCAGTTCCGCCGCCTTGCCGAGCATGTCCTCGGCCGAAAGCACGTTGAAGCGCACCTCGTTGATCGACAGAAGATCCTCGATGCTCTCCACCGTCGAGACGGAATCCTCGATCTCGCCGTAGAGCGCATCGCGGATGGTGACCGCGTTGATCGCCCTGCTGTTGGCGGAAAAGAACTCGTGCATCAGCTGGGCGGTGTTGGAAAAGCTGGTATGGACCACCGGCAGTTCGACCTGCGCCGGGGCGAGGATGATGAAACGGCGGTTGACGCGGTTTGGGTCGAGATAGTCGCGGTCGCCGATCTCCTCGGCGATCTCCGGCGAGAACCCGGTCATGTCGATGGAGAAGCGCTCCAGCGCCGTCGGCCGCAGTCCGAAGCCGGCCAGCGCCTTGTTGTAGCGCGCGACGAGATGTGGCTCGGAGATCTCCAGCAGGCGGCCATAGATCAGTTCGGCTTCGAGGAGGCGCTTCATCCGTTCAGCCGTCGCATGTCGTCGGCTGCCGATCCAGCCCAGAAACCCCGTCGTTTCACCAGCGTCCCCCCGCCTTCATCGCCTCGATCTCCCGCAGCGCCTTCTCGCGCTGGCGCTCGCGGCGGATGAGTTCCCCAACCGCTGCATCGTCGGAGGTGTCGGTGTAGCGGAATTCGCTGTCGGCGTAGCGGTTGATCTCCTGCAGCACCATGTCGAGGGTGACGGGGCCGCGCAGCTCCGCGATCATCGCCTTCTTCTCGTCGTAGGGCCTGTGCATGAAGGCGCCGGCGGTGGCGAACCACTCGTCGGGCAGCTCCACGTCCATCGCTCGCATCTTGATCGCATCGGTGATGTTCTTGACCGCCCGGCCGGTGAAGCGGGGCTCGGCCTCCTTGATCCGGTGGAGATAGGCGCCGACATCGGCGAGCGTCGCGATCTTCCCGCGCTCCTTCTCGAAGCGTTCCCACACCGTGACGAGCCCGTCTTCCTGCGGCCGCTGGTGGCCGGCATAGGATTGCGACACCGCCTTTTTTATCTCCTGCCCCTCGAACAGCCGGTGATCGCCAAGCGGGATCGAATGGTTCTTGCCGACGAGAAGGGCGAAAATGTCGATATAGTCGGACTCTGTCTGCGGCCCGTCGACCAGCCAGCGGGCGCCGGCGCGCTGGCGCAGCGCGTCGTCGACATTTTCCGGATGGTTGGAGAACATGCCGAAGGTGCAGTTGCCGCGCACCACCGTCGAAGCGCCGGCGAAGCTTTCCATCAGCACCGCCGTCACCTCGTGCTGGCCGGCCGACGCCCGGTCGTCGGAGCGCTTGGCCGCCACCTGGTCGACATCGTCGATCGTGCCGAAGCCGATCGCGCGCGGATTGAGCACGTTGTCGACGAAATGCTTGCAGTTCTGTCCCGATTTGCCCTGGTAGGAGGAGATCTGGTCGACGCCGAAATTCTCGTAGTGGAAGGCGTAGCCGGCGACCTGGCAGTAGTCGTTGAGAAGGCCGGCCAGCATCTGGATAAGGATCGTCTTGCCGGTTCCAGGCTTGCCGTCGCCGATGAAGGTGAAGAGGAAGCCGCCGAGCTCGACGAAAGGGTTCATCTGCCGCTCGACATCATAGGCCATCAGCATCTTGGCGAGCTTCAGCGCCTGATACTTGGCGATGTGGTTGCCGATGATCTCCTCCGGCTTCTTGAAGCTCATCACCAGTGGCTTGCGCTTCGCGGCGGGCGCCGTGTCGAAGCCGTCCAGGGTGACATCGTCCTGATCGATGCGGATATGGACGTTTTCGAAAGGGCCGAGCGTGGGGAAGCGCGCCTTGCGCGCCACCAGCCCCTCGATCGCGACACGGGCTAAGGCGCGCGCACGCGCGATCAGCGTCGCCTCGTCGGGGGCGCCGGCGATCGTCCGATCGAGCGCGGCCACAATCGCCTTCAACGCATCCTGCGGCGTCTCGAAGGCGAAGGCGGGCTCGCTGCCGTCCTCGACCGGCTCCGCGTCCGCCGGCAGCGTCTGCGTCAGGTAGGCGGCAAAGGCGAAGGCGGCGACGAAGGCGGAGGCCGAGAGCAACGCCTTGAAGCGGCCGGCATCCTCGCCGGCAAGGGGCGCTGCGGCATTGCGGGCGCGCAGGGATTCCAGATCGGTCTGGCGGGCGAAGACGTCGCCGACGGCGAGCGCCACCTGCAGTCCGCGCCGCGCGCGATAGAGCAGCGCGTGCTGGCCCGGCGACAGGAGCGGATCGTCCGGGCGGACGGCCTGGATCGTCCGCGCCAGCTCGACGTCGCGCGTACGCCGGGAACCGGCGGTCGACACGGTCGAGACAAAGCGCCGGCCGGTGCCGGCGATCGCCGTCGACGGGCCGGCATCATCGGCCTCGATCAGCGGGAAGCGCGTCACGAGCGCCTGCGCCGCCGGAAGATGGCGCGCGATCTCGTCCTCGCCAAGCCTCGTCAGTCCCGCGTCGAGCGTCATCGCCTCATACCTCGCTCACCACCTGGTTGCCGGAGATGACATGCACCTTGTAGTCGCCGAAGATCGCCGCCGCCTCGCCGCTCGCATAGAGCGCCTGGTAGGCTTCGTGCGGCACCAGCGCATGCTTCTCGAACTGGCTGACGCCCATGCGCGCCGCCTCGAGATTGTCGGTGTCGATATGGAATTGCTGTGACGCCGGCGTCGAGGAGAAGAAGCCGCGCCGGGCGGGCTGCTCGGCCTTCGAGAACACGTCTTGGACCGTCCAGGTGAACAGCCAGGCCTCGTTCGGCTTGCGCACGCGGGAGAGGATGCCGTTGATCTTCTCGTTGTTCTCGGTGATCCCGGCGCAGTAGAACGGGCCGAGCACGACGCGGCGCAGAAGCTTCGGATGCAGCGTCTCGAAATCGCGGTCGAGACTGGTGGCGATCGTCACCGGGCTCAGCGAATAGGCGCTGTTCTTCGCGGCGAAATCATCGAAGCGGGTGGCGAGCGCCGGATTCAGAAGACCGCCGACCGGCAGCGGGATCTCCACATCCGGATTGAGCGTTCCCTCCGGTGTCACCAGCATCTCGACGATCGTCTCCGAGGAATCCTCGATCGTGGCGAGATAGATCAGCGGCAGGGTGCCGGCACCGTCGAAGGCGCCCCAGGAGACGCCGTAGGCCGGCCGGCGCGTCTCCCTGCCGACGCTGACGCGCACGGTCTCCGGCAGCACGAAGGGCGAGAAGATCTCGCCCTTGACGATCTGTTCCAGATAGAGGCGCTCGGCGATGCGCGCCTGCACGGCATCCGGAAAAGCGCGCTGGCGCAGGATGAAATCGACCATGTCGGCGCGCAGCCGGTCGGCCTCCGGCATGGCGGCGAGCCTTGCCTCGGCCGTCTGCCGGTCGTTCTCCAGTTCCAGCACGTTCTGGAACACGGGAAAGCCGCTTTCGGCCCGGGAAATGCGGAACTGGTCGATGAAGCCGATGCGGTTTTCCCAGCAGGCGAACGACGCCTTCAGCCGCGCGACATAGGGCATCAGCGCCGCTCCCGCCCCCTGCCCGCCCGCCGGACTGTTTTCGCCGAGATAGGTCTCGAACCCGGCGAGCGCCGCCCGGATCGAGGCGAAGTACTGCCCGACCGGGCCTTCCGAAGCGGCGTTCATGGCCTTCGTCCCGAAAGGCGCGTCCGGACGGACACCGCTGTGTTGCGGATGCACATCGCGCTTACTGCTGGACGTAGTTGCCGCTGTTGTGCTTGTCCATCACGTCTTTGAAGCGGCGGGCAAAGGCGTCGTCGGCGAGCTTCTTGCGGCGCTGGATGTCCTGCGTCGACAGCATGTTCTTCTCGTGCATCTCGAGGAGGTCGCCGATATGGCGCTGGGCGGCGGCACCGATGCCGGCCATCGTCTCCTCCGCCGCCGTGTCGACTTGGGTGCCGAGCGTGTTGATCCGGTGCGCCACTTCCTGCTGCGCCGCCGTCTTCAGCGAGTCCTCCAGCGCCTTGTAGAGGACGATGCGCTGCTCGGTGTCGATGCTGAGCTTGTTGATGAGCGTGTTCTGCGCCGCGATCTGGTTGTTCAGCGAATCGACGAAGGTCTGGAACATCGAGGTGTAGCGTTCGAGCGTCTGGCTCTCGGCGAGCAGCTCCTGCTCCTTGGCCTGCTTCTCGTTGTATTCGGTCGCGAGCACCGAGCGCTCGCCCTCGAGCTGGGTGCGGGTGATCTGGTCGGTGGAGGCGGAGATGCGGTTCTCGATGTCGAGAAGGGCGGGGTTCAGTTCCTCGATGCGCTTCTGCGTCTGCTCGAGCGCCGCGATGGTGCCCTTGCGCCGCTCGATCACCTGCATCAGGCTTGTCTCGGAGGTCTTGTAGCGCTGCTCCAGGATCGTCTTCTGCTCCTTGAGGATGCCGACGATCGTGTCCGACTTCGCCAGAAGTTCCTGCAGGTTGCCGGCGAGCGACATGTTGCGCACCCGGTCGGTGCGCATCCGCTGCGCCTTCTGCTTGGAGAAGATGCCGACGAATTTCTCGTAGCCGGTATAGCTCTTCATGCTTTCGAATTCGGATCCGAACACGTTCGTCGCGTCCTCGAGCCCGATGATGAGGTCAGCGATGTTGCCCTCCATCACCTTCTGCTGCTGCAGCACGTCCGAGATGCGGGCATTCTCGATGTCGAAATTGACGTCGCCGAGCTTGGTGTCGGACTTGGCGAAACGGTCGAGCACGGCGGTCGACTGGTCGAGCTTCGCCCGCATGTCGGTGACGACGGCCCGGGTCTTCGCGATCTCCGATTCGAAATTCTGCAGCGTCGCCATGCCGTCTCTCCTCGCCTGGTTCCGCCGTCGCGGCGGAACGCCTGCCTTTGCGCATATAAAAGGCGAAGAGGAGACGACGACAAGACGCCGGCGGGCGAAAATCGGTCGGGGTGGTGCGAAAGTGGCCGACGGACGGGTCGGCTACGGCCTGCCTGCCTCAACGAGATAGGCGATGAGGTCGGCGATGTCGCCGGGCTTCTTCAGGCCGGCAAAGGCCATCTTCGTTCCCGGCACGGTGAGGCGCGGCGCCAGAAGATATTGCGACAGCAGCGCCTCGTCCCAGACCTTGCCGGCGCCAAAGGCGGTCATGGCATCGGAATAGCGGTAGCCTTCGACGCTTCCGACCGGCCGGCCGAAAATCCCCTGGAGGCTCGGCCCGACCCGATTGACCGGCTCCGTCGCCGTATGGCAGGCGCCGCACGTGCGGAACACGGCCGCGCCCTTCGCGCTGTCGCCGGCAGCACCCGCCGGCGCGGGAAAACAGAGGGTGACAAGCGGAAGCAGGAAAAGAGCAGGCTTCATCGGACGGCGTCCCCGGCTGAGGAAGGCCCGTTCATCATATCGTCCCAGTGCCTCCGGCACAATGAGACATATTTTTCGTTGCCGCCGACCTCGAGCTGGGCGCCCTTGTGCAAGACCTTTCCGTCAGGCCCGAGCCGCACCACCATCGTCGCCTTGCGTCCGCAGTGGCAGATGGTGCGCACCTCGCGCAATTCGTCGGCGATGCCGAGCAGAAGGACGGAGGGCGGAAACACCTCGCCGCGGAAATCGGTGCGAAGCCCGTAGGCAAGCACCGGGATCTCCAGCCGGTCGGCGATGCGGGCGAGCTGCCAGACCTGGGCCTCGCTCATGAAATGCGCCTCGTCGACGAAGACGCAGGCGACGGGCGCCTCGCGGGTCATCGCCGCGACGAGCGCGAGGAGGTCGACCCCGGCATCGAAGGGGACGGCATCGGCGGAAAGGCCGATGCGCGAGGCGACCCTGCCCGTTCCGGTGCGGTCGGAGAGCGCCGGCACGAGGATGACGGTGCGCATCCCGCGCTCCTCGTAATTGTACGCCGCCTGCAGCAGGATCGTCGACTTGCCGGCGTTCATCGCCGAATAGTGGAAATAGAGCTTGGCCATCGCATTCTCTTCGGGGACGCTTCCCGCTACATGCCGCGCCGCGCCCGACGCCGCCAGTGGCCGCGGCGCGAAAATCACAGGAAATGGCGGCGGACGCCTTCGATGCGACAGTTGACGTCGCATTGCGGAACCGCCTCGTGCCGAACTGCCAATAGACTGCCGGGCGGGAAGACGCTTGAACTGGCCGACGATTGATGATTGGCTGGAACCACAAAGAGAAGGGAACTACCGCAATGTCCATCAGACCCGCTTCGTCGATCACCCTCATCGCAGCGACCGTTTCGCTTCTCGCGCTCGCCGCCGGCACGGCACGGGCGGCCGATCCGGAAAGCTGCTCCACCGTCCGCTTCTCCGACGTCGGCTGGACCGACATCACCGCGACAACGGCGACCGCCGCCAAGATCGTCGAGGCGCTCGGCTACACGCCGGACATCAAGGTTCTCTCGGTTCCGGTCACCTACCAGTCGCTGAAGAACAAGGACATCGACGTCTTCCTCGGCAACTGGATGCCGGCGCAGGAGAAGGACGTGAAGCCCTATCTCGACGAGGGCACGGTCGAATCGACCGGCGTCAACCTGGAAGGGGCGAAGTACACGCTCGCCACCAACGCCAAGGGCGCCGAACTCGGCATCAAGGATTTCTCCGACATCGGCAAGCACAAGGACGCGCTCGGCGGCAAGATCTACGGCATCGAGCCCGGCAATGACGGCAACCGCCTCGTCATGACGCTGATCGAGAAGAACGAGATGGGCATGGGCGGCCTCGAGGTCGTCGAAAGCTCCGAGCAGGGCATGCTCGCCCAGGTCGCCCGCGCCGACAAGGCCGGCGAGCCTGTCGTCTTCCTCGGCTGGGCGCCGCACCCGATGAACTCGGCCTTCGACATCACCTACCTCACCGGCGGCGACAGCACCTTCGGCCCGAACTACGGCGGCGCGACCGTCTACACCAACACCCGCGCCGGCTACGTCAAGGAATGCCCGAACATCGGCAAGTTCGTCACCAATTTGAAGTTCGACCTGCCGATGGAAAACGAGATCATGGGCAAGATCCTCAACGACGGCGAGGATCCGGGCGCGGCGGCACTCGCCTGGATCAAGGCGAACCCGAAGGCGATCGAGCCCTGGCTTGCCGGCGTGACGACGAAGGACGGCGGCGACGGACTGGCGGCGGTCAAGACCGCGCTCGGGCTCTGATCCCGGCGCCTGAACGAGCGAGGCGGGGCATGACCCCGCCTTTTTCGTCCGCGTCCGCCGCCTTTCCGACTGTCCTCCGCTAGGGGTCGATCTCCGTGGATTTCCTCACCGCAAACCGTGTTCCGATCGGCTGGGCCGCAAAGGCCTTCGTCGACATGCTGACGACCAATTTCAGCCTGTTCTTCGACTGGCTCTCCGGGGTCCTCGCCGGCGTCGTCTCCGCCCTCCTGTTCATCCTGCAGACGCCGCCGGCCCTCGTCGTCGTCGCCATCGTCACGGTGCTCTCCTGGTGGCTGCGCCGCTCGGTCGGTGTCACGCTCTTCACCTGTCTCGGGCTGCTGCTGATCATCAACCAGGGCTACTGGAAGGAGACGACCGAGACGCTGGCGCTGGTGCTCGCCGCCAGTGCCGTCTCGATGGCCATCGGCATCCCGCTCGGCATCGCCGCCGCCCGCCGCGCCTGGGTCTACGCCTTCATGCGCCCCGTGCTCGACCTGATGCAGACCATCCCCACCTTCGTCTACCTGATCCCGGCGCTGATCCTCTTCGGCCTCGGCATGGTGCCGGGCCTGATCGCCACGGTGATCTTCGCCATTCCCGCGCCGATCCGCCTCACCCGCCTCGGCATCATCTCGACGCCGCCGGCGCTGGTGGAGGCGGCCGAATCCTTCGGCGCGACGCCGATGCAGGTGCTGAAGAAGGTCGAGCTTCCCTTCGCCATGCCGCAGATCATGGCGGGACTGACCCAGACGATCATGCTGTCGCTGTCGATGGTGGTCATCGCCGCGCTGGTCGGCGCCAGCGGCCTCGGTGTGCCGGTGCTGCGCGCGCTCAACACCGTCAACGTCGCCAAGGGATTCGAGGCGGGTCTCTGCATCGTCATCCTCGCCATCATTCTCGACCGGCTGTTCCGGTCCTCCGACGAGGGAGAAGGCGCATGAGCGAGGCGGTCATCTTCAGGAATGTCGACATCATCTTCGGCAACAATCCGCAGGCCGCGCTCGCGCTGGTGGATCAAGGCAAGAGCCGTGACGAGATCGGCGCGGCGACCGGCCTCGTGCTCGGCGTGGCGGATGCGAGCCTGGCGATCCACGAGGGCGAGATCCTCGTGCTGATGGGGCTTTCGGGCTCCGGCAAGTCGACGCTGCTTCGCGCCGTCAACGGGCTGGCGCCGGTCGTGCGCGGCGAGGTGCAGGTGGCGAGCCCGACCGGGCCCGTCAATCCTTATCGCGCGACGCCGAAGGCGCTGCGCGATTTCCGCATGCATGCGGTGTCGATGGTGTTCCAGCAGTTCGCACTCCTGCCCTGGCGCACGGTCGCCGAGAATGTCGGCTTCGGCCTCGAACTGGCGGGCGTCCCGGAAAAGGAGCTGAAGGCCCGCGTCGGCGAGCAGCTCGACCTGGTCAACCTGACGAAATGGGCGAACCGCAAGGTCAACGAGCTGTCCGGCGGCATGCAGCAGCGCGTCGGCCTTGCCCGCGCCTTTGCCACCGGCGCGCCGATCCTGCTGATGGACGAACCGTTCTCTGCCCTCGACCCGCTGATCCGCACCCGCCTTCAGGACGAGTTGCTCGAATTCCAGCGGCGGCTGAAGAAGACCATCCTCTTCGTCAGCCACGACCTCGACGAAGCCTTCCGCATCGGCAACCGCATCGCCATCATGGAAGGCGGGCGCATCATCCAGTGTGGCACGCCGCAGGAGATCGTCAAGAACCCGGCCAACCAGTATGTCGCCGACTTCGTGCAGAACCTGAACCCGATCAACATGCTGACGGCGCAGGACGTCATGCGGCCGGGCGTCAGCCGCGCCGAGGCCGGCGGCGTCACCGGGACCGCCAGGCCGCAGACGCCGCTCGTCGACATCCTCGACGCCATGTCCCGCCAGCCGGGCGCGATCGGCGTCGTCGACAACGGACAGGTGGTCGGGACGATCAGCGCCCAGAACGTGGTCGAGGGCCTGACCCGCCACCGCAACAAGGCCTGATCCGATGAGCGAAACGGAAACCGACCGGCCGTCCGTCATCCGGCCGACGGACGCCGAGGCGCTGCGGCTGGCACGGAACCTCGTCCGGTCCGCGCGAAGCGGCGCGATCGCCGTGGTCGAGCCGGAAAGCGGCGGCTTTCCGTCCGTCAGCCGCGTTCTTCTCGGCATCGACGTCGACGGCGCGCCGGTGATCCTCGTCTCCGCCCTCTCCCTGCACACGCGGGCGCTGAGGGCGGACAGGCGTGCCTCGCTGCTGGTCGGGGAGCCGGGCAAGGGCGATCCGCTCGCCCATCCCCGCCTCACCGTCCAGTGCGACGCGGAGGAGGTCGTCCGGGACAGCGCGGCGCATTCGCGCATCCGCGCGCGTTTCCTGCGCCGCCATCCGAAATCGCAACTCTACATCGACTTTCCCGACTTTTCCTTCTTCCGCCTGAAGCCGTTGAGGGCGAGCCTCAACGGCGGCTTCGGCAAGGCCTATCTGCTGGCGGGCGAGGACCTCGCGATTGTCTCGCCGGCGATCGAGGCCCTCGCCGAACGCGAATCACGCGCGGTCGACCACATGAACAGCGACCATGCCGATGCGGTCGATTTCTATGCGCGGACCCATTGCGGCGCTGAATCCGGAGGCTGGGCCCTCGTCGGGCTCGATGCCGCCGGCCTCGATCTCGCCCGCGGCGACGCGCTGAAGCGCCTCGAATACGATGCACCGTTAACGGACGCATCCGAATTAAGGGGGGCCCTCAAGAAACTTTACGGTTAACTGTCCCCGGGAACCCCCATTTCTCGCAGTCAGCGGTTGCCCTTTTATGCATCACACCTAATTATTCAAATTGATCAAATACAACAAAGCTTGATGCAATTTGCCTTAGGAGTTCTCGATGCAGACCATCTCTCCCAAGACCCATCACAAGGCCGAGGTCGCCGCCGGTTTCCTCTCGGCCATGGCCAATCCGAAGCGCCTGCTGATCCTTAACGAACTCGTGAACCGGGAAATGGCCGTCGGCACTCTGGCAAACGAGGTCGGCCTCAGCCAGTCGGCGCTGTCGCAGCACCTGTCGAAGCTGCGGGCCCAGAACCTGGTCAAGACGCGGCGCGATGCCCAGACGATCTATTATTCGAGCTCGTCGGATGCCGTGATCAAGATCCTCGAGACGCTTCGCGATATCTACGGCGAGAAGGCCGCCGACGTGAAGCCGCAGCGCCGCAGCGCCTGACCGCAGACATCCTATCGGGCGAGACCACAGCGCCGTCCGGCACGCGCCCTAAGGGGACGTGCAGGCGGCGCTGTCGCATTTCGGGAACCGCGCGCGCCGGGATCGCGGGCCTAAAAAACGAAGAGGCCCCGCGCGTGGCGGTCACGCGCGAGGCTCTCAATGGACGGCTTGTCGCCGGACTTGTGCATGAGGCCGATCTTTTGATGGCGATTGCCCCGTGATCCATCATCCGCTCGGCACAGGCAGACAATGCGACGTCATGGTTGCGCCAGGCTTGCGCCGCGCACGCGGATTTACCGCCCGTTGAGATTTGCGCGGGCAGGATGGGTCATGACCGCTGACGCTTTCAACACGACTTACGACGCACCGATCCGCTGGGCCATCAGCGCGACCGGCGCGATCGCCCATTCGTTCGCATGCGACATCGCGCATGCGCAAGGGGCGCACCTCGTCGCGGTCGGGTCCCGCAGCCCCGAGGCGGCGCGGGCCTTCGGCGCATCCTTCGGCGACATCAGGGCCCATGGCGACCTCGCCGCCCTTGCCGCCGATCCGGCAATCGATGCGGTCTATATCGCCTCGCCCAACAGCGCCCATCTGGCGCAGGCGAGCGCGCTGATGCGGGCCGGCAAGCATGTGCTGGTGGAAAAGCCGCTCGCCGTTTCCGTCTCCGAGGCGCGCGCGCTCGTGGCCGTGGCAGCGGACACCGGTCGTTTCGCCATGGAGGGGCTCTGGACGCTGTTCCTGCCGGCGATCGACGCGCTGCGGGCTGCGCTTGAAGACGGAACGCTCGGGCGCATCGTCTCGGTCTCGGCCGAGCTTGCCTATGCCAAACCCTTCGACGCGGCGAGCCGCTTCTTCGCGCCGTCGCTCGGCGGCGGATCGGCGCTCGACATGGGCATCTACCCGATCGCGCTGACGCTGAGCCTGTTCGGCACGCCCGAGACGGTGACGGGCGCGTGGCATGCTGCCCCGACCGGCGTCGACGACGAGGCGCGCTTCCGGCTCGGCTATGGCGGATTTGCCGCCGAGCTTGCCTGCGGCTTCCGCCGCGACGGCGCCAACCGCTACGTGATCCGGGGCGAGCGCGCGACGCTGGTCGTCGACGCCCCCTTCCTCAAGGCCGCCCGCCTGATCCGGCTGGAGGGCGGACGCGGCGAAGGCCTGCTCGCGCCGGGCCCGGGACGCGGCGCATCGCTCCTGGCAAGGGTCGCCCGCCGCCTGCCGCTTCCGGGCGTCACGATCAGTGACTACGGCTTTGCCGGCGCGGGCCTCCAGTTCGAGATCGCCGCCGCGAGTGCCGCGATCCGGGCCGGCAGGACGGAGCATCCGCGGATGCCGCTCGCCCGCAGCATCGAGGCTCTGGAGATCATCGAGGCGATCCGCGCCCTGCCGCCCTCATAGGGATGTCGGCCGGTGGTCGGCGAGGCCGGCGTTCAGCGCCAGAACGATATCGGTCAGGTGCAGCGCCATCGTGCCGGAAAAGACCGGCGCCCGGCCGGCGGCGATCGCCTCCGCCTGGGCCGCGATGCCGCGGACGAAATCGATCCGCGAGGGATAGGCGGGCAGCGCGATCGGCCGCGCCTTTTCCGGATAGGGCACGGCCCGGCCGGCCGTCAGTCGCAGCGGAAACGTCCGGCCGAGGCTGCGCTGGAGCCGCTCGAACACCCGGTGGAGAAGCGGCTTCCTCGTGCCCCAGCGCTCGACATGGATCGCCGAACGGTTGTCCCAGAGGTCGCGCACGACGAGCACGCCGCCGTCGCCGACGATGGTCAGCGAGCGATCGCGCGGCGCGGCGAGGCCGCAGGTGAGCCGCGCCGTCAGGCCGGAGCGAAAGCTGAGGCAGCCGGTGGAAAAATCGGGCGCGAGCCTCAGCCCCTCGGTTCCCGGCCCCTTGTCCGGAAAGGTCAGCGCCGAGAACGCCGCGACATGGTCCACGGGGCCGAAGAGCGAGACGAGCCAGCCCGTCGCATAGCCCGCATGTTCCAGCGTGCAGCCGATCTCGAATTCGTGGACGCCGGGCCATGGCGCGCCCGAGCGGCTTTTCCACGACCGCCAGTTGTCGCGGAAGACGGGCCCGTCCTCCATTTCCGCATAGGCGAGGCGCGGCGTGCCGATCACGCCCGACGCGAGGAGCGCCGCGCAATGGGCGTGGGCGTCGCTGAGGGCATTGGCGGGCGCCGAGGCGAGCACGAGCCCGCGCGCGGCGGCGAGCGCGACGAGTTCCGCAGCCTCCGCGACCTCCATCGCCAGCGGCTTCTCGCAGTAGACATGCTTGCCCGCGGTCAGTGCCGCGCGGTTGACTGGGTAGTGGCTCTCCGGCGTCGTCAGGTTGACGACGATCGCCACCGCCGGATCGGCAAGCAGCGCCGCGACGTCCGGATAGGCCTTCGCCTTCCAGTGGCCGCAGAACTGCCGCAACCGCGCCGGATCGCGATCGAACACACCGGCAAGCGCCAGGCCGGGATGGTTGGCGAGCGTGGTCATGTAATAGTCGGCGACGAAGCCGGTTCCGATGAAGGCGATGCCGGTTGTCATTCTGCCGCCTCAGCGCGTGTCGGCGAGGAACGAGGCGATGTAGACCAGTGGCGCGTTCCAGTTGATGGTGATCTCGTTCGAGCCCCAGGCCATGATGTCGTCGACATAGCAGGCCTGCGGCACGCAGCCCTGGAGCTTCGCCCGGGCGACGTCGTCGACGAGGGTGGAGTTCGGCCCGCCGGCGAGCGACCCGTTCGGTGGATGCGGCAGGCTCGGATCGACCTGGTTCGCATACCATCGGCTGTGCTGGTTCTTCGACCAGGTCGTACCGTAGCCAGTGATGTAGGAGAGGTTCATCAGGTTGCGGCCGAGCAGGTAGTCCATGCTCTGGCGCACGCCGTCGAGAAACGGTTTCTCGCCGGTCAGGTCGTAGGCGGCCGCGACGACGACCATGTTCTGCAGGATCAGCTGGTTCGATCCCCAGTCGTAGCGGCCGCCGGCCGGGCGGTAGATGTGGCCGAAGGGTTCGGCGTCCTGCAGCGACAGGAAGGTGCGCGCGGCGGAAATGACCGAGCCGCGCACGAGCTCCGCGTCCTCGCCGGCAAGCTGCTTGGCAAAGAGCGCCAGCTCGATGCGGGCAAGGCCCGCGACGCTGCGCCAGTCGAAGGCGCCGATCGGCGAGAAGACCGGGCCGGCCCAGTGGCGAGTGTTCTTCGCGGCGGCGAGATAGCGCGTGTCGCCGGTGGTGATGAAAAGCTCCGCCGCCGCCCAGTAGGTCTCGTCGCTGATGTCGTCGTCATTGTAATCGCCGCCACCCTGCAGCCCGTCGGAGACCGGCGCCTGGAGGATCGGGTTCTCCTCCGCCGCGCGGAAGGCGCGTTCGGCGGCGGCGAGAAGGGTCCGGGCATAGGCGCGGTCATAGGGCGCGAAGAGCCGGGCGCCCTGCGCCGCGGCGGCGGCGAGGTTCAGCGTCGCCGCCGTCGAGGGGCGATGCAGCACGCGCTCCTCCGGATCGAGATGGGGAAGCATCGGCGTGCCGGTCCAGCGGCTGTCATGGACCTTGTGATGCACCATGCCGGCGAGCGGCTGACCGTCCGGCACCATCATCCTCATGAGAAAGTCGAGTTCCCAGCGCGCCTCGTCGAGAATGTCGGGAATGCCGTTGCCGGCCTCGGGAATGCGCGACAGGCCGTCGCTGAGGACGGGAGAGCTTGCGCCACCGTAAACGAGGCCGCGCTCGAAGGCGGCCATCAGCTGCGCGACCGAAATGCCGCCATTGACGACATATTTGCCCTGGTCGCCGGCGTCGTACCAGCCGCCGGAGACGTCGAGACTGTAGGAGCAGCCGCGCTGCGAGCCGAAGAGCGTGCGCGCCGCCGCGCCCTTGAGGCAGGTCACGTCGGTGTCGCCCCGGTTCGGCGCGACGCCGACATGGCCGGCGGGCCGGGCATAGGCCTCGCCGGCGATGTCGCCGCGGATCTCGATGCCGCTGCGCTGCGGATAGAACCAGGAGAGCGCGTCGACGCGCAGCCGCGCATAGGTGTCGCCGCCGATCGCAAAGGGCAGGCTCGCTTCCTTGCCAAGCACGATGCGATAGCCCTCGCCCTCGGTGCGGAACGGGGTGAAATCGGCCACATGCGTGCCGGCATCGACGGACGGATCGTGCCCCATCGGCTCGGTCGCGCCGCGCCCGACCGCCCGGCCCGTGCCGTCTACCAGGGTGAATTCCAACGGCGCTTCCGATTCCGAAAGGATTGTCGCCCGTTTCGGCCCGTCCGTGAAATAGCCGGCCTGGTTGACGCGGATGGCGCCGGCACCGGTCGCGGCGGTGGAAGGCGCCGTCGGGTCCTCGGTCATCGATACCCCGCTCAGGCAGAAGGTCCAAGGTGAGAGCGCGCCGCCCAGATGGAGGAGCACCTGCGCCGGCGCGGCGTCGGTGGCGGCGAAGCGGCGGTCGAGCACGACGCCGTCCGGGCCGGTCGCCGCGCGGAAATGCGCCTGCGCGGTGTAGGGCGCGTCCTGCTGCTGCACGAGGACGGGAAGCTGCGCCTCCCATTTCGAGGTCAGCGTCAGCCTCAGGCGATAGGCCGTGCCGGGCGTCAGGCGGAGGTCGTTGATGCCGGCCAGCCGGTCCCAGGCCTGTCCGCCCGCCGGCACATTGGCGCAGATCTCGCCATCCTTGCGGGTCAGCGTCACGCCACCGCTCGCCCAGAAGCCTTCGGCGCCGGCCGCATAGGCGCGCTCGCCGATCATCTCCGCCGACGCCCCGCCGGCGGCAAGGGCCAGCCCGCAGGCCAGCGCGGCGCCGAGCATGCGTATCGAGAAGCGCGTCATGTCCTGCCACCCGGGTTCGGCGAAAGTCGCGGCATTAAGGCGCCAAAGAGGTTAAACTTCGGGAAAGACGGTGGACGTCTTCGGCGGGATCTCCGGCCGTCGGCGCAGGCCATCGGGTCGAAGACGGCGCAATTCGCCCCCGGAATGCAGCACGAGCCCGACGAACGGCAAGGCGAGCGGCATATCGAAGCGGAAGAACCCGCCCTCCTGCCATTCCGGCGCCGAGCGGGGCGAGCGGCAGGGGCAGAGGCAGCCCGAGCGCCGACCGGCCGCGCATCGCCACGGAAAGGCCGGACGGATCGCGGAGGAGATCGAAGGAAAAGCGCAAGGGCCCGAACCGCTCAGCCAGCCGGCGCGATTTATGAGGCAGCGTGCTGCTAAACCTGTGTCCGCCGAAATCGCGGGTCCAGCATTCGACGCGGTCGCTTTCCTCGAAGGTGACATGCAGCGCATGTTCGCCCTCCGGCGGAAACGCCATGATCGCCGCGATCATCCGGGACAGGAGACCGCGGCCGCGCCGCACGCGCGTCCTGCCGGCGGCACCGCCGTCGCAGGCGATACCGTGGGTCTCCCGGACGGCGGGCGGCAGCCGGTCGAAAGTCGCAAAGGTCACACGGCGGCAGAGCGGCGGGCGGACCCGCCCGATCCGCGCGCCCCGTGCCGATCGAAAGCCCGGCGAAAGGCGGCTCGAAGGCCGGAAGGGAGAGTTTTCCGCCGACAGGACGCGCGCCGAAGTCGCCATAACCGCCGAGGAGGAGGACACGCTTTACAGGATGCGGTCGGCGGCGTCGGAGGGCGGCATCCAGCAGGTCTCGCGCCGTCCGAAGAGGCGGTAGCGGTCGCGCGCGATCAGGCGATAGAGCGGATCGCGAACGACGCGCGGCACCAGCCTCAGCAGGGCGAGCGCCTTCCAGGGCCAGCCGAGCCCTGCATAGATCGACAGCACGGCGTCGCTGTCGCGCCGCGCCCGGTCGCCCTCGACGACGATCAGCGTGTCGGGATCGGCGGGATCGATGCCGAAGCGGCGATAGAGCGCCGCCCCCGCCTCCCCTTGCATCGAGGCAAGGCGGAAACGGCGCGCATGATCCCGCGCAAGCACGAACGGCGCATTGGCCGAGCACAGCACGCATTCTGCATCGAAGACGACGATGGGGCGGGTGTCGGCCATGGCCGGGTTATAGGGTGGAGACGGGCCGGCGATCAATCCTGCGCCCGGGCTGGCTCACGCCTCCGTGGAGGATGACGGGGGGGCATTCCGTCATCAGCCTCCGGATCTCCCGGGCGGCGGTGCCGACGTCCCGGACACCGATGAATTTCAGCGTCGTTGTCCGCGTGCCCTCGCCGGTATCGATCGTGTCCTTCCGGAAAGCAACCGATCCGCCGCCCCTCCCGTCTTCCTTCATCTCGACGGAGTTGATTGCGGACGGCGCGACCGTCATGCTCCGGTGCCCGAGAAAGTCCGAGACGATCAGTACGCGGCGGTCCGTCACAGCATAGGCCGTACGTTTCGCGCGCAAGATCTCCACCACCGCGTTCCCCGTCGCCGCAATGCCGAGTGCGCTGAAGACGAGGGGAAGGATCAGCGACAGTATCTGCCGAAATTCTCCGGAGAATCTCTCGGGCAGGGGAAAGACCTGCGCCATGTTTATGCAGGCAAAGAGCAATCCAGCGCCTATGGAGACGGCATGTTCGGATGCGGTCTCTCTTGCGCCCGGGCGACCGGCCCATCGCAGGCTTTCGCCGGCATCAAGCTCCGCTCCAATGGCATCCTCAACATCCCATGTCATGGCCGCGCTCGATCTATTTGACACTCCTGCATCAGCAGAATCGCGGAAAAATATCCCGCCGACAAGCCATCGCGGCTCAGTCGCTCCTTCTCTTTGAACGGCATTTCCCGAATGCGCTGAAGACGCTAATCTCCGGCCGACCCAAGACGCGGAGAGATGCATGACGAACCCCCTCGAACGCCTGATCGACCAGGGAACGGGCCGGCAGCCGGCCGACCTCGTGCTGAAGGGCGGGCGCTTTTTCGATCTCGTCACCGGCGAACTGGTGGAAAGCGACATCGCCGTCTGCGGCGACCGCATCGTCGGCACCTGCGAGGGCTATCAGGGCGTCGAGGAGATCGACATCTCCGGCCGGATCGTTGTCCCCGGCTTCATCGACACCCATCTCCACATCGAATCCTCGCTGGTCACGCCGCACGAGTTCGACCGCTGCGTGCTGCCCTACGGCGTGACGACGGCGATCTGCGATCCGCACGAGATCGCCAACGTGCTCGGCGAGGCCGGCATCCGCTACTTCCTCGATTCGGCCGAGCGGACGATCATGGACATCCGGGTGCAGCTTTCGAGCTGCGTGCCCGCAACCCATCTCGAAACCTCCGGCGCCGACCTGCCGATCGAAAAGCTCCTGCCTTTCCGCGACCACCCGAAGGTGATCGGCCTTGCCGAATTCATGAATTTTCCCGGCGTCCTCCACAAGGATGCCGTCTGTCTCGCCAAGCTCGACGCCTTCCAGGGCGCCCATATCGACGGCCACGCGCCGCTTCTGTCCGGCCGCGACCTCAACGGCTATCTCGCCGCCGGCATCCGCACCGATCACGAATGCACGACCGCCGAAGAAGCGCTGGAGAAGATCCGCAAGGGCATGCACATCCTCGTGCGCGAAGGCTCCGTGTCGAAGGACCTGCATGCGCTGATGCCGATCCTGACCGAACGCCTCTCGCCCTACCTCGCGCTCTGCACCGACGACCGCAACCCGCTCGACATCGCCGAGCAGGGCCATCTCGACCACATGATCCGCACCGCGATCAAGAACGGCGTGGAACCCATCGCGGTCTATCGGGCCGCCTCGATCTCGGCCGCCCGCGCCTTCGGCCTCTTCGATCGCGGCCTGATCGCGCCCGGCTGGCGCGCCGACATCGTCGTCCTCGACAGCCTGGAGAACTGCCGCGCCGCGATGGTCTTCTCCGCCGGCCGCCGCGTCTGCGAGGCGCTGTTCGCGACACGCGAAACCGTGGCGCCGGTCGGGCTCGACAGCGTCAGGGCGCCATCGGTCGCGGCCTCGCACTTCGCCGTGCCGGCCGGCGAGGGCGAGACGCCGGTGATCGGCGTCACGCCCGGCAAGATCATCACCGAGCACCGGCGCTACCGCCTGCCGGCGGCCGGCAACGAGACCGGCATCGACCTGGGCCGTGACATCATCCGCGTCGCCGTCATCGAGCGCCACGGAAGAAACGGCAACCACGCCAACGGCTTCGTCCAGGGTTTTGGGCTGAGGAAGGGCGCGATCGCCTCGACGGTCGGCCATGACAGCCACAATATCTGCGTCGTCGGCGTCGACGCGGACGACATGGCGACGGCCGCCAACCGCCTGTCGGAGATCAAGGGGGGCTTCGTCGTCGTCGAGGACGGCAGGGTGACCGGCGAGATCGCGCTCCCGGTCGCCGGCCTGATGAGCCTCGAGCCCTACGAAACCGTGCGCGACACGCTGCATCATCTGCGCAAGGCGGCCTTCGCCCTCGGCGCGACGCTGGAGGAGCCGTTCCTCCAGCTCGCCTTCCTGCCGCTGCCGGTGATCCCGCACCTGAAGATCTCCGACAAAGGCATGGTTGACGTCGATCGCTTCGCGCTGATCGGCTGACCGGGGCGATCGCGGTCTTTCAGGTTCGCGCCCCGCGCCCTCGTTTTGATCGGGGGTGCGACGGGGAAGCGATCCCGCTCGGCGGGACAGGCTCTATGCCAGCCGGGCGCAGAAGACGTCGAGCGCGTCGAGCGCGATCTCGCCCTTGTCGAAGGCGGGGGCGAAGCCCGGCATCGGGATCACCTGCGCCACTTTCACGCCTTCCGGCAGACGCACGCTCTGCGGACCGCGGCGCAGGTTGAAGACGAAGACCAGCGTTTCGCCGTCCTTTTCGCGGGTGAAGGCAAGGATGTCCTCGTTGGTGTCGAGGAAGCGCATGCCGCCGTCGACGAGCGGCGCGTGGCGTTTGCGGAAGGCGAGCGTTTCCCGGTAATGGGCGAGCACGGATCCCTCCACGCCCTCCTGCGCATCGACGGCGAGCGCCCGGTGCTCCTCCGGCACGGGCAGCCAGGGCTTGCCCTTGCTGAAGCCGGCATTCGCGGCCTTCTTCTCCCAGACCATCGGCGTGCGACATCCGTCGCGCCCCTTGAAGGCCGGCCAGAAGCGGATGCCATAGGGATCGCGCAGGTCCTCGAAGGCGAGTTCGGCCTCCGGCAGCGCCAGTTCCTCGCCCTGGTAGAGGCAGATCGAACCGCGCAGCGTCGCAAGCACCGAGATCGCCAGCGACGCGACGCGGCTGCGCTCCTCCTGCGTCGCCGCGAAACGGCTGACATGGCGCACGACGTCGTGGTTGGAGAAGGCCCAGCACACCCAGCCGTCGGTCACGGCCTCGTGGAAGGCGGTGACGCAGTGCCGGATATGGGTCGCGGTGAAATCCGGCCCGAGGAGATCGAACGTGTAGCACATGTTGAGCTTGTCGCCGCCGCCGGTATAGGCGGCGACCGTCTTCAGCGAGCGCGCCCCGTCGCCGACCTCGCCGACCGAGGCGCGGTCCGGATATTCGTCGAGCAGGGCACGGAAGCGCTGCAGGAAGCCGATATTTTCCGGCTGCGTCTTGTCGTAGAGGTGATGCTGCATGCCGTAGGGGTTGACGTCCGGCGCGTCGAGGCCGGGACCGTCGTCGTCGCGCACCGCCGGCGGATTGTCGCGCAGTTCCCTGTCGTGGAAATAGTAGTTGACCGTATCGAGGCGGAAACCGTCGACGCCCCGGTCGAGCCAGAAGCGCACCGTTTCGAGCAGCGCGTCCTGCACGGCCTTGTTGTGGAAGTTCAGATCCGGCTGGCTGCCGAGGAAATTGTGCATGTAGTACTGCTTGCGCACGCCGTCCCATTCCCAGGCCGGGCCGCCGAAGATCGCCAGCCAGTTGTTCGGCGCCGTGCCATCCGGCTTCGGATCGGCCCAGACATACCAGTCGGCGCGTGGATTGGTGCGGTCGGAGCGGCTCTCCTTGAACCACGGGTGCTGGTCGGACGTGTGCGAGATCACCTGGTCGATGATAACCTTCAGGCCGAGCCGGTGCGCCTCCTTCATCATCGCGTCGAAATCGGCAAGCGTGCCGAACATCGGGTCGACGTCGCAATAGTCGGAGACGTCGTAGCCCATGTCGGCCATCGGCGAGGTGAAGAAGGGCGACAGCCAGATCGCGTCGACGCCGAGGCCGGCGATATAGGGCAGGCGCTCGGTCACGCCCCTGAGGTCGCCGATGCCGTCGCCGGTCGTGTCCTGGAAGGAACGCGGATAGACCTGGTAGACGACAGCGCCGCGCCACCAGTCGGGGTTGGACGGGGTCCGGCCGGATCGAGAGGCCATCGCGTGTCTCCTTGCTGTGCTGCCTGTCCTTCCCGGCTCTGCCGCCGGTCCGACATCCGTAAACCGCCCGAATCGGCGTGGCAACGGCCATTCGCCCTTGCCAGTCCTTCGACGCGACCCTACACCGCTTCGCAGGTCTGGCAACGGAGGAAGGCCCGATGGCGGGACGGCTGCTTTCGATCGGCGAATGCATGGTGGAGCTGATGCAGGCGGAGGGCGACCTCATGCGCAAGGGCTATGCCGGCGACACGTTCAACACGGCCTATTATGCCCGCATGGTCCTGCCGTCCGACTGGCAGGTCGACTATGTCACCGCCGTCGGCACCGATGTCGTCTCCGACGAGATGCTCGCCTTCATCCGCTCGACCGGCGTCGGCACGCAGTGGATCCGCCGGATCGAGGGACGCACCCCCGGCCTCTACATGATCCACCTGAAGAACGGCGAGCGCAGCTTCTCCTACTGGCGCTCGGCCTCGGCGGCAAGGCTGCTCGCCGACGACGCCGACGCGCTGAGGAGTGCCGTGGAGGCATCGGACGTCGTCGTCTTCACCGGCATCACGCTGGCGATCCTTGCCGCCGGCGCCGCCGAGACGCTGCTGGCGGAAATGCGCCGCGCGAAGGCGGCGGGCAAGACGGTCGCCTTCGATCCGAACATCCGCCCCCGGCTCTGGGATGACCCGGCCCACATGCGCGCGGCGATCACGGAGGGCGCCCGGGCGGCGACCCTCGTCCTGCCCGGCTTCGACGACGAGGCGGCGCATTTCGGCGATGCCGACGTGGAGGCGACGGTCGCGCGCTACCGGGGCCTCGGCGTGCGCGACGTCGTGGTCAAGGACGGCGCGAAGGGCGTGACGCTCGCGATCGGCGACGCAGCCCCCCTGCTCCTCCCCGCCGAACCCGTCGAAACCGTCGTCGACACGACGAGCGCCGGCGACAGTTTCAACGGTGCCTTCCTCGCCCGCCTCGTCACGGGCGCGCCGCCCGCGGAAGCGGCTGCGTTCGCCGCAAGGCTCGCGGCGGCGGTCATCGGCCATCACGGCGCGCTGGTCGGCCGCGACCGGCTCGGTCTGCCCGACAGACCCGCTCCGTGACCGGCGCACCGCCGGGAAGAACGGCGTTCGACCTCGAAAGCTGCGCCGCAAGTGCGGCGGCAGACCGGCTTCAGGACTGGGTGATCGCCTCTCTCGACGGCGGCCCGTGGGCCAATCCCGGCCTTCGCGACGGGCTGCTGCTGCATCGCCCTTTCTGGACCGGTCCCGTCGCCATGCCGCTCGCGCGGCTCGAACGCTGCTGTGGCCCCGAGCCGGAGATGGCCTATCGCATGCCCCTTGCGGGCTGGGCCGCGCGGATCGATGCGATCGCCGAAAGCCTCGATGTTGTGGAGAGCCTGCCGCCGCTCATCGTCGAATGGCAGACAGGTCGCCTCATCGTCCGCGACGGCAACCATCGCCATGGCGCGATGACGCGGAGGGGGTGGGTTTCCTGCTTCGCGGTCGTCTGGTGCAACAGCGCGGTGGAGCGCGAGGCGATGCTGTCGCACCTGCCGTGACGCTCGCGAGACCGCCGACAGGCCGCCTCGCAGCACGAAAAGAAGATTGGCCGATTTTGAAAGGAAGCGAACCATGCCGGGACTGGACACACTCATCGCCTTTGTCGCGACGACCGCGGCCTTCGCCTTCATCCCGGGCCCCGCCATGCTCTATGCGGCGGCGCGGACCATGGCGGGCGGACGCAGGGCCGGCCTGATGGCGGTGCTCGGCATCCATCTCGGCGCCTATGTCCATATCCTGGCCGCCGCCGCCGGACTGACGCTCCTGCTCCAGGCGGTGCCGCTCGCCTATACGCTTCTCAAGCTCGCCGGCGCGCTCTACCTGGTCTGGCTCGGCATCGGCCTCATCCGGGCGCGCGGATGGGAGGCGGGCGATGCGCCGGCGGCACGGTCGCCGCGTGCGGCCTTCCTGGAAAGCATCGCCGTCGAGGTGCTCAATCCGAAGACGGCGATCTTCTTCCTCGCCTTCCTGCCGCAGTTCGTCGATCCGGCGGCGGCCTTCCCGGTGTGGCTGCAGTTCGCCCTGCTCGGCGCCATCGTCAACGCCCTCTTCACCCTGGCCGATGGCGTCGGCGTCCTCCTGGCGGAGGTGCTCACGGCGCGGCTCCGGCGCTCCGCCGGTGCGCTGCGTCTTGTCCGCCGGGCGGGCGGCACCCTGCTCATCGGGCTTGGCGCCCATCTCGCCCTGCGCAGGACGTGAGGCAGGCGCCTATCGCTTCCGCGCGCGGCCCTCGAACGGATTGTCGGAGGCGCGCAGATGGATGCGGATCGGCACGCCGGGCATGTCGAAATCGGCGCGCAGCCCGTTGATCAGGTAGCGGATATAGGCTTCCGGCACGGCATCCGGCCGGGTGCAGGAGATCATGAAGCCCGGCGGGCGGGCCTTCACCTGCGTCATGTATTTGAGCTTCAGCCGGCGCCCGGAGACGGCCGGCGGCGGATGGCTCACCTGCTGCTGGTCGAGCCAGCGGTTGAGGCGCGCGGTGGAGACGCGGCGGTTCCAGACCCGGTCCGTGTCGATCACCGACTGCATCAGCTTGTCGAGGCCGTAGCCGGTCTGACCCGAGATCGGCACGGCGCGGATGCCGCGCGCCTGCGGCAAAAGCCGCTCGGTCTTCTCGCGCAGGCCCGCGAGCCAGGCCTGCGGATCCTCGACCAGGTCCCACTTGTTGAAGGCGAGCACGGCGGCGCGCCCCTCGCGGATGACGAGATCGACCAGCTGCAGGTCCTGCTTCTCGAAGGGGATGGTCGCGTCGAAGACGATGACGACGGTCTCGGCGAAGCGGATCGAGCGCAGGCTGTCGGCGACGGAGAGCTTTTCCAGCTTCTCCTGCACCCGCGCCTTCTTGCGCATGCCGGCGGTGTCGAACATCTTGATCGCCCGGCCGCGCCAGTCCCACTCGACGGCGATCGAGTCGCGGGTGATGCCGGCCTCCGGCCCGGTCAGCAGCCGGTCCTCGCCGAGAAAACGGTTGATCAGCGTCGACTTGCCGGCATTCGGCCGGCCGATGATGGCGACGCGCAGCGGCTTGGTCTCGTCATAGGCCGGCTCCTCCTCGTCCTCCGCGGCGGAGCGCGGCAGGTCGACATCGGTCTCGGCAACGTCGTCGTCGTCGCCGGCAAAGGCCTGCTCCTTGCCGATCGCCGCGACGATCGCGTCACGCAGGTCGAGCATGCCCTGCCCGTGCTCGGCCGAGATCGGCACCGGATCGCCGAGGCCGAGGGTGAAGGCGTCGTAGAAGCCGCCGTCGGAACCGCGCGCTTCCGACTTGTTGGCGACGAGCACGACCGGCTTGCCGCGCCGGCGCAAGAGCTCGGCCAGCGTCTCGTCGGCCGGCGTCAGCCCGCCCTTGGCATCGACGACGAAGAGGGTCAGGTCCGCCTCGTCGATCGCGGCTTCCGTCTGGGCCCACATGCGGCCCTGCAGGCTGTCGGGTGCGGATTGTTCGAGGCCGGCGGTGTCGATGATGGTGAAGCGCAGGTCGACGAGTTTCGCCTCGCCCGGCCGGCGGTCGCGCGTCACGCCGGGCATGTCGTCGACGAGCGCGAGCTTCCGGCCGACCATCCGGTTGAAGAGCGTCGACTTGCCGACATTCGGGCGCCCGACGATGGCGACGGTGAAGCTCATGGCGTCAGGCCTCTTTCGTTCAGGCGCCGGCCTTCGGCGCCTTGCCGCTGGCGGTGATCAGGTCGAGGATCATGCGGGCGCGGTTGGCGATGTTGCGCGGCGTCTCGGCGTCGTCGGCGATCTGCTGGAACCAGTCGCGCGCCTTGGCGAAGTCGCCGGTGCGGTAGGCGACGAGGCCGAGCACCTCGCGCGCCGAATGGCGCATGGCGTTGCCGGGAACGGCGATCTCCTCGACCTCGGCGGAGACGGCGGCATAGTCGGCGGTATCGACCATCAGGTAGGCGGCGCGCAGGCGCGCGGCATTCCGCACGGCGGCGGGGATCGACGTGTCCTTGCCGATGGCGGCGAAGGCGGCGATCGCCCCGGCCGCATCGCCGTTCTCGGCCTGCACGGTCGCGGCGCGCATGCGCGCCAGCACCGGATAGGCGCCGAACCCGTCCTGTTCGAGCTTCGACAGGGCGGCGGCCGCTTCCTCGGGCTTGTTCTCGCGCGCGAGGTTCAGCGCGGCGAGAAACGCGTCGCCGGAGCCCGAGGAGCGGCTGTCGCGCCAGTATTCGTAGCCGACCTTGCCGATCGTGCCGAAGACGATCAGCGCCGCGATGACCAGGAGCACGATGCCGAAGCGCTGCCAGATCAGCTTCATCTGGTCCGAGCGCAGCTCGTCGTTCACCTCACGGATGAAACTGTCGTTCTGATTGACCATCTGGCTTCCCGGTCGCCCGGCCTTCTTCCTGCCTTGTCGCGCAATGAACGGGCCTTCTACCCGATTTCGCCGGTATTGTAAGGGGGATTCGTCCGCAGCCGCTCACCCCTGGCCGATGACGATCGGCGCGACCCCGATCAGGAGTTCGTGCAGCTTCCAGATGAAGAGGCCCCAGAGAAGCGTGCCGGCGACGACCGCGATCGCGTCGTAGCCATAGGAGACGAAGGGCGGATAGGAGATCTCTCCCGCCCTGACCCGCCTCTTTGCCGAGATGCGCAGGATCACCGCCCAGGCGAGGAAGGCGGAGAAGAGCAGCACGGAATTGGTCTCGCCATTGGCGAGCAGGTGGGAGAAGGCCCAGATCTTGATCGCGACCAGCGCCGGATGCTTCAGGACGGTGCGGATCCTGCCCGGCGGCAGAAAGCCGGCGACGAGACAGATGCAGGCGACGAGCATCAGCGTCAGCGCCAGATGGGCCATTCCGCGCGGCGGGTTATAAAGCATGCCGGTCGTCGCGCGCGACTGGTCGAAGCCATAGGCGATCAGCACGATGCCGAGGAGGGCGCAGGCGCCGTGGATCGCATGCCAGAGCCCCGTGCCACCCCTTGCCATGACGCCCGCGCGCAGGCCGGGCGCGACGGCTTTGACCAGGTGGATGCCGATGAAGATCACGATGCCGAGAATGAGAAGGGCCATGGAAGTGTCCTGCCGGAGGATGCGGTTCTCCATCGCATAGGCCGGCGCGTTGCGATTTTCCAGCCCTGAAAGAGCCGTGCGACCAATCGCTCGCGCGAACCGGTTGAAGAAAAAGACCCAGTTTTGTTCCTCTCCCTTCGCTCACCGCGGTTGTGACTTGCAGCCGGCGATGTTAGCCTTTGATAAATGATGCAATTCTGGGGAGAAGACCGCATGGCCGCACCAAGCTTGACCTTCAGTTACTCGGGTCGCTCGAGCTTCGTCGATGTTGCTCAGCCAAGGGACTTCATCGATCCGACGCCGCCACCTCCGCCGACCAAGGGTTTCTATGTCGAAGAGGTCAGCTTCGATGTCTTCGCGGTCTTTATCGAGGATCTTGCAACAGGCGAGCGCACGCTGATCGAAGGGGCGTACCACTTTCAACCGCTGTTCTTCTCCGCCGACGAATCGATTCTGGTTCTGCAGAGCGGCAATGCCTCGTATCCCGGCTCCGTCTATTTCTATCACCTCGACACCGCCGAACTGAAGGTCGTCTCCACCTATCCGAACGGGACGAAGGCACAGGGCCATTCTCCGTCGCTCTCCGAAAACGGTGAGGTCCTCGCTTTCGTCTCGCTCGACCCACTGCTGCCGGACGACACCAACGGCGGTTCGGACGTCTATGTGAAGAACCTCACGGACGGCACGCTGCGGCGCGTGTCCTCCACCTTCGACGGTGGCGTGCCGAACGAAGCGGTCCGCAATGCGAAGATCAGCCCGGACGGCACGAAGGTGCTCTTCACCACCCAGGCCACGAACATGACGGGCTATCCCGACGGTCGCAACCAGGATGTGTTCGTCCGCGATCTCGTCACCGGGGAACTCGTCCACGTGTCTCGCGCGGCCAATGGCGGCGCATCGAACGGGACCAACAGCAATGCCTATTTCTCGCCCGACGGAAGCTGGATCCTGTTCAACAGCACGGCGACGAATCTGGTGGCGACACCGGGTTCGGGATCAAATCCAACTTATAAGTACGACCTGCGCCCCGAAGGCCGGCTGATCTTCGACGCCACGACCAGCGGCAGCACGATCCGTTTCGAGACCGGTGACGGATCTGCCGCCATCGTCGAAAACGGCGCTGGCGGAGCGCCCGTCCAGATCAGCCATCTCTATCAGGCGGACGGCAACTATACGGCGCGGCTCGTGGCCTCGCAGGCGGGGGAACCCGACAGCGTCCGCAACGTCAATGTCGTCATCCGGGGCTATGGCGACGCCGCCGTCAGCCTGGTCGGCACGGGCGGCATCGACATGATGCTGCTGTCGCGTTTCAACGATCTCGCCACGGGAGGCAATGGCGACGACATCCTGAAGGGTGCGGGCGGCGACGACACGCTCAGCGGCGGGAACGGCAATGACTGGCTCGATGGCGGGACAGGGGACGATACGCTGAACGGCGGGGCGGGCGACGACCGCTACTTTGTCGACAGTTTGCAGGACAGGGTCGTCGAGGGCGCCAATGCCGGCATCGACACCGTCTCGTCGACGGTCGACTACACACTCGGCGACCATGTCGAGAACCTGACCCTGCTTGGATTTGCCGCCCTGAGCGGCACGGGCAACATGCTGGCCAACACGATCATCGGCAATCGCGGCGCGAACACGCTGAACGGCCTTGCCGGGGACGACTGGCTCGAGGGCGGCGGCGGGAAGGACACGCTGGTCGGCGGACTGGGAGACGACACCTATGTCGTCGTCACCAATGACAACGACGTCATCGTCGAGGCAGCAAACGCCGGCACTGACACGGTCCGCGTCAGCACGACCGGCGTCCACACCTTTTACACGCTCGGCCGGAATCTCGAAAACCTCGTCCTGCTCGACGGCATGACGGGCGGGACGGGCAATGATGCCGACAACACCATCATCGGCAACCGCAGCGACAACCAGCTCAGAGGCGGCGCCGGCGCTGACAGGCTGGAGGGCGGCGCCGGGAACGATTATCTCGACGGCGGCGCGGGCAACGATCTCATGATCGGCGGCAGCGGCGACGATACCTATGTCTGGACGCCCGGCGACATCATCAACGAGCGCGCCAATGGCGGCATCGACACGGTCGAGACATCCTTCGACGTTTCCATTCCGCTCCTGATCGAGAACGTCCGGCTGACGGGTGCGACCCATGCCACGGCGACCGGCAATGACGGCGACAACGTCCTGACGGGCAACGACGGCAACAACACGCTACGCGGGCTTGGCGGCAACGACACACTGATCGGCGGCCCGGGCAGCAATCGGCTGGAAGGCGGCAGCGGCAACGATCTCTACATCGTCAGCGGAACCCGCGACACCATCGTCGAGGAGGCCGGTGGCGGCATCGACACGGTCCACAGCAGCGCCAACCATTTCCTCGCCGCCCATGTCGAAAATCTCGTCCTGCTCGGCACGGCAAACCTCGCCGGCAGCGGCAACGACCTCGCCAATGTCATCACCGGCAACAGCGGCAACAACAAGCTCCTCGGCGGCGCAGGCGACGACACGCTGATCGGCGGCGACGGCGACGACATCCTGCAGGGCGGCCTCGGCATCGACCGGATGATCGGCGGACAGGGCAACGACACCTACGGCTACAGCGCGGGCGACATCATCGTCGAGGAAGCGGACGGCGGCATCGATACGGTCGTCACCTCGGTCGCCGTGACGCTGGCCTCCATGGTCGAGAATGCCGAACTCTTGGGAAGCGCCCATGTCGGGGCGACCGGCAACGCCATTGCCAATGTGCTGACCGGCAATACCGGAAACAACCATCTGCGCGGCCTCGGCGGCGCCGATACGCTTCTCGGAGGGCGCGGCGACGACACGCTCGAGGGCGGCGCCGGCACCGATCTCCTCACCGGCGGCATCGGCAAGGACACGTTCCTTTATCGCAATGCCTCGGAGGGCGGAGACCTCATCGTCGACTTCGTCGGCGCCTGGGACAAGCTCGCCTTTTCCTCGGACGGCTTCGACCTCGGCCTCTCGCCGCGTCAGCTGGGCGCCCACATGTTCGTTGCCGGCAGCGGCGCGACCGCGACCCGCAACTATGCGCAGTTCCTCTACGACACCGACACCCAGACGCTCTCTCTGGACAAGGACGGCAGGGGATCGGGAGCGGCCGTGCTGATCGCAACCTTCGCCGACAACGTGCAGCTGCAGGCATCCGACATCTTCCTCATCTGAGGTTCGGCGAAACCGGAACGGCGGCGGGGCAACACAGCTTCGCCGCATTTGCGGGCGAGCACGGCGTCCGCCCGCAACGGTTCCGGATCCCGATGCCGAAGACGCTTTTTTTCCTCGCCCCTGTTCTTGCCGTCCTGCCTGTCGCGGAGGCCGCTGCAGAGCCCGGACTGCCGCCGCAGCTCGTCATCGTCTCCTTCGACGGCGCCCACGACAATGCGCTCTGGGAAAAGAGCCTGGCGATGGCCGAGCGGACCGGGGCGCGTTTCACCTATTTTCTCTCCTGCACCTTCCTGATGACCCGCGACGGCGCCGGCGCGGCCTATCGTGCCCCCGGCCACAAGGCCGGCCGCTCCAATGTCGGCTTCGCGCCCGACAATGCCGATATCCGCGTCCGCCTCGGCCATATCTGGCAGGCCCATCGCGCCGGGCACGACATCGGCAGCCATGGCTGCGGCCATTTCGACGGCAAGGACTGGAGCCGCGCCGACTGGAGAAACGAGTTCTCCGCCTTCCGCACGGCGCTCGCCGAGGGATGGCGGGCAAGCGGCGATGCGGGGGAAGAGCCGGAAGGCTGGGCGCGCTTCGCCGAGACCGAGATCAAGGGATTCCGCGCACCCTACCTCTCCGCCGGTCCGGGCCTCGTGCCGGCGCTAAAGGATTTCGGCTTCACCTATGACGCAAGCCTCGTCTCCAAGGGGCCGGTGCCGCCGGTCGGGGCCGCGGGCATCACCCGCTTCGCCCTGCCGCTGATCCCGGAGGGGCCCACCGGACGGCCGGTGATCGCCATGGACTACAATCTCTTCGTCCGCCATTCGATGGGCGTGGAAAACCGCAAGGACAGCGACACCTTCGAGGCGCGCACGCTGGACGCCTTCCGCGCCGCCTATCGCGCCCAGCATGACGGCGGGCGCATTCCGCTGCAGCTCGGCTTCCACTTCGTCGAGATGAACGGCGGCGCCTACTGGCGCGCGCTCGACCGCTTCCTCACCGAGGTCTGCCGCGCGCCGGAGACCGCCTGCGTTAGCTATCGCGAGGCGATGGACCGGCTCGCCGACGTTGCGCGGCCGACGGGCAGCACCTTCTGACGATCGGCCGCCGGCGCGACATCACGCCGGCCCGGTCTGCGGACGCGCCGCAGCAGCGCCGTCAGGTCTCCTGCGGACGCTCCAGGAATTCCTGGTCGATGGACGGCAGCGGCTCGTCGTCGATCGCCGCCTCGAAGGCGCGAAGGCGCTTGTAGATCGACAGAAGTTCGACGATCGTCGGCCAGGAGGAGACGAGATACTGGAAGGACGAGGTCACCTGGCCGAAGGCGCCGGAGATCTGGTTCAGCGCCCCGAGCGTGATCTTGCCGGCGATGATCGAGGGCGCCAGCATCAGGAGCGCGAAGATGTTGTTGATCTGCAGATAGAAGATGCGGGCGACGTTGAAATAGAGGTAGTGGAAATAGAGGCGGAAGTAGTTGCGCCGCACGTCGGCGAAGAGATCCGCGACCGTCGGCGGCTGGGCGCGGTCGGCATGGTCCTCGCCATAGACGAGTTCCTTGCGGTAGGCCGCCTCGACGCGCTGGTTGCGGAATTCCAGCCCCGGCAGCTTGATGCCGACCAGCGCCAGGAACACGGTGCCGAACAGCGACCAGAGGATGGCAGCAGTCACCAGCGGGTAGGGGATCGCGCCGACGATCGGCAGTTCGGTGACATTCGCCGAAAGCCGGATCAGCACGGGCGTGAAGGCGATCAGCGTCATGACGCTGTCGATCAGGCTGACGCCGAGCCCCTCCACGGTCGTGGAGAAGCGCATCGTGTCTTCCTGCACGCGCTGCGAGGCGCCCTCGATGTGGCGCAGCTTCGGCCAGTGCGACATGTAGTATTCGTTCATCGCCGTGCGCCAGCGGAAGATGTAGTGGCTGACGAAGAAGCGCGTCATCACGGCGACGGCGACTGCGACGAGCGCGATGCCGAGGAAGATGCCGATCTGGCCGTAGAACTGGTCGGCCGTCACCACGGCCGATTTCGACACCGCAGCCTGGATCAGGTCCCAGAAGGGTCCGTACCAGTTGTTGATCGCGACGCTCACCTGCACCTGGAAATAGGTGACGAAGAGAATCAGCGCCGAGCCGAGAATCGACCAGTTCTGCCAGCGATGCGGCGAATAGACATACCAGAAGGCGGCGAAGAGGCCGACGGCCGCGCCAAAATAGAGGTAGAACCAGAGGAAGGCAGGCGACCAGAAGGTCGAGATGCCGACGACCGGCGGCTGGTCGGAGGGCACCGGCGGCATGCCGAAGACGGCGCCGAGCCCCTCGCCGCCGAGATACCAGCTGAGGACGACGACCAGGCTCCAGACGACGAAGGAGATGAAGAACTGCTTCGGCTTGGGGAAGAAGGATTCGAACACGGAGGCGGCACTTTCGTTTCGGGATGCAGGTCTGCCGGGCGGCGCGTCCATGCCGCGCCGGAGCCTGCCATGCGCGCGAAACTAGGGCAAAAACCGGCGGGCAACAATCACGCAGAGCCAACCTTACCGTGATTTAACCGAGCCCGCCGCGACCGTCAGTTCATCGTCAGGATCACCGGGCCGTTGCGGGTGACGACGATCGTATGCTCGTACTGGACCGTCGGCGCCTGCGGCTCGCCGAAGAGCGTCCAGTCGTCCCGGTCGCCGCCGGAGGCGAACTGCGCGCCGAGCGAGAGGAAAGGTTCGATGGTGAAGACCATGCCCTCGCGCATCATCCGCCGTTCCGAGGGATCGGCCCAGGTGGAAATCTCGGTCGGTTCCTCGTGTAGCGCCCGGCCGACGCCGTGGCTGGCGAGATTGGTGACGAGGCTGTAGCGGTTCTTGGCGGCGAAGGCGCCGATCGCCCGGCCGATATTGCCGAGCGGACGGTCCGAACGCACCTCCTTGAGGCCGGTCCACAGCGCCCGTCGACCGTCGCGACAGAGCCGCGCGATCGAGGCCGGCACCGGCGGCACCGCGAAGGAGGCGCCGGTGTCGGCGAAGAAACCGTCCTTCTCGGCGGAAACGTCGATATTGACGAGGTCGCCGGCAAGGATGACGCGGGGGCCGGGAATGCCGTGGGCGATCTCCTCGTTGACGCTGATGCAGGTGGCGCCGGGAAAGCTGTAGACGATTTCCGGCGCGGACCGCGCGCCGGCATCATCCAGCACCTTGCGGCCGATGGCATCGAGTTCGCCGGTGGTCATGCCCGGCTCCAGCGCCTTCGACATCACCTCGAGCGCGCGGGCGCAGATCACGCCGATCGCCTTCAGGCCTTCGAGTTCGTCTTCCTGCGTGACCGTCATCTCAAGCGCCCTCGTGTCTCAACCGTCATGCCTCGACCGCCAGCGCGCCGGCGTCGCTGGCGATGGCCGCGCGCACCAGCGGCGCGACCTTCGTGCCGTAAAGTTCGATCCCGCGCATGATCGCCGCATGGGGCATCGGGCCGATCGCCATCTGAAGCAGGAAGCGGTCGTTGCGCAACAGACGCCAGTTCTCGACGATCTTTTCCGCGACCGTCTCCGGGTCGCCGACAAAGAGATTGCCGTAGCGGGAGCGGGCCTGGTCGAACTGGGCGCGGCTCGTCGGCCCCCAGCCGCGCTCGCGGCCGATGCGGTTCATCACCTCGGCCTGCGGCCCGTAGAACTGGTCGGCGGCCGCCTCCGTCGTGTCGGCAATGAAGCCGTGTACGTTGATGCTCGTCTTCAGCCGGGAGGAAGCAGCGCCGGAACGGCGGGCGGCCTCGCGGTAGAGGTCGAAGAGCGGCGCGAAACGGCGCGGCTCGCCGCCGATGATGGCGAGCGCCATCGGCAGGCCGAGCGCGCCGGCGCGCGCCACCGATTGCGGCGTCCCGCCGACGGCGATCCAAACCGGCAGTTCGTCCTGCAGCGGGCGCGGATAGACGCCGCGTCCATGGATCGCCGGCCTGAGGCCGCCGTCCCAGTCGACGATCTCGCTGTCGCGGATCTTCAGCAACAGCTCGAGCTTTTCGGAAAACAGCGCATCGTAATCATCGAGGCTCTGCCCGAACAGCGGGAAGGATTCGATGAAGGAACCGCGCCCGGCCATGATCTCGGCGCGCCCGTTCGAAATCAGGTCGAGCGTGGCGAACTGCTGGAAGACGCGGACCGGATCGTCCGAGGAAAGCACCGTGACGGCGCTGGACAGGCGGATGGATCTGGTGCGTGCGGCGGACGCCGCCAGCAACACGGAAGGGGCGGAGGCGACGTAGTCCGGCCGATGATGCTCGCCGAGGCCGTAGACGTCGAGGCCGACCTCGTCGGCAAGCGCGATTTCCTCGAGAAGCTCGGCGACGCGGGTCGCGCCCTCGCGGCCGCGGCCGAGCGGTGCCTGCGGATCGACGTCGGCGAAGGTGTAGAGTCCGAGTTCCATGGTGGCGGCAATTCCGTTGCGGGTGGATTGTTCCCCTGAGATAGGCCGCATCCGCCGCAATTGCCACAGGCCGCCGCGGCGACACAGCGTTCGCCGGGGCGATCAATCCGGCCTCGGCGCGGCGCTCAGGTTTCGCTCAGCGTCCGCCGCACGGCATTCTTCCAGCCCTTCAGCTTCGCCTGTCGCGTCTTCGCCTCCATCTGCGGCGAAAAACGCCGGTCGCGCGCCCAGGTCGCGGCAAAGCCCTGCCGGTCGGGCCAGAGGCCGGCGCGGCTGCCGGCGAGCCAGGCGACGCCGAGCGCGGTCGTCTCCAGGATCACCGGCCGGTCGACCGGCGCGTCGAGCACGTCGGCAAGGCGCTGCATCGTATAGTCGGAGGCGACCATGCCCCCGTCGACCCGGAGCACCGTATCCTTGCCGTCCGCCTTCCAGTCCTTGTGCATGGCGTCGAGCAGGTCGCGCGTCTGGTAGCAGACCGCCTCCAGCGCCGCGCGGGCGAACTCGGCCGGCCCGGTGTTGCGCGTCATGCCGAAGATCGCCGCGCGCGCTTCCGGATCCCAGTGCGGCGCGCCGAGGCCGGTGAAGGCCGGCACGAGATAGACCTCCTGCGCCGGATCCGCCTGTTCGGCGAGTTGCCCCGCCTCGGGCGCCGACCGGATCACCTTCAACCCGTCGCGCAGCCATTGCACGGCGGCGCCGGCGATGAAGATCGATCCTTCGAGTGCATAGGTCACCTCGCCGTCGAGGCGGTAGGCGATGGTGGTCAGAAGCCGGTTGCGCGAGCGCACGAGGTCGGCGCCGGTGTTGAGCACGGCGAAGCAGCCGGTGCCGTAGGTGGATTTCATCATGCCGGGCTCGAAGCAGGCCTGGCCGATCGTCGCGGCATGCTGGTCGCCGGCCACGCCGAGGATCGGGATCTGCGCACCGAAAAGGTCGGCTGCGGTCACCCCGAAATCGGCGGCGCAGTCCTTCACCTCCGGCAGCATCGCGGCCGGGACCCTCAGGATCTCCAGCAGTTCCTCGTCCCATTCCTGGGTCTCGATGTTGAACATCAGCGTGCGCGAGGCGTTGGTCGCGTCGGTGGCGAAGGAGGCGCCGCCCGTCAGCCGCCAGATCAGGAACGTGTCGATCGTGCCGAAGCAGAGCTCGCCCTTGGCGGCGCGGGCGCGCGCGCCCTTGACGTTCGCCAGCATCCAGGAAAGCTTGGTGCCGGAAAAATAGGGGTCGAGCAGCAGGCCGGTGCGGCGGGCGAAGGTCTTTTCGAGCCCCTGCTTCTTCAGCTTGTCGCAATAGGCGGCGGTGCGGCGGTCCTGCCAGACGATGGCGTTGTGGATCGGCCGGCCGGTCTCCCGCTCCCAGACGACCACCGTCTCGCGCTGGTTGGTGATGCCGATCGCGGCGACGTCGGAAGCACCGATACCGGCCTTTTCGAGCGCGGCCTTCACCGTCGCGACGACGGTGTCCCAGATCTCCTCCGGATCGTGCTCCACCCAGCCGGATTGCGGGAAATGCTGCGCGAATTCGCGCTGGCCGCTCCCAACCACCTTCTGGTCGCGATCAAAGACGATCGCCCGCGTCGACGTGGTTCCCTGGTCGATCGCCAGCACATAGCCGCCCATGCCACCCCTCCCGTGCCGACCGCCCTCTCCCGGGGCGGTACGCTTTCGAAAACTTCAACAGAAGACGAAAACGAATGTCAAACGAAAACAAATCGCGCCCGCCTGCCCGTATTTTTCCACGCGAGAGTGCCCGTGGCGGTTTAAAAACGCAATTGTCAGCCGCGATGATTTGGGCGTAGTTTGGATTGCGATGCAGCAGAACAGGACGCCCGCGACGGGCGAGACGTGACCACCATGGCAAGAACCGCCGTCATCACCGGCTCGACCAGCGGCATCGGCCTCGGCATCGCCAGGGCGCTGTCGGCGACGGGAGCCAATGTGGTCCTCAACGGTTTCGGCAGCCGCGAGGAGATCGACGCGGCGATCGCGGCCGTCGCCGCCGGCGGCGGCAAGGTGATCCACAATCCCGCCGACATGACGAAGCCGGACGAGATCGCGGCGATGATGGCGTCGGCCGCCGAGACGTTCGGCACGGTCGACATCCTCGTCAACAATGCCGGCATCCAGTATGTCGAGAAGATCGAGGATTTCCCCGTCGAGAAGTGGGACCAGATCATCGCGATCAACCTGTCGAGCGCCTTCCATACGATCCGCGCCGCCCTTCCCGGCATGAAGGCGAAGAAGAACGGCCGCATCATCAACATCGCCTCGGCGCACGGCCTCGTCGCCTCGCCGTTCAAGTCGGCCTATGTCGCGGCCAAGCACGGCATCATGGGACTGACGAAGACGGTCGCGCTCGAAGTGGCGGAGGCCGGCGTCACGGTCAATGCGATCTGCCCGGGCTATGTGCTGACGCCGCTGGTCGAGCGGCAGATCCCGGACCAGGCGAAGACGCGCGGCATCACCGAGGAACAGGTGGTGAGCGACGTGCTGCTGAAGGCGCAGCCGACCAAGGACTTCGTCACCGTCGAGCAGGTCGCGGCCCTTGCCGTCTTCCTCGCGAGCGACGCTGCGGCGCAGATCACCGGCACGCATGTGTCGATCGACGGCGGCTGGACGGCGCAATAGGCCCGGACATGGCGGGCAGGAGAACCGACGTGATGGCAGGAACCGCATGAGCGAGACGACGTCCCGCATCCGCTTCATCCTCAACGACCGGCCGGTCGCGATCGAGACGATCGCACCGACGGCGACGCTGCTCGACTATCTGAGGCTGACGCGGCGGCTGACCGGCTCGAAGGAAGGCTGCGCCGAGGGCGACTGCGGCGCCTGCACCGTTCTCGTCGGGCGGCTTGCCGGAGACGATCTCGTCTATGAAAGCGTCAATGCCTGCATCCGCTTCGTCGGCTCGCTCAACGCCACCCATGTGGTGACGGTCGAGCATCTCGCGGCGACGGACGGAACACTGCATCCGGTGCAGCAGGCGATGGTCGACTGGCACGGCTCGCAATGCGGCTTCTGCACGCCCGGCATCGTCATGTCGCTCTACGGCCTGTGGCTGTCGAAGGATGCGCCGACGCGCACTGACATCGAGAAGGCGCTGCAGGGCAATCTCTGTCGCTGCACCGGCTACGAGCCGATCGTCAAAGCGGCGGAAGCCGTGGCGCGCCTGCGTCCCGACGCCCTCTTCGATCCGATCCTGAAGACGCGGACCGAGATCCGCGCGGCGCTTTCGGAACTCGCCAACGCAGGGACGATCGTCGTCGGCGAGGCGGGACGGACGCTGATCGTCCCGGGCACGGTCGCCGGCCTCGCCGAGGTTCTGGCGCAGCATCCGCAGTCGACCATTGTCGCCGGATCGACCGATGTCGGCCTCTGGGTGACGAAGCAGATGCGCGCGATCGACCCGGTCGTCTTCATCGGCGGCCTTCAGGAGTTGCAGGCGATCCGGGAGGATGCCACCGGCATCACGATCGGCGCCGGCGTCAGCTATTCCGCCGCCTTCCCCGCTCTGTCCGCGGCGGTGCCGGCGCTCGCCCCCCTGATCGACCGGATCGGTGGAGAGCAGGTGCGCAACATGGGCACGATCGGCGGCAACATCGCCAACGGCTCGCCGATCGGCGACACGCCGCCGCCACTGATCGCGCTCGGCGCGACGCTGACGCTGCGCTCGGCCTCGGGCACGCGCAGCCTGCCGCTGGAGGATTTCTTCATCGCCTATGGCCGGCAGGACCGCGCCGCCGGCGAATTCGTCGAAAGCGTCTTCGTGCCGAGTCTGCCGGAGGGTACGCATTTCGCCGTCTACAAGATCTCCAAGCGGCGCGACGAGGACATTTCCGCGCTCTGCGGCGCTTTCCGCATCGCGCTTAACGGCGACGGCACGGTGACCGACGCCCGCATCGCCTTCGGCGGCATGGCCGCCACGCCGAAGCGGGCCGCGACCGTCGAGGCCGCGCTCCTCGGCAAGGTCTGGAGCGAGGACACGGTCACGGCGGCGCAGGGCGCCTTCGAACAGGACTACCAGCCGCTCTCCGACTGGCGCGCGACGGCCGAGTACCGGCTGCTGACGGCGAAGAACCTGCTGCTGCGCTTCTTCCTCGAGACAGGGGGCGATGAGGTGCAGGTTCGCCGCTTCGAGGGGGTGGCCTGATGCGACACCGCCTGCCCTCCGCGACCTTCCGCAAGCGCCCTCACATGGAGGCCTGACGCGCATGGATTCCACGCCCGCCGCCCCGAAGACCGCCATCGACGCGCCGCTTCACGCCGAACGCAAGCATGACAGCGCCCACAAGCACGTGACGGGGGCGGCCGACTATATCGACGACATGCCGGAACCCGCCGGCACACTGCATGCGGCGCTCGGCATGACCGACCGCGCCCATGCCGAGATCGTCGAGATGGACCTGTCGGCGGTCGAGGCCGCGCCGGGTGTCGTCCTGGTGCTGACCGCGAAGGACATGCCGCATTCGAACGACATCAGCCCGAGCCATCTGAACGACGAGCCGGTGCTCGCCGACGGGCTCGTCGAGTTCCACGGGCAGCCCGCCTTCGTCGTCGTCGCCGAGACGCGCGACATCGCGCGCCGCGCCGCAAGGCTCGCCCGCATCACCTATCGCGACCTGCCGCACCAGACCGACATCCTCGACGCGATCGCTGCCGGCGGCGCGCTGGTGACGAAGCCGCTGACCCTTGCGCGCGGCGAGGCCGAGGCGGAACTGGACCGGGCGGAGCACCGGCTGAAGGGCCGGATGCGCATCGGCGGGCAGGAGCATTTCTACCTCGAAAGCCACATCGCGCTTGCCATCCCCGGCGAGGACGACGAGGTGACCGTCTGGTCCTCGACCCAGCATCCGAGCGAGGTGCAGCACATGGTCGCCCATGTGCTCGGCGTCCCCTCCCACGCGGTCACCGTCAATGTGCGGCGCATGGGCGGCGGCTTCGGCGGCAAGGAGACGCAGGGCAACCAGTTCGCCGCCCTCGCCGCCGTCGCGGCGAAGAAGCTGAATCGCCCGGTGAAATTCCGCCCCGACCGCGACGAGGACATGACCGCGACCGGCAAGCGCCACGACTTCCTCGTCGACTACGACGTCGCCTTCGACGGAGATGGGCGCATTCACGCGCTCTCCGCCAACTTCGCCGCGCGCTGCGGCTATTCCTCGGATCTCTCCGGCCCCGTCACCGACCGGGCGCTGTTCCATGCCGATAACGCCTATTTCTACCCGCATGTGAGGCTGACCTCGCAGCCCCTGAAGACCAACACCGTCTCCAACACCGCCTATCGCGGCTTCGGCGGGCCGCAAGGAGTGGTCGGCGCCGAACGGGTGATCGAGGAGATCGCCTATGCCCTCGGCAAGGACCCGCTGGAGATCCGCAAGGCGAATTTCTACGGGCTGAAGGGCGAGGGCCGCGACCTGACGCCGTATCATCAGCAGGTCGAGGACAATGTCATCCACCGCGTCGTCGCCGAACTGGAGGAGAGCAGCGCCTATCAGGCGCGCCGCGCCGCCATCCTCGACTTCAATGCGTCGAGCCGGATCATCCGCAAGGGCATCGCGCTGACGCCGGTGAAGTTCGGCATCTCCTTCACCATGACGCCGTTCAACCAGGCGGGCGCCCTCGTCCATGTCTACCAGGACGGATCGATCCACCTCAATCACGGCGGCACGGAGATGGGCCAGGGCCTGCACACCAAGGTGGCGCAGGTGCTCGCCGACTGTTTCCAGTGCGATATCGGCCGGGTGAAGATCACCGCGACGACGACCGGCAAGGTGCCGAACACCTCGGCGACCGCCGCCTCCTCCGGCACCGACCTCAACGGCATGGCCGCCTTCGACGCCGCCCGCCAGATCAAGGAGCGGCTGATCGCGTTCGCCTGCGAGCGCTGGCAGACGACGCCGGACAATGTCGCCTTCGTGCCGCATCACGTGCGTGTCGGAACGGAAGAGATCCCCTTCCCCGACTTCATCCGCCAGGCCTATCTCGCCCGCGTGCAACTGTCGGCGGCAGGCTTCTACAAGACGCCGAAGATCCACTGGGACCGCGCGGCGGGACGCGGCACGCCGTTCTATTACTATGCCTATGGCGCCTCGGTCTCCGAAGTGTCGATCGACACGCTGACCGGCGAATACATCGTCGAGCGCGTCGACGTGCTGCATGATGTCGGCCATTCGCTCAATCCGGCGATCGACATCGGCCAGGTCGAGGGCGGCTTCGTCCAGGGTATGGGCTGGCTGACGACCGAGGAACTCTGGTGGGACGCGAAGGGGCGGCTGCGCACCCATGCGCCGTCGACCTACAAGATCCCGCTCGCCTCCGATCGGCCGAAGGTGTTCAATGTCAGGCTCGCCGAATGGTCGAAGAATGCCGAGCCGACCATCGGCCGCTCCAAGGCGGTCGGCGAACCGCCCTTCATGCTGCCGATCTCGGTGCTGGAGGCGCTGTCGATGGCGGTCGCGAGTGTCGCAGACTACCGCGTCTGCCCGCGGCTCGATGCGCCGGCGACGCCGGAGCGCGTGCTGATGGCGGTGGAGCGGCTGAAGGGGGCGTGATGGCGAGCGGGCATGCCGCGCCGTCGATGGCGGGAACCCATGACCCATAGACCCTTCCTCGCCGCGAACGGCCCCGCGATCCTCGTCGAGATCGCCGCCACCAAGGGCTCGACGCCGCGCGAGACGGACGCCTTCATGCTGGTCTCGCGCGACGCGCTCTGGGGCACGATCGGCGGCGGACAGCTCGAATATCTGGCGATCGACCATGCTCGCCGGCTGCTCGACACGCGGAGCGGGGCATCGCTCCTCGACATTCCGCTCGGCCCCGAGATCGGCCAGTGCTGCGGCGGGCGGGTCGAGATCTCCTTCGCGAGAGCCGAAGGCGAGACGCTGGCCGCGCTGAAACGCCGGATCGAGGACGATGCGGCGCGATACCCCGAGGTCTGGCTGTTCGGCGCCGGCCATGTCGGCACGGCGCTCGCCGCCGCACTGGCGCCGCTGCCGCTGCGCGTGATCGTCGTCGAGACGCGGGCGGACGAACTGAAAGGCCTGCCGCAGGGCGTGTTCCCTCGGCTTTCCGCCCTGCCCGAGGCGCTGATCGGCGGCATCCGGCCGGCAAGCGCCGTGGTCGTCCTCACCCACGACCATGCGCTCGATTTCCTCATCGCCGGCGCGGCGCTGCGGCGGCGCGACCTCGCCTATGTCGGCATGATCGGCTCGAAGACGAAGCGCGCGACCTTCGCCGGCTGGGCGCGCCGCGACGGGCTGGCGGAGGCGGACATCGGCCGGCTCGTTCTGCCGATCGGCGGCGCATCGGTCCGCGACAAGCGCCCCGCCGTCATCGCCGCGATGGTGGCAGCCGAGTTGCTGACGGTGCTCTGGCAGGCGGGGCATGCCGCTTCCGAACCGGCGGAAGCACGCGACACCGGCACCTGACGCAGGTCCCGGTCTTCCAGCCGCTCGCATGTTTTCCGTCGGTGTTTCAACGATGTCTGAAGCCGTACGTCATCACTTCCGGCTCGGACGATGGGGAACGGAGAAGACGGGCGCGTTTCAGGCGGCACTTTTTAGCGGATATTGCCGGCCTACCAGTCGTGGTCGCCGGGGCGCGGCCCGCGCCCGTCGCGAAAGCCGAGGTCGCGCCTTCGTGCCTCCGGCAGATCCTCGGGGTCAAGGCGCGTCGGGCTCGGGGAACGCCGCAGGATGCTGAGCGCCAGACGCAGGAGAGGCGCAAGGGCGGCGCGCCGCCCGTCACACACATGTTTCGCATCGCTCTGCGCCATGACCCGCAATCCCACCGCTGCAATGGCTTGCAGGATCGCCGGAAACATGCTGCGCTTCCAACGGAACGCCGGTCTGCATCCATCAAGAGGCCTTATCCATGAAACTGTCGCGGACCCTGCCGCTCAATGCCCTGCGCGTCTTCGAGGCGGCCGCCCGCATCGGCAGCTTCACCAGGGCCGGCGACGAACTCGGCATGACGCAGACGGCGGTGAGCTATCAGATCCGCCTGCTCGAGGAGCATATCGGCGAACCTTTGTTCCTGCGCCGCCCGCGCCAAGTGGTGCTGACGGAGACCGGCGAACGGCTGGCGCCGAAGCTGGCGCAGGCCTTCGCGCTCATGAGCGAGGCGGTTGCCTCCGCCCGCAGCGAGAGTGACGAGATCCTGCACGTCCATTCGACGCCGACCTTCGCGCAGCAATGGCTCGCCTCCCGCCTCGGCACGTTCCAGATCCGCCATCCGCGCATCGCCGTGCGGCTCGCCACCTCCGGCACGATCGTCGATTTTTCCCGCGAGCCTGCCGATGTCGCGATCCGCTGGGGCCGTGGCGACTGGCCGGGCCTTCTCGCCCACCGGATCATGCGGCTCGACTTCTCGCCGATGCTGAGCCCGACGCTGCTGGCGTCGAGCGGCGGCCTGTCGAGGCCGGCCGATCTCCTGCACCTGCCGATCATCAGCGCCGGCGACCGCTGGTGGCGCATCTGGTTCGCCGCAGCCGGCGTCGAGATGGCGGCCGTCGAGGCTCTGCCGCAAAGCGAGTTCGGCACGCAGAGCATCGATGCGGCGATGGCGATCGCCGGCCAGGGCGTCGCCATCGTCAATCCGGAGCATTTTCGCGACGACGTCGCGGCCGGGCGGCTCGTCCAGCCCTTTGCGCTCAGCGCCCATGACGGGCGCGACTACTGGCTCGTCTATCCCGAAAACCGCCGCAACGCGCCGAAGATCCGCGCCTTCAGGACCTGGATGCTGGAGGAAATCGCACGGGCGACCTGACGCGGAGTGCGGGCGAAAAGAGTGGATTTCCAACGCAATCACCTCTTCCATCGGCAGGCGAATTTGCGCAGAGTGACCGGCGGGGGGCAAAGAAGGGGAACTGCATGTATGAATTTGCCATCGCATGGGAATGGCTCCATTTCGCCGTCCGCTGGCTGCACGTCATCACGGCGATTGCCTGGATCGGCTCGTCCTTCTATTTCATCGCCCTCGATCTCGGCCTGGTGAAGCGCCCGCATCTGCCGCCCGGCGCCTATGGCGAGGAGTGGCAGGTGCATGGCGGCGGCTTCTATCACATCCAGAAATACCTGGTCGCGCCCGCCTCGATGCCGGAGCACCTGACCTGGTTCAAATGGGAATCCTACGCCACCTGGCTGTCGGGCTTCGCGCTGCTCTGTCTCGTCTATTACGGCGGCGCCGACCTGTTCCTCATCGACCGGAGCGTGCTCGACATTTCCGCCCCCGTGGCGATCCTCATCTCACTCCTGTCGCTCTCCGTCGGCTGGATCTGCTATGATCTTCTGTGCAAATCGCCGATCGGAAAGAACACCTGGGCGCTGATGATCCTGCTCTACATCGTGCTCGTCGCGATGGCCTGGGCCTATACGCAGGTCTTCACCGGCCGCGCCGCCTTCCTGCATCTCGGCGCCTTCACCGCGACGATCATGTCGGCGAACGTCTTCTTCATCATCATGCCGAACCAGAGGATCGTCGTCGCCGACCTGATCGCGGGGCGCACGCCGGATCCGAAATACGGCGCGATCGCCAAGCAGCGCTCGCTGCACAACAACTACCTGACGCTGCCCGTCATCTTCTTCATGCTGTCGAACCACTACCCGCTGGCCTTCGCGACCGCCTTCAACTGGGTGATCGCGGCGCTGGTCTTCCTGATGGGCGTGACGATCCGCCACTGGTTCAACACGACCCATGCGCGAAAAGGGCGTCCGACCTGGACCTGGCTCGCGACTGCGCTGATCTTCATCCTCATCATCTGGCTGTCGACCGTGCCGAAGGTGCTGACCGGCGAGGAAAAGGCGCAGGTCGCGCCCGCCTTCCAGCTCTTTGCTCAGAATGCCCATTTTCCGGCCGCGCGCGATGTCGTCGCCAGCCGCTGCAGCATGTGCCATGCGGCCGAACCGGTCTATGAAGGAATCGTGCGGCCGCCGAAAAACGTCAAACTCGAGACGGACGCCGAGATCGCCGCCCATGCGCGCGAGATCTACATCCAGGCAGGCCGCAGCCACGCGATGCCGCCCGGCAACGTGACGATGATGACGGCGGAGGAGCGCGGGCTGCTGACCGCCTGGTTCGAAAGCGCCGCCAGCGGAGAGACGACCCGATGAGCGCCACCCTTCTGCGCGGCCGCACCTTGAGCTTCCACCGCCGGCCCGAGGCGATCGACGACCGCGTCGCCTGGACCTACGAGATCGACGGCGCCGTTCTCGTCGAAAACGGCCTGATCGTCGACAGCGGCGACTACGGGGCGGTGAAGGCGAAGGCGCCGGAAGACGCCGTCGAGATCGACCACCATCCGCACCTGATCCTTCCCGGCTTCATCGACACGCATGTGCATTTCCCGCAGATGCAGGTGATCGGCTCCTATGCCGCCAACCTGCTCGAATGGCTGAACACCTATACGTTCCCCGAGGAATGCCGCTTCGTCGAAAGCGCCCATGCGAGCCGCATCGCCGTTCATTTCTTCGATGAGATGATCCGCCACGGCACGACGACGGCGGTCGCCTACTGCTCGGTGCACAAGGCCTCCGCCGACGCCTTCTTCGCGGAAGCCCTGCGCCGTGACATGCGCATGGTCGCCGGCAAGGTGATGATGGACCGCAACGCGCCGCAGGGCCTGCTCGACACCGCCGAGACCGGCTATGACGAGACCCGCGCGGTGATCGAGGCATGGCACGGCAAGGGCCGCAACCATGTCGCGATCACGCCGCGCTTCGCCATCACCTCGACACCGGCGCAGATGTCGGCGGCCGAGGCGCTGGTCCGGGAGTTTCCCGACCTGCATGTCCAGTCGCATCTTTCCGAAAACCGCGACGAGATCGCCTTCACCGCCTCGCTCTATCCGGACGCGATCGACTATACCGACGTCTATGCCCGCTACGGCCTGCTCGGACCGAAGACGCTGATGGGGCACTGCATCCACCTCTCCGAACGCGAGCGCGACGCGATGAGCGAGACCGGCACGGTCGCCGTCCATTGCCCGACCTCGAACCTCTTCCTCGGCTCCGGGCTTTTCCCGTGGAAGGACCTGATGCGCCGGGAGAAGCCGGTGCGTGTCTCCGTCGCCACCGACATCGGCGGCGGATCGAGCTATTCGATGCTGCGCACCCTGGACGAGGCCTACAAGATCCAGCAGTTGCTCGGCGAGCGGCTGAACCCGTTCGAAAGCTGGTACTGGATGACGCGGGGCAATGCCGAGGCGCTGTCGCTTGCCGACCGGATCGGCACGCTGGACGCCGGAACCGACGCCGACCTCGTCGTGCTCGACATGGCGGCGACGCCGGCGATGGCGCTGAAAGCGGAAGTGGTCTCATCGCTTTCCGACGAGCTCTTCCTGCTCCAGACCATGGGCGACGACCGCGCGGTCGCCGAGACCTATGTCGCCGGCAGGCCGATGAAGGCGGGGCTTGCGACCTGAGCGCACATTCTCGCCCGGGGCCGCTGACAGGCTTTCCGCTTGGTGCTAAGTCGCTTGCCACCCGTATCGCATGGCCGCGCAGGCATCCCGCGCGGCCTCTTTCCGAAAGCACGACGATGGCCGCTTCCCTCGACATCCGCGAACTCAAGGCGCTGGCGAAGCGCCGCGTCCCGAAAATGTTCTTCGACTATGCCGATTCCGGCGCCTGGACCGAAAGCACCTACCGGGCAAACGAGGAGGATTTTGCGAAGATCAAGCTGCGCCAGCGCGTGCTCGTCGACATGACCAACCGCTCGCTCGCGACGAAAATGATCGGCCAGGACGTCGCGATGCCGGTAGCGCTCGCCCCGACCGGGCTCACCGGCATGCAGCATGCCGACGGCGAGATGCTGGCGGCGCAGGCGGCCGAAGCCTTCGGCGTGCCCTTCACGCTCTCGACGATGAGCATCTGCTCGATCGAGGACGTCGCCTCGGTGACGAAGAAGCCGTTCTGGTTCCAGCTCTACGTCATGCGCGACCGCGATTTCGTCTTCAACCTGATCGACCGGGCGAAGGCCGCCGGCTGCTCGGCGCTGGTGCTGACGCTCGACCTGCAAATCCTCGGCCAGCGCCACAAGGACATCCGCAACGGCCTTTCCGCGCCGCCGAAGTTCACCCCGAAGCACATCTGGCAGATGGCGACGCGGCCGGCCTGGTGCCTGAACATGCTGAAGACGAAGCGGCGCACCTTCGGCAACATCGTCGGCCACGCCAAGGGCGTGACCGATCTCTCCTCGCTCTCCGTCTGGACGGCCGAGCAGTTCGACCCGCAGCTCTCCTGGAGCGACGTGGCCTGGATCAAGGAACGCTGGGGTGGGCCGCTGATCCTCAAGGGCATCCTCGACGTCGAGGACGCGAAGATGGCGACGGCAACAGGGGCCGATGCCATCATCGTCTCCAACCATGGCGGCCGCCAGCTCGACGGCGCTCATTCCTCGATCGCCATGCTGCCGCGCATCGTCGATGCCGTCGGCGACCAGATCGAGGTGCATCTCGACGGCGGCATCCGCTCCGGCCAGGATGTGCTGAAGGCGGTCGCGCTCGGCGCCAAGGGCACCTATATCGGCCGCCCCTTCCTTTATGGTCTCGGGGCCGGCGGCAGGGCGGGCGTCACCGCCGCGCTCAGCATCATCGCCAAGGAACTCGACATCACCATGGCGCTCTGCGGCAAGCGGCGCCTCGTCGATGTCGGCCGCGATATCCTCGCGGCGGACTGACGGGATCAGCTGCCGCGATAGGTGGAATAGCTGTAGGGCGACAGCAGCAGCGGCACGTGATAATGCGCCGCCGCGTCGGCGATGCCGAACCTGAGCGGGATCAGATCGAGAAAGGCCGGTTCCGTCACGACGGCGCCGGTGCCGCGCAGGTAGTCGCCGGCGTGGAACAGGAGTTCGTAGGTGCCCGTCCGCAGCGCCTCGCCGTCGAGCACCGGCCCGTCGACCCGGCCGTCGGCATTGGTCGCGACCGTGCGGATCAGGATACGCGTCCCCTCCTCCAGACGGTAGAGTTCGATCACCAGCCCTTCCGCCGGCCGGCCGAGGGCGGCGTCGAGAACATGGGTGGTCAGCCGGCCGGTCGTGCTCATGGCGGTCTCCTCAGGACAGCGGGTGGTTCAGGATGAAGGGCTGGTCGAAGACGAATTCCTCGAGATTGACGCCCGGCCCCTCGCGGTCGACGACGAGGAAATCGCTGACGGCGTCGATCGCGATCAGCGGATGGTGCCAGACGTTGCGGCCATAATTCACGCCCTGACGGCCGGTGGCGAGGAAGGCGCGGGGCCGACCCGGCCTTCCGCCCTCGTCCCCGGCCACCACGGCGAGCCAGGGGCGATCGTCGATCGGCGAGAAGCTCTGCGAGCCGAGCGGATGACGCTCCATCATGCCGATCGCGTAGGGGAAGGCGCGCGGCTGGCCGCGAAAGAGGTTGATGATGACGGATGCGCCTTCGCCGACGACATCGGCGCGCGCCAGAGCATGGAACCGCTCGGTCGTGCCGCCATTGATCATCCGGACCGTCGCGGGATCGGCCTCGATCAGCGTGCCGAAGGGCGCGAAGGCCGCGGCCGTCAGCGTCTCGATCGCGATCAGGCGGTCCATCGGCGCGTCCATGCATTGCGCGCGCCGCTCATCGCGCGTCTCCCGGCAGCAGACCTTCGAGACGCAGCCGTGCGATCTTTTCCACCTCGGCGCTCGCCGTCTCGAACTCCTCCTCCGCGCCATTGCCGATCCGCGCCTCGAAGGCCGCCAGGATGGCGTGGCGGTCGAGGCCCTTGACGGCGATGATGAAGGGAAAGCCGAACGTCTCGACATAGGCGGCGTTGAGCGCGGTGAACCGCGCGAATTCCTCCGGTGTCAGCCGGTCGAGGCCGGCGCCGGCCTGCTCCGCCCGGGACTCCTCCGTCAGGCCGCCGCTGACGGCGAGTTTTCCGGCAAGGTCCGGATGGGCGCGCAGCACGGCGAGGCGCTCCTCGCGCGTCGCTGCGCGGAACACGGCGCACATCGCCGCATGCACGGCGGGCGCCGTCAGCGGCAGGTCGGGACCATAGGCCCCTTCTGCGACCCAGGGCGAATGCTCGAAGACGCCGCCGAAGCGCGCGACGAAACTTTGTCCGTCCATGGTCAGAGATCCCCGTCCGGTCGGTGATGCGCGTGCCAGTGGCGGGCGATGTCGATGCGGCGCGTCACCCAGACCTTCTCCTTCGACTGGACGTAGTCGAGGAAACGCGCGAGCGACGCGGCGCGGCCCGGCCGGCCGACGAGCCGGCAATGCAGGCCGATGTTCATCATCTTCGGGCTGCCCGCCGCCCCCTCCTCGTAGAGTACGTCGAACGTGTCCTTCAGATAGGTGAAGAACTGGTCGCCCGAGTTGAAGCCCTGCGGCGTGGCGAAACGCATGTCGTTGGCATCGAGCGTGTAGGGGATGATCAGGTGCGGCTTGCCGTGGGTCAGGCCCGGCACCCAGTAGGGCAGCTCGTCGGCGTAGGAATCGCTCGAATAGACGAAGCCGCCCTCCTCCAGCACCAGCCTCAGCGTGTTGAGCGAGGGCTTGCCCTGGTACATGCCGAGTGGATGGGATCCGGTCAGCTCCGTGTGCAGCCGCACCGCCTCGGCGATGTGCCGGCGCTCGACCTCCTCCGGCACGTCCTTGTATTCGAGCCAGCGGTAGCCGTGGCTGGCGATCTCCCAGTCCGCCTCCTTCATCGCCGCGACCGCTTCCGGATTGCGGGCCATCGCCAGCGTCACGCCATAGACAGTGACCGGTAGGTTGCGGCTGGTGAACAGCCGCCACAGCCGCCAGAAGCCGGCCCTCGACCCGTATTCATAGATCGATTCCATGTTGAGGTTGCGCTGGCCGGGCCAGGGCTGCGCGCCGACGATTTCCGACAGCAGGTTTTCCGATGCCGGGTCGCCGTCGAGGATCGAGCTTTCGCCGCCCTCCTCGTAGTTGACGACGAACTGCACCGCGATGTTCGCCTGTCCCGGCCAACGGACCTCGGGAAGGATCCGCCCGTAGCCGACCAGGTCACGCGGATAGGCCTTTTCCACCATTCTGCCACCTCATGAAGACTGGACGGACGGTAGCATCGCGAAGCGGAAAGTCGAGACGAAAAAGCGGTTCTGCATGGGCGGCAGGCGCTTGCGTCCACCCGGCAAGGGCGCCGTCAGGCCGAGCGGCGGGCCATCACCTTGCCGAGCGGATGCTGCGAATGCACGCGCATCGGCCCGCCCGATTCCTGCTCGACGAAAAGCGCGATGCTCGCGATCCGCAACGGCCGCTCGAGCAGCGGCTCGAAAAGGGTCCGCAGCACCCGGTCGATCCGCTGCGTCTCGCGCGGGCCGACCGGCCCTGTCAGGCTCATATGGAAGCGGAACTCGTCCATCACGTAAGGATAGCCCCAGCGATGCAGGTTGGAAAACTGCGGCGCGGTCAGGCCGTCCGGGTCGCGCCGTTCGATGTCCGCATCGGTGAGCCCGGCACGGAAGGGGTCGAACGCCTCGACGATCCGGGCGGCGAGGCATTGCATCGGCTCCGACGGCAGCACGGGCGACAGGCCGAAGAAATTGCCGAGTCGCGCCACCTCGAGCAGCGGCATCTCGAAGGGCGAAACGGTGCCGGCGAACCGCATCAGCGCGTTCATCAGGCCCGCCTCGGTCGCGTCCGGGGCGAGGAGGAACGGCGCCTTAAGATTGGCATGGAAGCCGTAACGGCGCGGCACGGCCGTGAGATACGCAACCTCGCGAATGGAAAGGTCCCCGGCCGGCTGGGGCTCGAGGACATCGCCGGTATAGACGTTACGGCCGAGCCAGTTCGCCGCGGCGGTCGACAGCGGATCGTGCGGCGGCGGGGTGAAATAGATGGCGTAGCGCATGGTCCTCTCCGTTTGCGCCGCAACCTCCCGCTTCAGCGCCATGGCGGGAGGCCTAGGTGATTTGCGTGACAGCTTGACGAAGAAGAAGGAGGGAGGATGCCGTCCCCGGCATCGCGAAAATCCGGGGAACCATCGGGCGGCCCTGTCGTTACCCTTCCATCGAAACAACAACAGGAGGAACGCCATGAACATGCACAACACTCCGAACGACCTTTCCACCCGCGAAACCCATGACCTGATCGGCAGCGACAAGGTCGAGGGAACGCGCGTCTACGGTGCCGACGGCAAGCATATCGGCTCGATCGAGCGCGTCGTTCTCGAAAAGCGGAGCGGCCGCGTCGCCTATGCCGTCCTCGCCTTCGGCGGTTTCCTCGGCATCGGCGAGGACCACTACCCGTTGCCCTGGGCCAAGCTCAGCTACGATCCGGATCTCGGTGGCTATCGCACCGACGTGACCCGCGAACAGGTCGAGGCCGCGCCGAAATATTCGGACGACTCGGAATTCGACTGGTCGCGCGAAGGCGGGCGCCGGGTTTACGATTATTATGGGGTCCCCCCCTACTGGATGTAAGCAGGCGCCCTATATCGGCGTTCTGGGAGATGCGATCCCGGACAGAGATGATGGTGGCCCCGACAGTGTCGGGGCCATTGTTGTTTTTAAAACAAAGGCTTATCGCATGTCTGCCAGCGCGAGATGGGCTCCGACCGCAAATTCCGCCGGCAGCGCGAGCGTCGGATCGCCTGCAATCTCGGCCACGACACTGTCGGCCAGACGGTGGGCGAGGCCAAAACTGACCTTGTAGCCGCCGGTCATGAAGAAAAGACGCGGATGGTCCGGGTGACGGCCGAGCATCGGCTCCCGGCCGATCGCCCGCGGCCGCAGGCCCGCCCAGCGTTCGATCACCGGAGCGTCCTTCAGCATGGGCGCGAGAGCGACCGCCTGGCCGATCAGAGCATCGAGCCGGCCATCGGTGCCGAGCGGGTCCGGAGCGTCCGGCTCGCTGGTGCTGCCGATCGCAACATGGCCGGTCTCGTGCGGGACGATATAGAGGCCGTCGGCATAGACAATCGGCCAGGACGGGTCGATACGGGCGTCGAGCAATGCCGCCTGCCCCTTCACCGCCGAACCCGTCGGAGATGCGCCGACGGGCCTCATGCGGTCGATCAGCGGAAAACTCGCGACGCCGCAGGCGACGATCACCGCACCGGCCTCAAGCCGGGATCCGTCCTCGAATTGCACCGATCCCTCCTCCGCATCGATGCCGCGCACCCCGACGCCTTCGTCAAGGCGGGCACCCGGAAACCTACGCAGTTCCGCCGCGAGCAGCGCCAGGAGGCGGCGCGGATCGACCCGCGCCGAAAGGGTCTCGTGAACGAGGCCGCAGGCCATGGCGCCGTCCTCGGGCCAGCCGGAGATGGCGCTCCTGCCCTCCACGCGCCAGTGCGGCCCGAGGGCCGCCTGCCGCCAATGGATCGTGGCCTCCGCCGATTGCCGGAGCGCGATCTCGCGCAGATGGGGTTTGGAAAGCGGCACAAGGCGGCCGCAACGGCGATAGCCGGCCGACAGGCCGTTCGCCGCCTCGAGCGCGGCAATCTCGCCAGGGAGTGCCATCAGGGCCTCGAACTGGACCTGCTTCTTCTCGTTCCACCGGTCCGGACCGTGCGGCATCAGCGCGCCGAGAAGGCCGCCGCTCGCCCCCGCGCCGACCCTGCGTCCCTCGACGAGCCGGACGGAGGCGCCCCGGCGCGCAGCTTTTACCGCCGCCCACAGGCCCATGATGCCGGCACCGATGACAAGGACGTCAGGAGAGGTGCTGCCGCGGCCAGTGGATTGACCGGGCGCCCGCCCGTCGCTATCGCGTTGCGCCATGACCGGACCCTCCGACACTCCCCCTGCCGACACAAACGGCGCGCCGCTCGCATGGCATGACGGCGATATGCCGTATTCGACCGTCTTTGGCGATCATTTTTATTGCCGGCACGACGGGCGGCTGGAATGCGGCCACGTCTTCCTCGACGGCAACGGCCTGCCGGCGCGCTGGATCGGCGCGGCCGGCTTCACCATCGCCGAGCTTGGCTTCGGCACCGGACTGAACTTCTGCGAGACGCTCCGGCAATGGCGCCGGACGGCGCCGCGCGGCCAGACGCTCACCTATGTCTCGTTCGAGCGCTATCCGATGGATGGCGGGAGCATCGACCGGGCGCTTGCGCGCTGGCCGGAGCTCGCGGCGGAGCGGGAAAGCCTTGTCACCCGCTGGCCGCAGGCGCCCAGCGCGACGGTCGCGCTCGACTTCGAACCGGATGTCCGCCTTCTCGTCGTCTGCGGCGACGCGTTCACCGCGCTCTCGGACCGCGATCTTGCCGCCGACGCCTGGTTCCTCGACGGGTTCGCGCCGTCGCGCAATCCCGACATGTGGTCGCCGGAACTGATGGCGCTCGTTCACGCGCACACGCGCCCCGGCGGCGGCTTCGCCACCTATGCCGCGGCCGGCTTCGTCCGGCGCAATCTCCAGGCCGCCGGTTTTTCGGTGGAGCGCCGGCCGGGCTTTGCCGACAAGCGCGAGATGCTCTGCGGCAAAAAGAGCGCCTGAACGCGCCGCCGCTTCAGGCGAGAAGCGACGTGTCGCAAATGGGGAGGGCATCGCGCCGGCGAATCTGCGAGGTTTCGCCTCGTCGCAGCGGGGATGGTGCAGATGGACGAAAACAGGCTTTCGCAGGCGTTGGACACGCAACCGGCCCCGGCCGAACGCCGGCGCAGAAGCGGCGGACGCGGCGCCGAGCGCGGCCGCAGGACGGGCGCGGACGCACGCTATCTCCATCTCTCGAACACGATGACGCCCTCGCGCGTGCTCTCCGACGACGCGGTCGAGGCGATCCACGAGGCATCGCTGAAGATCCTCGAGGAGATCGGCCTCGACGTCATCCTGCCGGAGGCGCGCATGATGATGAAGGCGGCCGGCGCCGACGTGACGCCCGGCACCGACCGGGTCCGTTTCGACCGCCACATGATCATGGACTTCATGGCCTCCGCCCCGTCGCGCTTCACGCTGCATGCGCGCAACCCCTCGCGCAATGTCGAGATCGGCGGCAACAACCTCGTCTTCGCCCAGATCGCCTCCGCCCCCTTCGTCTCCGACCGCGACCACGGCCGGCGCGCCGGCAACCAGGAGGACTTCCGCAAGCTCGTCAAGCTCGCCCAGAGCTACGACATCGTGCACACGACCGGCGGCTACCCGGTCGAGCCCGTCGACATCCACGCCTCGGTGCGCCATCTCGACTGCCTGTCGGACCTGGTGAAACTGACCGACAAGGCCTTCCACGTCTATTCGCTCGGCCGGCAGCGCAACACCGACGGCATCGAGATCGCCCGGATCGGCCGCGGCATCACCATGGAGCAGATGGAGCGGGAACCGTCGCTCTTCACCGTCATCAACACCTCCTCGCCGCTCCGCCTCGACGGGCCGATGCTGCAGGGCATCATCGAGATGTCGTCGCGCAACCAGGTCGTCGTGGTAACGCCCTTCACGCTCGCCGGCGCCATGGCGCCCGTCACCATCGCCGGCGCGCTGGTGCAGCAGAATGCCGAGGCGCTCTGCGGCATCGCCTTTACCCAGATGGTCCGGCGCGGCGCGCCGGTGATCTATGGCGGCTTCACCTCCAATGTCGACATGAAGACGGGCGCACCCGCCTTCGGCACGCCGGAATACATGAAGGCGGTGATCGCCGGCGGCCAGCTCGCCCGGCGCTACAACCTGCCCTACCGCACCTCCAACACCAACGCGTCGAACACGCTCGACGCGCAGGCCGCCTACGAATCGGCCCTGTCGCTCTGGGCGCTGACCCAGGGCGGTGGCAACTTCATCATGCATTCGGCCGGCTGGAGCGAGGGCGGACTGACCGCCTCGTTCGAGAAGTTCATCCTCGACGTCGACATGCTGCAGATGGTGGCGGAATTCCTCGCGCCGCTCGATGTCAGCGAAGACGCCCTCGGCCTCGAGGCGGTGCGCGACGTCGGGCCGGGCGGGCATTATTTCGGCACGGCCCACACGCTGGCACGCTACGAGACCGCCTTCTATTCGCCGATCCTCTCAGACTGGCGCAATTTCGAGACCTGGACGGAAGCGGGAAGCCCGACGACCTTCGACCACGCCAACCGGGTCTTCAAGCAGAAGCTCGCGGACTACGAGCGCCCGCCCCTCGACCCGGCGGTCGAGGAGGAGCTCGACGCCTTCGTCGCGAAACGGAAGGCGCAGGGCGGGGTTCCGACCGACTTCTGACGCGCGAACATGAACGCGAATTCACTGAGCGAAAGGCACGGGCGGGTGTAAGGTGAAGCCGTTCCAGCAGAGATGACGCCGGTCGCCGGCGCGCTGGACCAGCAGAAGGAACAACGACCATGTTGAATGCAAGACGCCTTGCCTCAGCCGGTCTGGTTGCCCTGACAATTGCGGGTGCCACAATTGCCACCGCCGCCCAGGCCAATGCCCACGACAATTTCGGTGCTGGACTCGCGACCGGCCTCATCGGCGGCGCGCTGATCGGCGGCGCGGTCGCCTCGGCACCCGCCCCGCGCGTCGTCTACGACTACGGCCCCTACGGACCGGCGCCGGCCTACAGGACGGTGGTGACACCCTATTACGGGCCCCATTGCCACACGGCGCTGCACGAGAACCATTTCGGCCAGGTCTATCCCGTTCGCGCCTGCCGCTATTGGCCGGGCTGAGGAAAAGGCGCCGGGAGCGGTCTCTCCCACCCCCGGCGCAGGATATACGGGACCGTCGGAACCGCTTTCCCGTCAGGCGTCGAAGATCGCCGATCGCACATTGGCGATCAGCTTGTCGGTCGGCAGGTTGCTGTAGTTCTTGCTGATTTCATGGGACGTCCTGTCGAGGACGTCCTGCGAGAGCATGCCGCGCAGGTCGCCGAGCGTCTGTGGCGCGGCGCAGAGCACGAGACGATCGAAGGCGCCCTCCTTCGCATAGCGGTCGATGGTGTCGGCCACGTCGGCGGCAAAGCCCTGCTGATCGACCCGCACCGGATCGCTCGAATATTCCATCGCCGAGCGGCCTGGACCGACGGAGGAATGGCTGCGGCCCGGCCGGTCCGACTTGATGTCCTGGGCCTTCCGCGCCTCGGTCTGGAAAATCTCCTGCTCGGGCGTCTGCGGCTCGTCCTTGAGGAAATTCACGCCCTTCAGCAGGCGGCAGGTGCTGCCGTCCGCGGCGAGGATCCAGGTGTTCGTCATGGCTATACGCTCCTTGGCTGTTTCATCCGGTCCGCACCCGCGCGGGAAATCGGGATCCCGCGCAGGGAACGCCCTCACCCCAACGCCGCCCGAACGGGTTCGGTTCCCGTTCCCTTCATCCGTCGAAGGGCTGCCCTGCAAAAGCAAGGCTTGACTTTGCACCGCAAACAAACGACATGAACGCCAGCGTCACCTTCCGGCCGCCGCGTGAGCGAGCCCGGCGGCAACTCTTCGATACGGGCCGCGAAGAAGGAAGCGCATCTTAAGGATCATTCGCCGGAAGCGGCGGATGACGGCGCAGACGCTGATTTTCAACCCACAAGTTCCCAGATCACGCGGGGTTCTTGACGCAAGGCCTGCACCGGCCAGCCCTTGAGCGGCTCCGGTGTCGTTCGTCTTGCGCGCCCGAAAAGGCATTTGGACTTTGACACGTTTTGACGATCTGGGCCTGTCCCAGAACATCCTCACCACACTTACCGGCCTCGGCTTCACCACGCCGACGCCGATCCAGGCCGCCGCGATCCCCGAGGTCATGGCCGGCCGCGACCTGATCGGCCTTGCCCAGACCGGCACCGGCAAGACGGCCGCCTTCGGCCTGCCGATGATCGAGAAGCTGGTTGCCGAAGGCAGCCGCCCCGATCCGCGCAACATCCGCGCCCTCGTGCTCGCGCCGACCCGCGAGCTCGTCAACCAGATCGCCGCCAACCTCAAGGAGTTCGTCCGCAAGACGCCGCTCAAGATCGGCGTCGTCGTCGGCGGAGCCTCGATCAACAAGCAGACCTTCCAGCTGGAGCGCGGCGTCGACATTCTGGTCGCCACGCCGGGCCGCCTGCTCGACCTCATCGCCCGCAAGGCGGTGACGCTGACACGCGGCCGCTACCTCGTGCTCGACGAGGCCGACCAGATGCTCGATCTCGGCTTCATCCACGACCTGCGCAAGATCGCCAAGCTGGTGCCGAAGAACCGCCAGACCCTGCTGTTCTCGGCCACCATGCCGAAGGCGATCGCCGAACTGGCCGGCGAGTACCTGACCGATCCGGTCCGCGTCGAGGTCTCGCCGCCGGGCAAGGCGGCCGACAAGGTCGAGCAGTTCGTCCATCACGTCGCCGGCGGCGCGCAGAAGACCGAACTGCTGAAAGCGTCGCTCACCGACAATCCGGACGGCCGCGCCATGGTCTTCTCCCGCACCAAGCACGGCGCGGAGAAGCTGATGAAGCATCTCGACCATGTCGGCTTCAAAGTCTCGTCGATCCACGGCAACAAGAGCCAGAACCAGCGCGAGCGGGCCCTGAAGGCCTTCCGCGACGGCGAGATCCGCGTGCTCGTCGCCACCGACGTCGCCGCGCGCGGCATCGACATCCCCGGCGTCACCCATGTGTACAATTACGACCTGCCGGAAGTTCCGGACGCCTATGTCCACCGCATCGGCCGCACCGCGCGCGCCGGCCGCGACGGCATCGCCATCGCCTTCTGCGCGCCCGACGAATTCCGCCTGCTGCGCGACATCGAGAAGCTGACCGGCATCGCCCTGACGGTCGCCAGCGGCGAGCCGCCGGCGGGCCGCGTGCCGCAGGCGCCCGCCCGCAACGGCCAGCGCCGTGGCGGCCAGCGCGGCGCACCCCGTTCCGGCAGCGCCGCCCCTTCCGAGGCAGGCGACGGCGCGGCGCAGCGCAAGCAGCACCGCAAGGGCCAGGGCCCGGCTGCACAGGCCGCACACGAGGCGGCCGTCGCCAAGCGCAACCGCCGCAACAACCGGCCGGCACGCCAGCCGCTCGGCCAGCAGCCTTCCCGCGACGGCGCGCCGCAGGGCCAGCGTCGCGCGGGCGGCCATCGGCGCGACGAAGCCTGAGCCTTCGGCAGTCAGTGCAAAATCGGACAGCGGCGGGCGAGAGCCCGCCGTTTTCCTGTTCAGCCGCCCGCGCGCCTGCGGTTGGCGAGATAGACGCCGGCGACGCAGAGCAGCGTCCCGGCGATCATCGCCACGGTCAGCGGCTCGCCGAAGGCGACCGCCGCCTCCAGTGCTGCGAGCGGCGGCACGAGATAGATCAGCGATGCCGCCTTCGACACCTGCCCGCGGCGGATCAGGTAAAGAAGCAGCGCGATCGCACCGATCGACAGGCCGAACACCGACCAGGCCAGGGCGCCGAGCAGCGGCAGCCCCCATGTCACCCGCATCGGCTCGATCAGGACGGCGGCCGGCAGGGTCACGAGAAGCGCGCCGGCATATTGCAGCGGCGCGATGGCGCGGATGTCGCCCTGCTGCAGGTAGCGCTTCTGGTAGAGCGTGCCGAGGGTGACGGAGGCCATGCCGGCGATGTTGACGACGATCGGCCAGCCGCCGGAGGCAAGAAGCCCGGCGCCGCCGGCCAGCTTCGGCGCCACGGCGACCGCGATGCCGGCGAGCCCGATCACCAGCCCGAGGCGCTGGAGGGGAGAGATGCGCTCCCCCAGGAACCACGGCGCCACCGCGGCCGTCATCAGCGGCTGGAGGCCGGCGATGATGCCGGCGAGCGCCGCCGGCACGCCGGCGCCGATCGCCCACCAGACGGGCCCGAGGTAAAGACCGTGCAGCAGGATGCCCGAGACGAGCGCATGGCCGCCCGTCCGCCCGCGCGGCCATTCGGCACGCACCAGCAGCGAGAAGCCCGCGAGAAGGAGGCCGGCAAGCGCATAGCGCATGACCAGGAACGTCAGCGGGTCGGCCGACAGCGCGGCATATTTCGCCGCGATCCAGCCGGTCGACCAGAGAAGCACGAAGAGGGTCGGAGCCAGTCTGTCGAGGGTCATGGGGCACCTTGGGAAAGCGGCCGGCGGCCGGTATCGGGCCCGCGATAAAACCGCGCGGTGCGCGCGTCAAAGGAATTCCGTTGAGGCAAGCGATCAGCCGACCTTATCGACGACCTGCCGATTTTCCATGCAGTCGCCCGCAAAGACGGCAGGCTGGACGGCCGCACCCGCCGTGCAACGGCGGGAAAGCGGTCGCCGATGCGGCAGATGCGTCGCAAACAGGCGAACATGACGCGGCGCAAAATCTTGGTGCGCGACTGTGCATGCTTCTTGCATTGCCTTGGCTGTTGTAATCAAATGACAAAAAAAGGGGATTGCACCGTTGGCATTTGACGAAATGATGAATGCGGACAACAGCCCGCGTCAACCCTATCTCACCTACCACGAGTGGTACGAGAGCCAAGACCGCGCCCGTCTCCTCGCCAAATCCAAGGAAGCGGAAAACATCTTTCGCAAGACCGGCATCACCTTCGCCGTCTACGGCCACGCGGATTCGGCCGAAAAGCTGATCCCCTTCGACCTCATCCCGCGCATCATTTCCGGCCGCGAATGGCGCAAGCTCGCGCAAGGGATCGAGCAGCGCGTCATCGCGCTCAACGCCTTCCTCGACGACATCTACCACAAGCAGGAGATCGTCCGCGCCGGCCGGGTGCCGCGCGAGCTCATCGAGCGCAACGTCGCCTTCCTGCCGCAGATGATCGGCTTCCGCCCGCCGGGCGGCGTCTACACCCATATCGTCGGCACCGACATCGTGCGCACCGGCGAGGACCAGTTCTACGTTCTGGAAGACAATGCCCGCACCCCCTCCGGTGTCAGCTACATGCTGGAAAACCGCGAGACGATGATGCAGATGTTTCCGGAACTCTTCCATCAGAACCGGGTGCGGCCGGTCGAGAACTACCCCTATCTCCTGCGCCAGTCGCTCGCCTCGCTCGCCCCTCCGGGCTGTTCGGGCAAGCCGCGCGTGGCGGTGCTGACGCCCGGCATCTACAATTCCGCCTTCTACGAACACGCCTTCCTCGCCGACATGATGGGCGTCGAGCTGGTCGAGGGGTCGGACCTGCGCGTCGTCGACGGCAAGGTGAAGATGCGCACGACCCGCGGCTACGAGGCGATCGACGTGCTCTACCGCCGCGTCGACGACGACTATCTCGATCCGCTCACCTTCAAGCCGGAATCGGCCCTCGGCATTCCCGGGATCATGGACGTCTACCGCGCCGGCAACATCACGATTGCGAATGCGCCGGGCACCGGGATCTGCGACGACAAGGCGATCTATTCCTACATGCCCGAGATCGTCGAGTTCTACACCGGCCGCAAGGCGCTGCTCGAAAACGTGCCGACCTGGCGCTGTTCCGAGCCGCAGAGCCTCGCCTATGTGCTCGAGCATCTCGAGGAACTGGTGGTGAAGGAGGTGCACGGCTCGGGCGGCTACGGCATGCTCGTCGGCCCGACCGCGACGAGAAAGGAACGCGCCGTCTTCGCCGACAAGCTGAAGTCGCGGCCCGGCAATTATATCGCGCAGCCGACGCTGTCGCTCTCCACCGTGCCGATCATGGTGAAGAAGGGGATCGCGCCGCGCCATGTCGATCTCCGGCCTTACGTCCTCGTGTCGGACAAGGTGCAGATCATTCCCGGCGGCCTGACCCGCGTGGCCCTGAAGGCCGGCTCCCTGGTGGTGAATTCCAGCCAGGGCGGCGGCACCAAGGATACCTGGGTTCTGGAGGACTGATCGAGCATGCTTGGAAGAACCGCAAACGGTCTGTACTGGATGTTCCGCTATATCGAGCGGGCGGAGAACATCGCGCGCCTCATCGACGCGGGCCTGCGCCTGTCGCTGACGCGCAGCGAGGCGAGCGAGGAGGACTGGGACGGCGTGCTGCAGAGTTCGGGCGTGCGCGAACTCTACGACAACGCGCATCCGACCCTGACCTCCGCCGACGCGATCGATTTCCTGCTGCGCGACCGGCTGAACCCGTCGAGCGTGCTCTCCTGCATCGAGGCGGGACGCAACAATGCGCGCATGGTGAGGACGGCGCTGACGCGCGAGACCTGGGAATCGACCAACGAATGCTGGATCGAGCTGAAATCGGTGCTGGCGAAGCGGGTGAAGGCGACCGACCTGCCGCAGGTCATCGACACGATCAAGCGTCGGACGGCGCTGATCCGCGGCGCCTTCCACGGCACGATGCTGCGCAACGAGCTCTACAATTTCTCCCGCATCGGCACCTTCATCGAGCGTGCCGACAACACGGCCCGCATCCTCGACGTCAAATATTACGTGCTGCTTCCGGCCGTCTCCCAGGTCGGCTCGTCGATGGACAACATCCAGTGGGAATCGATCCTGCGCTCCGTCTCGGCCCACCGCGCCTATGGCTGGGTCTATGACGCGGAGTACCGCCCCGCCAACATCGCCGACTTCCTGATCCTCAACGGCCGCATGCCGCGCTCGCTCGCCTATTGCTACGAGAAGATCGCCAGCAATCTCGGCTATCTGGCGCGCGAATACGGCGAGAGCCATGCCGCCCACGCGACGGCGCAGGAGACGCTGCAATCGCTACGCGACCGGTCGATCAAGGAGATCATGGATCGCGGCCTGCACGAATATATCGAGGACTTCATCAGCCACAACAACCGTCTGGGGCAGGAAATCTCCGACGGCTACCGCTTCTATTGAGGCCCCCCGTGCGGCGGAGACCCCCATGCGCCTGAAAATCAGCCACACGACCGAATATGTCTACAGCGAACCGGTCGCCTATTCCCTCCAGCGCCTGCGCCTCCACCCGAAGACGGAGCCGGGCCAGACGGTGCTGAACTGGCAGACCACCGTCGAGGGCGCCCGCGCCGAACTCTCCTACAGCGACCATTTCGGCAACCGCATCGACCTCGTCAGCATCAATGGCGACCAGACGGTGATCCGCATCACCGCCGCCGGCGAAGTCGAGACGCGGGACCTCGCCGGCGTCTTCGGCGCCGACACCAGCTATGTGCCGCTCTGGCTCTACAAGCGCGACACGGCGCTGACCAAACCCGGCAAGCTGACGCGCGAACTGATCAGGTCGGTCACCGGCGACAGCGACCTGGCGACGATGCATGCGCTGATGGCGGCGATCCACAAGGCTGTCGCCTATCGCCCGGGAGAGACGCGGACCGACACCACGGCCGAGCAGGCGCTGGAACAGAAGAGCGGCGTCTGCCAGGATCACGCCCATATCATGATCACCGCCGCGCGGCTTCTCGGCCATCCGGCCCGCTACGTCTCCGGCTATCTGATGATGGACGACGTCGCGGAGCAGACGGCGAGCCATGCCTGGGCCGAGGTTCATCTCGCCGGCCTCGGCTGGGTCGGCTTCGACGCGGTCAACGAGATCTGCCCGGACGAGCGCTATGTCCGCCTCGCCACCGGTCTGGATTACCGCGATGCCGCGCCGATTTCCGGTCTCGTGCATGGCGCGGCGCACGAGACGCTGTCGGTCTCGCTGACGGTCGAGAGCCAGGGCCAGTCGCAGAGCCAGTCCTGAAAATCCCCTGAACGACGAAAGCGGGCGCCTCCGGCCGGAGGCGCCCGCTTTTCTTTGTTTTCGGCCGAAAGGCCCGCTTCCGACGCGCGAGCGTCAGTGCGAATCGCGCTCGACGACGGAGCCGCGCGCGCCGACGAGGAAGTCGAGGTCGGCGCCGCTGTCGGCCTGCATGACGGTCTTGATGTAGAGGCCGCCATAGCCGCCGGTGAGCGGCTTGACCGGCGAGACCCAGGCGGCGCGGCGGCGCTCCAGTTCCGCGTCCGACACGTCGAGATGCAGCTTGCGCGCGGGGATGTCGACGTCGATCATGTCGCCGTTCTCGACCAGCGCCAGAGGCCCGCCATCGGCGGCTTCGGGCGCGACATGCAGGATCACGGTGCCGTAGGCGGTGCCCGACATGCGCGCATCCGAGATGCGGATCATGTCGGTGATGCCCTTCTTCAGCACCTTCGGCGGCAGGCCCATATTGCCGACCTCGGCCATGCCCGGATAGCCCTTCGGCCCGCAATATTTCAGCACCATGATGCAGGTCTCGTCGATGTCGAGATCGTCGCGGTTGATGCGCGCGTGATAGTCCTCGATGCTCTCGAAGACGACGGCGCGGCCGCGGTGCCGCATCAGGTCCGGCGAGGCGGCCGAGGGTTTCAGGACAGCCCCCTTCGGCGCGAGGTTGCCGCGCAGCACGGCGATGCCGCCCGGATTGGCGAGCGCCTTGTCGGCCGGGCGGATCACATCGTCATTGTAGTTGACGACGTCCTTGACGCCCTCCCAGACGCTGGTACCGGCCACCGTGACGATGTCCTTGTGGATCAGCCCGGCTTCCGCCGCCGCCTTGATGACGACGGGCAGGCCGCCGGCATAATAGAACTCCTCCATCAGGTATTTGCCCGACGGCTGCAGGTTGACGATGGTCGGCACGTCGCGGCCGAGCCGGTCCCAGTCGTCGAGCGTCAGCTCGACGCCGACGCGGCCGGCGAGCGCCAGAAGGTGGAGCACCGCATTGGTCGAGCCGCCGATCATGCCGTTGATGCGGATGGCGTTCTCGAAGGCTTCCTTGGTCAGGATGTCGGAGGGCTTGAGGTCCTCCTTGACCATCTCGACGATGCGCCGGCCGGTCAGTTGCGAAATGACGCGGCGGCGCGCATCGACGGCGGGGATCGCGGCATTGCCCGACAGCGTCATGCCGAGCGCCTCGGCCATCGACGCCATGGTCGAGGCCGTGCCCATCGTCATGCAGCTTCCGGCCGAGCGCGCCATGCCCTGCTCGGCATCCATGAATTCGGCGAGCGACATCTCGCCGGACTTGACCATCTCGGAGAACTGCCAGATCGCCGTGCCGGAGCCGACATCCTTGCCGCGCCACTTGCCGTTCAGCATCGGCCCGCCCGAGACGCAGATCGCCGGGATGTCGACGCTCGCCGCCCCCATCATCAGGCTCGGCGTGGTCTTGTCGCAACCGCCGAGCAGCACGACGCCGTCGACCGGATTGCCGCGGATCGCCTCCTCGACATCCATCGCCGCGAGGTTGCGGAACATCATCGCCGTCGGGCGCAGCGTGCTCTCGCCGGTCGAGAAGACCGGGAATTCGACCGGGAAGCCGCCCGCCTCGTAGACACCGCGCTTCACCCGCTCCGCAAGGTCGCGCAGGTGGGCGTTGCACGGGGTCAGTTCCGACCAGGTGTTGCAGATGCCGATGATCGGCCGCCCGTCGAACGTGTCGGCCGGCAGGCCCTGGTTCTTCATCCAGGAGCGGTGCATGATGGCGTTCTTGCCGGTTCCGCCGAACCATTCATAGGAGCGGAGCCGGCGCGGCCATTCTGCCTTCTTCTTCGTCATGGTCTTGTCCTTGGCGTTTCGCGTCACGCCAGCGTGTAGGCGGTCTTGACGGTGGTGTAGAATTCGGCGGCGTAGCGGCCCTGCTCGCGCGAGCCGTAGGACGAGCCCTTGCGGCCGCCGAAGGGAACGTGGAAATCGACGCCCGCCGTCGGCAGGTTGACCATGACCATGCCGGCCTCGGCATTGCGCTTGTAATGCGTCGCGTGTTTCAGGCTTGTCGTGGCGATGCCGGAGGAAAGGCCGAAGGTCGTGTCGTTCGCCGTCGCCAGGGCCTCGTCATAGTCCTTCACGCGGATGACGGAGGCGACGGGGCCGAAGATTTCCTCGCGGCTGATCCGCATCTGGTTGGTCGCCTCGGTGAAGAGCGCCGGCTGGAGATAGAAGCCGGGCGTCTCGCGCGTCAGGCGCTCGCCGCCGAAGGCGAGCGTCGCGCCCTCCTGCGTGCCGAGCGCGATATAGTCGACATCCTGCTTCAGTTGCGTTTCGTCGACGACGGGGCCGATATGGGTGCCGGCCTTCAGCGCATCGTCGACGACGATGCCGGACAACCGCTCGGTCAGGGCCTTGACGAAGCGGTCATGGATGCCCTCGGTCACGATCAGGCGCGACGACGCCGTGCAGCGCTGGCCGGTCGAGAAGAAGGACGAATTCGCGGCCGCTTCCACCGCGACGGACAGATCCGCATCGTCGAGGATGACGAAGGGGTTCTTGCCGCCCATTTCGAGCTGGAACTTGCGATTGTGCTCGATCGAGGCGGCCGCCACGCGCTTGCCGGTCCCGGTCGAGCCGGTGAAGGTGATGGCGTGCACATCCGGGCTGTCGAGGATCGTCTGGCCGACCACCGAGCCCTTGCCCATGACGAGGTTCAAGACGCCCTTCGGCAGGCCGGCGCGGTGCAGGATGTCGACGATCGCCCAGGCGGAGCCCGGCACGAGATCGGCCGGCTTGAAGACGACGGTGTTGCCGTAACAGAGCGCCGGGGCGATCTTCCAGGCGGGAATGGCGATCGGGAAGTTCCACGGCGTGATGATGCCGACGACGCCGACGGCCTCGCGGGTCACCTCGACGCCGATGCCCGGACGGGCCGACGGCAGCGTTTCCCCGGCAAGGCGCAGCGTCTCGCCGGCGAAGAAGTCGAAGATCTGCCCGGCGCGCACCGTCTCGCCGATGCCTTCGGCAAGAGTCTTGCCCTCCTCGCGCGACAGGAGCCGGCCGAGTTCGTCCTTGCGGGCGAGGATCTCGTCGGCGGCCTTGCGCAGGATCGCATGCCGTTCGAGGATGCCCGAACGCGACCAGGCGGGAAACGCCGCCTTGGCCGCCGCGATCGCCGCCTTCGTGTCCTCGGCGCTGGCGCGGGCATATTCGCCGACCACGTCGCCGGTGTTGGACGGATTGATGTTCTTCACGGCATCGGTTCCGGCGACCCACTCGCCGGCGATCAGGTTCTGATGAATGGTCATGGGCCTTCGCCCTCCTTCGGTTCGGCCGCGCGTCGACGCGCCGCACGTATCAAAAAGTCAAAGCTCGCCGATGACGACATCGTCCTTCGCCGCGACCGCCAGCGGATTGCGCAGCGGCAGGCCAAAACCGGGCGCCTCGATCTCGAACACGTCGCCGGCTTCCGTCCTGATGCCGTCGCCGAAGGACAGCGTCGCCGTGCCGAACATGTGCACATGCACGTCGCCCGGCTGGCGGAAAAGAGCATACTTGAAGTGGTGGTGCTCAAGGTTGGCGAGCGTGTGCGACATGTTCGCCTCGCCGGAGAGGAAGGGTTTCTCCCAGATCACCGCGCCGTCGCGCAGGATGCGCGACGTGCCGCGAATGTCGTCCGGCGCGGCGCCGATGCGGATCTCGGGCCCGAAACTCGCCGGCCGGAGCTTCGAATGGGCGAGATAGAGATAGTTGATCCGCTCCGTCACATGGTCGGAAAACTCGTTGGAGACGGCGAAGCCGATGCGGAACGGCCGGCCGTCGTCGGCGATCACGTAGATGCCGGCGATCTCCGGCTCCTCGCCGCCGTCGAGCGCGAAGGAGGGCGAAACGAGCGGCGCGCCGGGCGCCGCAGCGACGAGGCCGTTGCCCTTGTAGAACCATTCCGGCTGCACGCCGGTCTCGCCCGGCGCCGGCTTGCCGCCTTCGAGGCCCATCCTGAACATCTTCATCGTGTCGGTGGCGCCCTCCTCGACCTTGGAGACCGCCGCATGCATCGCATCGCGGGTGGAGGCTGAGCCGAGATGGGTGAGGCCGGTGCCGGTCAGGTGCAGATGGGCGGGATCGGCATGGGTGATCGGCGACAGCAGCCGGCCCTCGGCATAGGCCGCGGCCAGGTCGACCGCCTCCCCGCGCCCGTGCGCCTCGACGACGCTCGCGAGCGAGCGGCCGGAATTGGCCGCCTCCAGCGCCAGCGCATGGACGCTCGCCGCGTCCTTGACGACATGCGCCGCCGACCCGTCGTCGTCGCGCACCGCGACGCGGATCGTTCCGTCGCTGTCAGAGATCTGCGAAATCAGCATTGCCTTCCATCCTGTCGTCTCTGGGTCCGGCGGGACGGTGCTCCGCCCGGCCATCCGGCCGGGCCGCCCCGTCACGGACCGTTCTGTCGAATGGGCCCGTCCGTCCGGACGTTCAGCCCTTGTTCTTGTTGTAGACGTCGAAGAACACGGCCGCGAGCAGCACCAGGCCCTTGACAAGCTGCTGGTAGTCGATGCCGAGGCCCATGATCGACATGCCGTTGTTCATCACGCCCATGATGAAGGCGCCGATGACCGCGCCGGTGATCTTGCCGACACCGCCGGACGCCGAGGCGCCGCCGATGAAGCAGGCGGCGATGACGTCGAGCTCGAAGCCGACGCCGGCCTTCGGCGTCGCCGAATTGAGGCGCGCCGCGATGATCATGCCGGCGAGCGAGGCGAGCACGCCCATGTTGACGAAGGCGTAGAAGGTCAGCCGCTCGGTGTTGATGCCGGACAGCTTCGCCGCCTTCTCGTTTCCGCCCATCGCGTAGATGCGCCGGCCGATCGTCGAGCGCGTGGTGATGAAGGTGTAGAACGCGATCAGCACGGCCATCACGACCAGCACGTTCGGGAAGCCCTTGTAGGTCGAGAGCTGGTAACCGAGGAAGATGGCGACGACGCCGATGATGCCCATCTGCAGCGCGAAGAAGGCGAAGGGCTCGTTCTCCGTGCCGTGTTGCTCGTTCACCCGCCGCTCCTTGAAGCCGTAATAGAAGGCGATCACGACCAGGACGACGACGGTGACGAGTGCGAAGAGATTGGTGACCGTGCCCGGTGCCGGATTGAGGAAATAGAGGAAATCCGGCACGAAGCCGGTGGAGAGAAGCTGAAAATCCTTCGGGAAGGGACCGATCGGCCGGTTCTGCAGCACGAGATAGGTGAGCCCGCGGAAGACGAGCATGCCGGCGAGCGTGACGATGAAGGACGGGATCTTCTGGTAGGCGACCCAGTAGCCCTGCGCCGCCCCGGCCGCCGCGCCGAGCACCAGACACAGGGGCACGACGATGGAATAATGGATGCCCCACTTCACCAGCATGATCGCCGAAAGTCCGCCGGTAAACGCGACGATCGACCCGACCGACAGGTCGATATGCCCCGCCACGATGATCAGCAGCATGCCGAGCGCCATGATAACGATGAAGGAATTCTGCAGGATCAGGTTGGTGATGTTGACGGGACGGAACAGCACGCCGTCGGTGATCACCTGGAAGAACAGCATGATCACCACGAGGGCGACGAGCAGGCCGTACTCGCGGATGTTGTTCCTCAGATATTCGCCGATCGAGGGCGAGGCCCTGCGGGAACCGGTGTCTGCGACCATTAGTGTTTCTCCCCGGAGCGCATGATGGCGCGCATGATGGATTCCTGGCTTGCCTCACCCTTCGGAAGCTCGGCGACGATGCGGCCCTCGTTCATGACGTAGATCCGGTCGCAAGTGCCGAGCAGCTCCGGCATCTCCGACGAGATCATCAGGATGCCCTTCCCCTCGGCGGCAAGCTGGTTGATGATGGTGTAGATCTCGTATTTCGCCCCGACGTCGATGCCGCGCGTCGGTTCGTCGAGGATCAGCACCTCGGGACTGGTGAACAGCCATTTCGACAGCACGACCTTCTGCTGGTTGCCGCCGGACAGGTTGACCGCCTCCTGGTAGATCGAATGGGAGCGGATGCGCAGCTTCGAGCGGTAGTCGCTCGCCACGCGCGCCTCCTTGTGCCCGTCGATCACGCCGGCGCTCGCGACGGCGGCGAGGTTGGCGAGCGTCGTGTTGTGCATGATGTTGTTGTTGAGCACGAGGCCGAGCTGCTTGCGGTCCTCCGTCACATAGGCGAGCCCCGCCTCGATCGCCTTCGGGATCGTGCTGACGTCGACGGGCTTGCCGTGCATGGTCACCTCGCCGGAGATCCGATGGCCCCAGGACTTGCCGAAGAGGCTCATCGCCGTCTCCGTGCGCCCCGAGCCCATCAGCCCGGCGATGCCGACGACCTCGCCGGCGCGGACGTTGAAATGGATGTCGTGCAGGAATTGCCGGTCGCGGTGGTGCTGGTGGTAAACGTTCCAGTTCTTCACCTCGAGCAGGACGCCGCCGATTTTCGGCGTGCGCGCCGGATAGCGGTCTTCCATGTCGCGGCCGACCATGCCCTTGATGATCCGGTCCTCGCTGATCTCCTCGCGGTGACAGTCGAGCGTCTCGACCGTGCCGCCGTCGCGGATGATGGTGATCTTGTCGGCGACCTTCTTGATCTCGTTCAGCTTGTGCGAAATGATGATCGAGGTCATGCCCTGCTTGCGGAACTCCATCAGGAGCTTCAGCAGCGCGTCCGAATCCGTCTCGTTCAGCGACGCGGTCGGCTCGTCGAGGATCAGCAGCTTCACCTTCTTCGACAGGGCCTTGGCGATCTCGACGAGCTGCTGCTTGCCGACGCCGATGTCGGTGATGCGCGCCGTCGGCGGCTCCCTGAGCCCGACCTTGTTCAGAAGCTCCTGCGTGCGAGAAAAGGTCTGCTTCCAGTCGATGACGCCGTTGGTGGCGATCTCGTTGCCGAGGAAGATGTTTTCCGCGATCGAGAGCAGCGGCACGAGCGCCAGTTCCTGGTGGATGATGATGATGCCGAGATGCTCGCTGTCGGAGATCGTCGAGAAATGCCGGACCTCGCCGCCGAAATGGATCTCGCCGTCATAGGTGCCGGCCGGATAGACGCCGGAAAGCACCTTCATCAGCGTCGACTTGCCGGCGCCGTTTTCGCCGACCAGCGCGTGGATCTCGCCCTCGCGCACCTTCAGGTTGACGTTGTCCAGCGCTTTCACGCCCGGAAACGTCTTGGTGATGCCGCGCATTTCGAGAATGATTGTGTCCATGTCCGATAGTCCTGCGGCGACCTGGGGATGACGAGGGAAAGACAGGCCGAGCTTATAGCATTCCATCGCCATGGCAGAAGGGGTTCGCGACAGGTCGCGAACCCCGAAGGTGGAAGGGAAGGATCAGTTGTTGATCTGGTCTTCCGTGTAGTAGCCGGCGCCGACCAGGATGTCCTTGACGTTGGTCTTGTCGGCGGACACCGGCTTCAGCAGGTAGGACGGGACGACCTTGACGCCGTTGTCATAGGTCTTGGTGTCGTTGATTTCCGGCTCCTTGCCTTCCATGATCGCGTTGGTCATGTTGACGGCGACCTTGGCGAGCTCGCGCGTGTCCTTGAAGACGGTGGAATACTGCTCGTCGGCGAGGATCGACTTGACCGAGGGAAGCTCGGCGTCCTGGCCGGTGACGATCGGCATCTTCAGGTCGCCGGAGCCATAGCCGACGCCCTTCAGCGCCGAGAGGATGCCAATGGACAGGCCGTCATAGGGGGCGAGAACGCCGTTGACCTGGGCATCCGTGTAGGTCGAGGACAGCAGGTTCTCCATGCGGGCCTGCGCGACCGCGCCGTCCCAGCGCAGCGTGCCGACCGTCTCCATGCCGGTCTGGCCGGACTTGATGACGATGTCGCCGCTGTCGATCAGCGGCTGCAGCACGGACATGGCGCCGTCGTAGAAGAAGAAGGCGTTGTTGTCGTCCGGCGAGCCGCCGAAGAGCTCGACATTCCACGGCTTCACGTCGCCGAAGCGCTGCTTCAGGCCGTCGACGAGGCTGGTCGCCTGCAGGACGCCGACCTGGAAGTTGTCGAAGGTGGCGTAGTAGTCGACATTGCCCGAATCGCGGATCAGGCGGTCATAGGCGATGACCTTGACGCCCTGCTCGTGCGACTTGGCGAGGATGTCGGACAGCGTCGTGCCGTCGATCGCGCCGATGACCAGAACCTTGGCGCCCTTGGTCACCATGTTCTCGATCTGCGCGAGCTGGTTCGGGATGTCGTCGTCGGCGAACTGCAGGTCCGGCGTATAGCCGGCCTCCTTGAACAGCTTCTCCATCGTCTCGCCGTCCGAGATCCAGCGCGTCGAGGTCTTGGTCGGCATGGAAATGCCGACGACGCCCTTGTCCTGGGCGAGCGCGGGGAAGGCGAAGGAGGCGACGCCGATCGCGGCGGCCGCCAGAAGCGAGGTAAGCAATTTCATTCGATCTCTCCCAGATCACGTGTTGAGGCGGGCTGGCCTGCCGCGCCATCGCATGCGCTTGCCGTCGACAACGGAAGAAAACCTTCCGGTAGATTTGGGGTTGAGGAACCTCCCGCCCAACGCTCCCACGTTGCCCGGCGCACATGGCGGCAAACTGGAATCAATTCCCATACCTGTCAAATGCAATAGTGGTTCTCCATCATATCATTTTCGATATAACACTGATAAAGAGTGTGATTTATTGCAACGCGACATGGAGAGGCGTCCACCGTGCCCGCCGACACTTCCCCGCTGACCTCAGGCCCCGGCGCGCCGGCCGACATGTTCCGCCCCGGGCTGAAGATCAGCCATCTCCGCCTCATCCTCGCCGTCGAGGAACATCGCCAGGTGAGTGCAGCCGCCCACGCGCTCAACATGTCGCAACCCGCCGCCTCGCGCATGCTCGGCGAGATCGAGGCGATCTTCCGCACGCCGCTCTGCGAGCGGGTCGCCCGCGGCGTCGAGCTGACCGCCTACGGAAAGGCGCTGGCGCGGCGGGCCCGCAGCATCTTCCTCGAACTGCGCGAGGCCGCCCGCGAGATCAACGAGTTGAAGACCGGGTCGGGCGGCTCGGTCTCGCTCGGATCGGTGACCGGCCCCGCCCTCAACCTCGCGGTGCCCGCAATCCGCCAGGTCTCGACCGCCTATCCCGGCATCGAGATCAGCGTGCAGATCGAGAACAGCAACGTGCTGACGCGCGAGCTTCTGGCCGGCCGCCACGATTTCGTCCTCGGCCGCATCCCGGAAGATGCGAACCCCGAGCACTTCGCCATGACCGAGATCGGCGAGGAGCATATCGCGCTGATCGTGCGCGACGGCCATCCCCTCCTCGACCGCGCGCCGGTCTCCGTCGACGACCTTCCGGGCTATGACTGGGTGTTCCAGCCGCGCGGGACGCTGCTGCGCCGCGCGGTCGAGGACCGCTTCCTCGCCGCCGGCGTGCCGCTGCCGGTGACGGTGATCAACACCTCCTCGATCGTGCTGACGATCGCCATCGTGCGCAACACCAGCGCGATCGCGGCCGTCGCGCGCGACGTCGCGACCCTGATTGCGGGGCACGGCGCCGATTCCGGCGACATCCGCGTGCTCCCCATCGATTTTCCGCTGCGCATCAAGCCCTACAGCCTGATCACCGCCCAGGGGCGGGCGCTGACGCCGAGTGCGCGGCTCCTCTACGACCTGATCTTCAAGCAGGCGACCGCCTGATGCCTGCAAGCCTCGCGCCATCGTCGCATGCCATGTCCTCCCTCCGGCAAGGCGGGGACCGCAGGACCATGTTCAGGATGTCGATCTTCCAGACCGTGCTCGACCGGCTGCGTCCGTCAGACGAGGCGGAGCCGGAGCCTTCCCCGGTGGCGGCGGGCATCCGCGGCCTGACCAGCGGATTCGTCGCCGGCACGAGCGGTGATAGGGATGGCGCCACGGCGGCGCGCGCCTATGCCGAGATCGCCGGCGACGCACCGGAACTGCCGCCGCCGGCCGATCCCCATCCCTGGCTCAGGCGGACAACCATGGAAGAGGTCGCGGCCGACCTCGGGCTGTCAGGCGGCGAATCGCCCGAGGACCTGGCGGCGCTGCGGCGCCGCTTCGCCAGCCTCAACCATCCAGACCTCTTTGCGGCGGAGCGCCGCGCCGATGCCGGGCGGCGGATGACCATCGCCAACAGCCTGATCGACGCTGCCCTCCGCCGCCATGCCGGGCGCAAATGAGGATCCTCGAATCCGGCCGGGCGGGTGGCGCGGGAAGCCGGGCGTCAGGTGGCGGGCTCGTCCGGCTTCGGCGGTTCCGGGGCCTTCGGGTTGAAGAAGATCAGCAGCACGCAGACCACATAGGTGGTGACGGCGAGGAACAGCATGCCCCAGACCATTTCGCCGTTGTAGAGCTCGATCGCGGTCCAGAACAGGCAGGAGGCGGCGATCAGCAGCCGCACCCACAGCGGCCGGTAGAACGGGTGGTCCGGATCGATGAATTTCTGCATGTTCATGGGCAAAGCCTCCTCGCGACCGTCGTCTTCTCGTTCAAATTTCGGGGATCCGCAACCCCGGCCGCGCGCGAACGGCTTGACGATCGCGTGTAAAATAGAATAAATATTCCGAAAATAACAGACGCCGCCGATTTGTTCTGTCAAGCGGCGGGATGGGGGAGACACCGGCATGCGGCCTTCGTGACGGGGGCCGCCGCCCTTCATCCGGACCAGAGCTCGCGCGGGCCCCGCCCGCCACGCCACCGCGGGACGGGCGACATCGCCCCGCGACCTCAGGGCGCCGAGCGGCGGCGCCCCAGCGAAAGAGTGTGACGATGACTGTAAGATTTGGCCTTCTCGGCGCCGGCCGCATCGGCAAGGTCCATGCCAAGGCCGTGAGCGGCGATCCGGACGCGGTCCTCGTGGCGGTCGCCGATGCGTTCGCGGGCGCGGCGGAAGCGCTTGCCGGGCAGTATGGCTGCAGCGTGCGCAGCATCGAGGAGATCGAGGCGGCCGACGACATCGACGCGGTCGTGATCTGCACGCCGACCGACACCCATGCCGACCTGATCGAGCGCTTCTCGCGCGCCGGCAAGGCGATCTTCTGCGAGAAGCCGGTCGATCTCGACGTTGAACGGGTCAAGGCCTGCATCGCCGTGGTCGAGGAGACCGGGGCGAAACTGATGGTCGGCTTCAACCGCCGCTTCGACCCGCATTTCCAGGCGGTGCGCCGCGCGATCGACGACGGTCGCATCGGCGCGGTCGAGATGGTGACGATCACCTCGCGCGACCCCGGCGCGCCCCCGGTCGACTATATCAGCCGGTCGGGCGGCATCTTCCGCGACATGACGATCCACGATTTCGACATGGCCCGCTTCCTGCTCGGCGAGGAGATCGTCCGCGTCGCCGCGACCGCCGCCGTCCTGGTCGACCCGGCGATCGGCGAGGCCGGCGACTATGACAGCGTCTCCGTGCTGCTGCAGACGGCAAGCGGCAGGCAGGCGATCATCTCCAATTCGCGCCGCGCCACCTATGGCTACGACCAGCGCATCGAGATCCACGGCGAAAAGGGCATGGTCTTGGCGGAGAACCAGCGACCCGTATCGATCGAGATCGCGAATGGCGACGGCTACACCCGCCCGCCGCTGCACGATTTCTTCATGACCCGCTACACCGAGGCCTATGCCAACGAGATCGCGGCCTTCATCGCCGCGATCGAGAAGGGCGCGCCGATCTCGCCGACCGGTGCCGACGGGCTCGCCGCGCTGATCCTCGCCGATGCCGCGCTGACCTCGGTGAAGACCGGGGCGGTGGTCGAACTCTCCTGAGGCCGGGCGCGGCGGAAGGGTTCCTTTTTCCCAAGGGCGAGACCGCCGCGCCTATTCCGTCTCTCCGGCCGGGGCGCGCAAGGCGGCGACATCCTGGTCCATCTCGGTCAGGACCCGGTCGAGATGGCCCTCGAAGACCAGCCGCTGCTCATCGAGGACCACCGAGATCGCCGGCGGCCCGTAGAGCCGCACCTGATGCGACTGGGCGAGCCCCTCGTCGAGGCCGCGCTGCAGCAGGTCGAAATAGCGCGTGCCCTGCCCGGTGACCACGACGGGCATCGGATCGTAGAGGCTGAGCACCCGCGACAGGCCCTGGCCGAGCGCGAGGCCTGCCTGCCGGAAGGCGTAGCCGGCCATGCGGTGGCCGGCGCGGGCGCTGGCCGCGATCTTGTCCATCTCGGCAAGCGGAACGAATTTCGCCGGGATCGTGTCGGGCGGCACCTCGAAGGCGGTGCGCAGGATGCCGTAGAAGCCGGCCGCCGCCTCGACACAGCCGATCGCGCCGCAGCGGCAGAGCCCGGCTTCCGCCCGGTGCAGCATATGGCCGAAATTCGGCGCCGTCACCTCCAGCGCGCCGGCACGGTCCTTACGCGCGATGCCGAGGCCGATGCTGTGGCCGAGCGACAGCGCGACCAGCCCGCGAAAGCGCGGCCCCGCGCCGGCGGCCGTCTCGTCCGCCGCCCTGTCGGCCTTCTGGCCGAGCGCCTGGGCGACCAGCAGCGTCTCGTTGCTGACCGTCACCTTGGCCTGCCAGTCGAGGCTGAGCAGCTCGACGAAATCGATCCGCTCCCGCCCGAAGACCGGCGACCAGATCAGGCAGCGCCCGTCGGGATCGACGGTACCCTTGCTGCTGATCGAGATCGCCAGCACCTTCTCCGGCGCCACGCCCGAGCGGGCGGCGATGCGCGAAAGGGCGGCGCGGAGACCTGCGGAAAAATGCGCCGTGCCGGAGATCGCGTGGTTGCGCGCCTCCTCGAAGCGGTCGATCAGCGTGCCGGCATAGTCGACCAGCGAATACTGCACCATGTCGGAGGAGATGCGCACCGCTATGAGGAAGCCGCCGTCGCGGCGCTGGCGGAAGAGCACGCGCGGCCGTCCGCGCCCGCCCTGCGGCTGCTGCTCCATCCGGCCGATGACGTTGACCTTTTCGAGGTCGGCCGTGATGGCGGAGACGGTCGCTGAGGCGAGACCCGTACGGGCGGAAATGTCGGTGTGCGACAGGGGACCGAAACGGCGAAGCGCCGAAAGCACCAGGGCGCAGTTCTGCTGGCGCACGAGTTCCGGGCCGGATTTCGTCAGCATGGCATGCGCCCGTTATTCCCGATCAGCCTTCGACACACATGCCCCTCCCAAAGCACCTGCCGGGCAGCAACACAAGCCGAGACACTCGGTTGACAGCCTGCAAAAACTCTGACATCTATTTTCTCGACTGTCGAGAAAAAAGTCCCGGGGGCTTTTTCGGCAGATTCGGGCCGGTTTGAGGACTCGTGCGGGAGGTTCGCCCGAGAGACCGGCCATCCGTTGGGAGGACATTTATGAGATCCGTTCTGAAGCTGATGGCGGGGGCCGCCATCATCGTTTCCCTGCATTCCGCGGCCATCGCCAAGGACCTCGTCGTCGGCGTGTCCTGGTCGAACTTCCAGGAAGAGCGCTGGAAGACCGACGAGGCGGCGATCAAGGCCGCGCTCGAGGCCTCGGGCGACAAGTACATCTCCGCCGATGCCCAGTCCTCGGCCGCCAAGCAGCTCACCGACGTCGAATCGCTGATCTCGCAGGGCGCGAACGCGCTCATCGTGCTGGCGCAGGACTCCGAGGCGATCGGCCCGGCGATCGAGAAGGCGACCGCCGAGGGCATCCCGGTCGTCGGCTATGACCGCCTGATCGAGAACCCGGCCGCCTTCTACATCACCTTCGACAACAAGGAAGTCGGGCGCATGCAGGCCCGCGAAGTGTTCAAGGTGAAGCCCGAGGGCAACTACGTCTTCATCAAGGGCTCCTCCTCCGATCCGAACGCCGACTTCCTCTTCTCCGGCCAGCTCGAGGTGCTGAAGGAGGCGATCGACGCCGGCAAGATCAAGAATGTCGGCGAAGCCTATACCGACGGCTGGAAGCCGGAGAACGCCCAGAAGAACATGGAGCAGTTCCTGACGGCCAACGACAACAAGGTCGACGCGGTCGTCGCCTCGAACGACGGCACGGCCGGCGGCGTCGTCGCCGCCCTGACGGCGCAGGGCATGGCCGGCTCCGTTCCGGTCTCCGGCCAGGACGGCGACCATGCGGCGCTGAACCGCGTCGCGCTCGGCACGCAGACCGTCTCCGTCTGGAAGGACGCCCGCGAGCTCGGCAAGCGCGCCGCCGAGATCGCCGCCGAGCTTGCCGGTGGCAAGACGATGGACGAGATCGCCGACGTGCAGACCTTCAACGGCGGCCCGAAGGGCGTCGAGATGAAGTCGGTCTTCCTCGCGCCGATGCCGATCACCAAGGACAACCTGAACGTCGTCATCGACGCCGGCTGGATCTCCAAGGAAACCGCCTGCCAGGGCGTCGCCGCCGGTTCGGTCGCGGCCTGCAACTAAAGGCCTGCCGATGTCGACGTCCGCCGGACACAGCGCCCGGCACGCGCGACACGGGCGGCACTGACCCGACATTCGAGCGCCGCAACGCAGGTTGCGGCGCTCGTGCGGTGCGCAAAGGGCGGCAGGGCCGCCGGAAAACGATATCGCGCGAGCAGGCGGCGCTGGCCGGACGGCGGCGCGACGCCCTCGCCGCCCGGAGCCCGTGCACGGGTTCCATCGCCCTGCGACAGGGCCATGCCGGGCGGCCGTATCAGAGTCCAAAAAAGTGGGGGAACGGCAGGATCATGGCCGACATCACGAATACCACGCATGCGAACCGCGCCCGCGCGGCGAGCGAACATCCGCTGAAGCGGTTCTTCCGCGCCACCGAGATCGACACGCGCCTGCTCGGCATGGTCGGCGCGATGCTGATCATCTGGATCGGCTTCGACCTCCTGTCGGGCGGCCTTTTCCTGACGCCGCGCAACCTCTGGAACCTCTCCGTCCAGACAGCCTCGATCGCCGTGATGGCGACCGGCATGGTGCTCGTCATCGTCACGCGCAACATCGATCTCTCGGTCGGCTCGATCCTCGGCTTCGTCGGCATGATCATGGGGGTGATGCAGGCGGAATTCCTGCCGAAACTCCTGGGCTTCAACCATCCGGCGATCTGGATCGTGACGCTGTGCTCCGGCCTCGTTCTCGGCGCCGCGATCGGCGCACTGCACGGGGCGATCATCGCCTTCCTGCGCGTGCCCTCCTTCATCGTCACGCTCGGCGGCCTGCTCGTCTGGCGCGGTGCGACCTGGTTCGTCACCTCGGGGCGCACGGTGGCGCCGATGGACGCAACCTTTCGCCTGATGGGCGGCGGCACCGAGGGTTCGATCGGCGCGACGGCGAGCTGGATCGTCGGCGTCATCGCCTGCCTCGCCATCGTCGGCACGATCATCAATGCGCGCAAGCAGCGTCGCCGCTTCGGCTTCCCGCAGCGGCCGATCTGGGCGGAATATTTCCTTTCGGGTGTCGGCTGTCTCCTCGTCCTCGGCGCCGTCGCCATCGTCAACGCCTATCCCTGGCCGGTGGCGATCGCGCGCAAATATGCCGACGCCAACGGCATCGCCTGGCCGGAAGGCGGCCTGTTCATCCCGCACGGCATCGCCGTGCCGGTGTTGATCGCCATCGGCGTCGGCATCGTCATGACCTTCATCTCGACGCGGCTGCGCTTCGGCCGCTACGTCTTCGCGCTCGGCGGCAATCCGGAAGCCGCGGAACTCGCGGGCATCAAGACCCGCTGGGTGACGGTGCGCATCTTCGCGCTGATGGGCATGCTCTGCGCCATCGCCGCCGCGATCTCCACCGCCCGCCTCAACGCCGCGACGAACGCCCAGGGCGAGCTCGACGAACTCTACACGATCGCCGCCGCGGTGATCGGCGGGACGTCGCTCGCCGGCGGCATGGGCACCATCGCCGGCGCCATGCTCGGCGCCCTCGTCATGCAATCGCTGCAATCCGGCATGGTCCTGCTCGGCATCGACAGTCCGCTGCAGCGCATCGTGGTCGGCATGGTTCTCGTTGTCGCCGTCTGGCTCGACACCGTCTACCGCGGCCGCGCCAAGTAAGAAGGAGTTTTGGCAATGACGGAACAACGCACGCCGCTGGTCGAGATGCGCAACATCTCGATCTCCTTCGGCGGTATCCACGCGGTCGACAACGCCTCCGTCGACCTCTATCCGGGCGAGGTCGTGGCCCTGCTCGGCCACAACGGCGCCGGCAAGTCGACGCTGATCAAGATCCTCTCCGGCGCCTACAAGCGCGATGCCGGCGACATCCTGATCAACGGCGCGCCGGCGGAGATCGGCAATCCGCGCGACGCGAAGAAATACGGCATCGAGACGATCTACCAGACGCTCGCCGTCGCCGACAATGTCGACGCCGCCGCCAATCTCTATCTCGGCCGGGAACTGCGCACCCCCTGGGGTACGCTCGACGACGTGGCGATGGAGGCGAAGGCGCGCGAGGTGATGGGGCGGCTCAACCCCAACTTCCAGCGTTTCAAGGAGCCGGTGAAGGCGCTTTCCGGCGGCCAGCGGCAGTCGGTGGCGATCGCCCGCGCCATCCTGTTCAACGCCCGCATCCTGATCATGGACGAGCCGACCGCAGCACTCGGACCGCAGGAAACCGCCCAGGTCGGCGAACTGATCAAGCAGTTGAAGCGCGAAGGCATCGGCATCTTCCTGATCAGCCACGACATCCACGACGTCTTCGACCTCGCCGACCGCGTGTCGGTGATGAAGAACGGCCAGGTCGTCGGCCATGCCAGAACCCAGGACGTCACCAAGGACGAGGTGCTCGGCATGATCATTCTCGGCAAGGTGCCGCCGGGCGCCGTGCCGGGCCCCGGCGCCATGCAGACGGCCTGAAAGGCGGGCGCCGCCGCCGGCGGCGGCGCAGGCCCAGGTTGTCGGCCAGTATCTGGACGGCACCCCACGCCGTCGACCTCCCCGCTCCTGCAGGAAAGCGGACGGGCGGGTCGGCGGCGGTCCTCGCCGTCCGACGCCGGGGATCCGGGCGGCTGCCCACCCCCGACGCTGCGCCAGAAGGACTGATAGGGAAGCCTGCCGCGTTCCGGAAGCGAAACGACCGACCCTTTTCCGGCGTGTCACGCCCCCGACGACGAGGTGCCTTTTCCAGGCGCCTCATGTCTTACGCACGGAACGTCGTCACCGGCGACCGGACACAAACAAGACGTGTTCGTTTCTGCTTAATTAATCTATAGTTGTATTTTCGGTGCTTCACTTGCATTGGCGCTGAATATGATAAATAAAGTGTTAATAGTTGTATTTTTCCAAAGAACGACCCTTGCGTGAAATCAGCGCCCGCGAGCGCTCGACCTGTTGCGTCCGAGTTTGATCAAGCCGAAATCATTTCAGATGACCAGCAAGTGATGGGGGCAGCGCATGCCGCACGCCATATCGCGTGTTTCATCCTTCATGGCCGGGCGCGGAAAGTCACGCCGGCCCGATATCACGATGGCGGAGATCGTGCGGGCCGCCGACCGGCTTCTCGTGCGAAGCCATGCGCGGCCGGACGAGGATGCTCCGGACGGCCCCCCGCGGGATATCGATCCGCCCGTGGCGATCAGCGGCCCGGTGGCACCGCCGCGCCGGAGCGCGCTCGTTGCCAAGCGGTGCGTCGATATCGTCTTTTCCTGCATCGCTCTTTCCGCATTGATGCTTCCCATGCTCGTCCTTGCCCTGCTGGTGCGACTGGAAAGCCGGGGATCACCGATCTTTCTCCAGGAGCGCATCGGGCTCGGTGACCGCCGCTTCCTGATCGTCAAGTTCCGCACCATGGGCACGGCCGGCTGCGATCCCTCGGGCGTGGCGCAGGCTGTCGCCGGCGATGCCCGCGTCACCCGCCTCGGCCGCGTCCTGCGCCGGACCAATCTCGACGAACTTCCGCAATTGTGGAACGTGCTCGTCGGCGACATGTCGCTGGTCGGGCCGCGGCCGCATGTGCCGGGCATGCTCGCCGACGGAAAGCCCTATCCGGAGGTGGTCGCGGGCTACGGCCTGCGCCACCGGATGCGACCCGGAATGACGGGGCTTGCGCAATGCCACGGCCTGCGCGGGCCGACGGACGACCGCAGCCGTGCGCTCCGCCGCATCGCCTGCGACGTCGCCTATATCCGGAATTTTTCCCTTCTCCTCGACCTGAAGATCATGGTGAGAACCCTCGTGACCGAGATCCGCGGCGGCACCGGGACATGAGGCGCGGAGTGTCGGGCGCGCACAGCGGTTCCTCGTCCATCCCGACGCCGCGAAAATTGGCCATGAGAACGGGGACGCGACGACCCGACGGCCACTTGAGATCCATGTCCGGACGAGCCCGCTGCTCGTCGGACCCGAGGCGATTACGGCGCGGCACGGATCGCGCCTTGCCCGCGCCGCCGAAAGCCGGGCCGATCGGCAAAACGGTTTCCGTCCTGCGCGCCAAGACGCAAAAGCCGCCTCTGGACGCGGCTGCGATGTCTTGTCATCTTCGGGACCGTGCGATGAAGCGAAGGGGAAAAAGCGCATGTGCAATGCCTGTGTCATCGAATCGGTAAAGGACCGGATGCTGTCCCGGCGCAGCCTGTTCCGCGCCGCCGCCGCCGTGGCGGCGGTCTCGGCCGTGCCGGCCGTCGTCACGCCGCGTGCTGCCCAAGCCGCGCCGCCGTCTGGGGTCACCGACCTGACCCACGAACTGCATGAGGGATTTCCGACCTTCTTCGGCGACCAGCAGTTCTTCCGCGACCAGAAGTTCAATTACGCCGAGCACAAGTTCAATCTCTTCGAACTGCGCGTCAACGAACACACCGGAACCCATCTCGACGCGCCGCTGCATTTCTCCGCCGATGGCGCCTCGGTCGCGGAAATCCCGGTCGAAAGCCTCGTCGTGCCGCTGGTCGTGGTCGACATCCGCGAGAAGGTCGCGGCAGACCCGGACGCGCAACTGACACCGGACGACCTCAAGGCCTGGGCCGCCAGGCACGGCGACATTCCGGACCGCGCCGCCGTCGCGCTTCTGTCCGGCTGGGACGCCCATGTCGGCAGCGACAAGTTCCGCAATGCCGATGCCGAGGGCAAGATGCATTTCCCCGGCTTCCACGCCGAAACGGCGCATTACCTGCTCGAAAACACCAAGGCCGCCGGCATCGTCGTCGACACGCTGTCGCTCGACCATGGCCCCTCGCCCGATTTCGCCACCCATTACGCCTGGCTCGCCGCCGGCAAATGGGGTCTCGAGGCCGCGACGAACCTCGACAAGCTGCCGGCGAGCGGGGCGACCCTCGTCGTCGGCGCGCCGAAGGTGCGCGGCGGCACCGGCGGCCCGTCCCGCGTCTTCGCTCTCGTCTGACGCGGCGTCGCCCCGCCGACGCCTGGGGCAGGAACGCACGCTTCGCGCTTGACGCAGGCGGCGATCCATCGATACTCAGGCGTCGATACGGGGAGAGGGCCATGCCATCGGGAGGAGACCGGCGCGACGCGGATGCCGGAGGGGAACGGCGCGTCCGCGTGTTCATGCGTCGATACGATTGCGGGCAGATCGCCCGTGACCGCGCCCGCCGGCGGGCAGTCTTGCCAAAGGCTGCATCCGGCACAATGACCGTTACCCTCCCACGGAAAGCACCACGGAGCGGCGGCCGTGCCTCTCCCGCGTTCATGCTCTCGGGCGGTGTCCCTGTGCCTGCGCACGCTCTCGACACGCGGGCCTGAGGCATGGCCGGTCGCTTTTTCCTGGCCGTCGACGCAGGCACAGGCAGCGGCCGCGCCGTTCTCTTCGATGCGGAAGGCCGGCAGGTCGCGGCCGCCCAGCATGAATGGTCGCACCGCGCCGATCCGCGCGTCGAAGGCTCGATGGATTTCGACGTCGAGGGCAACTGGGCGCTGCTGAGCCGGGCGATCCGCCAGACGATCGCGGAGGCGGGCATCGTCGCCGCCGACATCTCCGCCGTCAGCGCGACCAGCATGCGCGAGGCGATCGTGCTCTACGACGCGGACGGCGGCGAGCTCTGGGCCTGCGCCAATGTCGACAGCCGCGCGACGGGCGAGGTCCGCGACCTCAAGCGCGATCATCCCGCGCTTGAGCGGTCTCTCTACGACCGGTCCGGCCAGACCTTCGCGCTCGGTGCCCTTCCTCGTCTGCTCTGGCTGAAACGCCATCGTCCCGATGTCTACGCCCGCGCGGCCCGCGTCGGCATGCTCTCGGACTGGGTGCTGGCCCGGCTTTCCGGGGTGATCGCGTCGGACCCCTCCAATGCGGGCACGACCGGGCTTTTCGATCTTTCCCGGCGTGACTGGCTGCCGGAGGCGGCGCGCAAGGCGGGGCTGCGCGACGATCTCTTCCCGCCCTGCGTCGAGCCCGGTACCATCATCGGCGCGGTCACGCGCCGCGCGGCGGAGGCAACGGGGCTTGCAGAGGGAACCCGCGTCGTCATGGGTGGCGGCGACTGCCAGATCGGCACCGCCGGCCTCGGCGTCGTCCGGCGCGGCGATTGCGCCGTGCTCGGCGGCACCTTCTGGCAGCAGGTCGTCAATGTGGCTCCCGACCTGCGCGATCCGTCGATGGATCTGCGGATCAATCCCCATGTCGTCACCGGGCTCAACCAGGCCGAGGCGATCAGTTTCTTCGTCGGCCTCGTCATGCGCTGGTTCCGCGACGCCTTCGGGGCCGAGGAAGTGGCGGAGGCCGCCCTGACCGGGGCAGACGCCTATGCGCTTCTGGAGCGCCGGTCGGAAAGCGTGCCGCCGGGCGCCTACGGCATCATCCCGATCTTCTCCGATGTGATGCGCTACGGCCGGTGGTACCATGCCGCGCCATCGCTGCTCAATCTCTCGATCGACCCGGCGCGCGCCGGCAAGGCGGCGATCTTCCGGGCGCTGCAGGAGAACGCGGCAATCGTCGCGGCACGCAATCTTTCCGCCGTGTTCGACCTTGCCGGCACGAGACCCGACAGGGTGATCTTCGCGGCCGGCGCCGCCAAATCGGCGCACTGGTCGCAGATCCTCGCCGATGCCACCGGGCTGCCGGTCGTCACGCCCGTGGTCAAGGAAGCGACCGCGCTCGGCGCGGCCGCGGCCGCCTCGATCGGCACCGGCGCCCATCGCGACTTCGTCGAGGCCGCGGACCACTGGGTCCGCTGGGACCGGCGCTTCGACCCCGACCCAGCCCGCAACGAGATCTATGCCCGCGCCGGCGAACGCTGGGCCGCGGCCTATGCGGCCCAGCGCCGCCTCGTCGACGACGGCGTCACCACGGCGCTGTGGAAAGCCCCCGGGCTTTGACCCTTCCGCGACCATCCGCCTTCAAAAAGGAGACACCATGCTGATCCAGATCGTCACCGTCCATGTCCGCGAGGGATGCGCCGAGGAATTCCTTGACGCCTTCCGCCTCAATTACGAGGGGACGCGCAAGGAGCCGGGCAATGTGCGCTTCGACGTGCTGCGCCACGCCGACGCCCCGAACAGCTTTTCCATCTACGAGGTTTTCCGCTCGGCCGAGGCCGTGGAGGCGCATCGCCAGACGGAACACTACAAGGAATGCATCCGCCGGATCGAATCGATCCAGGCCGCGCCGCGCAGCAAGGTCTTCTACGAGGCGGAATTCGCCGATTTCGGCGATTGACCGCGCGGCAGACAGAGGCAAAACGGCCTCAGTCCGCCTGAAGCCGCAGGAGACAGGCGCGCAGCTCGTAGGCGGCGCAGACGATGTGGTAGAGACTGCTCGCCGGCGCCGCCTCCTCGACGAAGCGGCCGTCGGGCAGCATCTTGTCGCGCCAGAGCCCCGGAAGGGGCGTGTCGAGAAAACGTTCGAAGGCGCGGGCGGCGCTGACGGCGGAGGCAAGATAGGGCGCCTGCCCGGCCGACGGCACACGCGCGGCAAGCCGCACCGCCGCCTTCAGCCATTCGGTCTGCGACCAGAGCCGCGCCAGCGGATCGGCGACGCTCAGATCATCGAGCAGGCCCATCATCGCCACGTTCCGCTCCGGGCAGACGCCATGGGCGTCGGCGAGGTCGAACAGCCGTTTCGAGGCGGCAAGCGCCCGCTCGTTGCCGCGACGCTCGCCCCAGTTCGACAAGAGCCAGGACCATTCGAAGAGATGCCCCGGCTCCACCTTCCGCCCCTTCGGACCGGGGAAAGGCGTCCAGTCGACATCGAAGAACTCGCGCAGCACGCCGCTTTCGGCATCGATCAGGCGGGAAAGCGCCAGTTCCGCGATGTCGTCGGCGAGCTTGGACCAGGCCGTCCGGTCGAAGCCCTCGACCGTCTCGCTCGCCATGCAGGCCTCGAAGAGATGCATATGCGGGTTGGCGCGCAGGGGATAGCGCCGCGGATCGTCCTCGTGGAAGCCGCCCTCGGGATGCTTGCAGCGCAGGACGAGCGCCTGCCGCATGGCGTCGCTGCGGGCCGACAGTTCCGCCCGGCGTTCCGGCAGCGCCTCGGCGAGCGTCGCAAGCGCGAGAAAGGCGAAGGCCTGGATGTAGAGATCGAAGGACGGATCCGTGAGGACGCCGTCCGCCGTGGCGACCGCGCCGTAGAAACCGTCGCCGCGCGCGAAGACGCGATCGAAGGACGAGAGCGCGGCTTCGGCCGGCAGGCGCCAGTCGCCGCCCCATCCCTTGAGCCCGGCCTCGGCGAAGGCATAGGCCTGGCGCGGCGGAACGCGGCCGCGCCGGTCGTCCCGCGTCGCGGTTCCGTCCAATGCCACGGTCTCGGCCAGGCCGCCGCCCGGACCGTCGAACCCGACGCGTGCCCAGAGCGGCAGCGCATCGTTTTCCAGCCAGGAGATCAGACGTCCGCTGAAATCGGCCAGGGCCATCAGGCTCGCACGGCGAGGATCATGCGCGCTCAAGGATGGACCGCCACTCTCATTCGGAAACCCACGCTCATGACGTCGCATCAATCGCTCAACCCTGTCCGGCTCCACCGGGAGCCGTCCCTCGCCGCGATGCTGGCGCCGCCTTACCGGAATGCTTGGCATCAACCGGGCTCCCCGCCCCCGCAACCGCGGAAGCCATAGACCAAATCCCCCCGGTGCCGCAACGAAAATGCCGCACCCTGCCGCCGTCCTGCCTGATGACGACACGGACGGCGCAATACAGGAAACCGCGACATCCTGCACCTGTCGGATCATGTTTTCCTTAAGAAGAGGCCGAACTTCTTAACGAACAGACGAAACGCCAGGATATCGCCGATCGCGGTCGGGAGGGATGTGCGGGTCCTAAACGGGTGCGGTTCGGCCCGACCCGGGTCCGCAGGCAGGCGCTCGCAGATCGATGGCGCGACGGACAGGGTCGCCGCGCGGCTTGACCGCACGTCGTCGCGGTCAGCCGGAGCGCGCGAGCTTTCCCTCCTCCGCCTTGTAGAAATACTGGCTCGCGACCAGCCAGCCCTTCAGCGGCCGCAGCGGCGGAATGCAGGTCAAGAGCATGAACGGTCCCGTGACCAGAAGCTGCGTCATAAGCGAGGCCGAGAAGGCGACCTCCAGCCAGACGGCGAGAAGAACGCTCGGCACGCAGGCAAAGCAGATGACGAAGAAGGCCGGGCCATCCGCCGGATCGGCAAAGCCATAATCGAGCCCGCAGGCCTCGCAGCGCGGCGCGAGCGTCAGGAACCCCTTGAAAAGATGGCCCTCTCCGCAGCGCGGGCAGCGGCCGCGGATCCCGGTCTGCATCGGCGGCAGGATCGGATAGGAATCGGACATGGCGGACACCTCAATGAATGCAATCAACATAATTCTTGAATGCATTCATTCAATGCAACAATACGCCGTCTTTGTCCAGTCGACAGAATGACGCAGCGCCCGCCGTCCCGGACGACACGCGCATGTCCAGCTGATACATGATCGCTTCAGCGGCGGAGAAAGCGGCAAAAACAAATGAATAGAGCGCGTCCGGTGAACCGGTGACGGCCGGCAAGGCCCTGAAACGACGGAACGCCGCGCATCCGAGAGGGACACGCGGCGTTCGCCAATCCGGTCTTTTTTTAAGAGGCGCCCAGGCGCACGACGCGGAGGATGTTGCCCTCAGGGCGCCAAAAGTCCCGCAAAGCCGGCATTGATCCGCTCGGCCGCCTTCGGCGGCAGTTTCACGGCCCTGGCGGCCTCGAGATTTGCCGGCGCATCGCCCGCCTGAATGACCGCAACCATGCCCATACTGAAATGCGGCGAGCATTTGACGCCGTAGATGCCTAGCTCCGTCACCGTCAGCACGTATTCCTCGTTCATCTTGCTCTTGAATGGCTTCACACCTTCGGGGAGCATGCCCTTGATGGCCTCGACATTGTGGCTCTTGTCGGTCGGCACGAAACGGATCGTGTCGCCCGGCGCCGCCTTGACGAAGGCGGGCTCGAAGACCATCGCGCCTTCCTTGCCCTTGTTCAGCATCTGCACCTGATGTTCCGCCGCCGCGGCGGCGCCTGCCGCCATCGTCAGCGCCAATGCCATACCGATCACCTTGCGCACCCGCCTGCACCTCCCTGTCGCCAAGATCGTTGCCAGCGATGTCCCATGGCGGGCTAGGCGGCGCAATGCGACCTTGGTGCCGGGCTTTCCTGCCCGGCGGCAGATGCCGGTCCGGCTGCGCGCCTCATCCGCCCTGGAGCACGAAGGCCGCAAGCGCCTCGGGGTCGATCGGCTTGTAGAGGATTTCGAGCCCCGCCGCCCGCGCCGCATCACGGGTTTCCGCCGTGCGGTTGGCGGTGATGATCCGCGTCGGCCGCTCGCCGTGGCGGGCGTGGAGCATCGCGACCGTCTCGACCCCGGTCAGCCCATCGCCGAGCTGCTGGTCGACGAGATAGACGTCCGGTACGATGCCGATTTCCTCCAGCAGGTCGAGCGCCTCCTCGCCGCTCGCCGCCTCCAGCACACCGACCCCGCGCCGCTCGAGCAGCAGCGCGATCGCCCGGCGCAGATCGGCATCGTTCTCGACGAGAAGGACGATGCGGTCGCTGCTGTCACCGGGTTCCTCCGGAATGTCGGGCGGCGCGTCCCGGTGGACCGGCGCATCGGCCGAAAGCGCCAGTTCTACGGAAAAGCAGGTGCCGGTGCCGGGCACGGAGCGCAGCGACAGGCGGTGATCGAGCAGCGCGCAGGCGCGCTCGACGATGGCAAGGCCGAGGCCCATCCCCTCCGAGGCGGAGGCAGACCCCTGGATCCGGTGAAACTCGCGAAAGATCGCCTCCCGCTCCTCAGGCGCGATGCCGGGCCCGGTATCATGCACCTCGATGCGGACGAAACGCCCGGCCCGGCGCGGGCCGACCAGCACCCGGCCCTTCGCCGTGTAGCGGATGGCGTTGCTGATGAGGTTCTGCAGGATGCGGCGCAGATAGGTCGGATCGCTGGAAACCGTCAGCGCCGAGGGCAGGATGTCGAGCCTCAGCCCCTTCGCCGCCGCCATCGGGGCGAATTCGTCGGTGAGCTGGGAGAGCAGCACCGACAGCGGCACCGGCGCGATCTCGACGGCGGCGCCGCGGGCCTCGAGCCGCGAGATGTCGAGCAGCGCGCCGAGAATGCCCTCGACGCTGACCAGCGCGTTGTGCGCCTTTTCCAGCGTGGCGCGCAGGCGCGGCGCCTCCGCGTCGTCGCGCGCCGCCGCCATGAACAGCTTCGCCGCCGAGAGCGGCTGGAGGAGGTCATGGCTCGCCGCCGCGACGAAACGGGCGCGCGCCGCATTGGCGCGCTCGGCCTCGGCGAGCGCCGCCTCGAGATCCTCGGTCCGGGCGGCGACGCGCGCCTCCAGGGAGGCATTGGCACGCAGCATCGCATGGATCGCCAGCCGTTCGCGCGTCACGTCGGTGAAGGACATGACGAAGCCGCGCCCGGGCATTTCCTGGGCGAAGACGTCGAGCACCATGCCGGAGCCATGGCGCAGTTCGAACGACAGCGGCCCGCGCGGCGCGGCCTTGCGGGCCCAGGCCCAGAGCGCATCGGCGGTGAAGCCTTCGCCGAAACCGGCCTGCCGGGTCATCCGCGCCGCCAGCACGTCGAAATGGGTGCCCATCCGCAACAGCGTCACCGGCATGTCGAGAAGCTGGGCGAGGCGGCGGTTCCAGCCGACGAGGCGCCGGTCGGCGTCGAAGATGCCGACGCCCTGGTTGATGTGGTCGAGCGTGGCGCGGATGATGCGCGCCTGGTCGTCGAGCAGCTTGCCGCGCTCCTCGCGCTCCAGGCGGATGATGTCGGTGACGTCGGTCTGCAGGATGACGGTGCCGCCGTCGGCCGTGCGCTGCTCGCTCACCTGCAGCCAGCGGTCGCCGACGAGACCGACATTGAAGACCTGCCGCTGGCGATGGTGTCGGATCCGCTCCGTCGCCCAGCTCTTCGGCGTGACGCCGCCCGGCAGGGCCAGCGCGCTCGAACGGCTGACGAGATCGACATAGTCGCTGAAGCTGATACCCGGGCGGATAAAGGGGAGCGCATCGACGAGGTCGCGGCAGAAGCGGGAATTGCTCAGAACCAGCACCTCGGCCGCGTCGAACAGGGCAAATCCCTCCTCGATCGCCTCGATCGCCTGGGAGAGGTCGCGCCGCGCGCGCTCGGCCGCGCTGTTCGCCTCGTTGAGCAGTTTCAGCGTCACTTCGAGGTCGCGGGTGCGCTGGCGCACGCGGTCCTCGAGTGCGGCGGCGCGGCGGAACTGCTCGAAGGCCGCGCCGCGCTCGCCGGAGCTCTGTTCCGCATGGCGCATCAGCGATTCCGCGATGGTCAGAAGCTTCTCGACATTGCGCTCCGCACCGTCGGCCGGATCGATCAGGCAGTCCGAAATGCGCTCGCTCACGGTTCCCTCTCGGCGACCGGCGACCCGGGCGGATAGAAGGCGAGGCCGGTCATGGTGTGGTTGACATGCATCGGGCCGATCTGCTCGCCATAGGTGGAGAAGCCGACGACGCCGTGGCGGCGCAGGAGGTCGGAGACGCGGCCGGTCATCTGCTTTTCCTGCGCCTCGAGCCGGCGCAGGATGCAGTCGAAGGCGAGGATGGCGGCAGGGGGCACGCGGTCGTAGAGCCGGTCAAGCTCGCGGGCGAGATGGGCGACGAGGTCGCGCGGCTCGGCGAGCGTCAGCACCACGCCCTCGTCGATCGCGGAGAAGAACAGGAGCTCGCCGGACGGCAGGATGCGCTGGATGGCGCGCACGTGATGGCGCTCGCCCATCTGCACGGCGAGCGGATGGGAGGCGAAGGTCCCGGCGTCGAGATCGGCGGGATCCATGCCGAGGACGCGGCCGATCTCGTTCAGGGCCGGCTCGGCATTGATGCGCCGCACGATGCGGGCGGCGGGATCGGCCTCGGTCACCACCAGACGCCGCGCCGTCGGCACTAGGTGATCCATGTTGAAGACGCGCACCGCACAGGCGCTGCGCACCACGGCGACCACCGCGGCATTGCGCAGGATGCGCGTTCCCTCGATGACGAAGGTCTCGCGGAAGCGCACGCCGTCGCCGGCCGAGCCTCCGACGATCGGCATGGCGCCCGTTCCGGCGGCAAGCGCCGAGGTCAGTTCGTCCTCCTTCGCGGAGAGGCCGTCGACGAGCAGCAGCGCGAATTCCTCCGGCAGATGCGCATGGTCGCGGGTCAGCCTCTGGCGCACGTTCAGAAGGTCGTTCGACAGCGCGCGCGGCACAATGTGCGTGAGATCCGGAACGAGCACGGTCTCGGCGGCGAAGTGGCGGTCGGGAAAACCGATCGCGACGATGCAGCCCTCGTCATAGCCCTTGCCGGCGATCTCGCCCGCCGTGGTGCAGCCGACGAGCCGGCTCGCCGGCAATTGGCGCGCCGCCGCCGCGACGATCGCGCCGAGGTCGGCGTCCGGCGACAGGAACAGCACGACCAGCGCGAAGGGACCGGGCCCGAGCCCGGCCGAAAGCCGCGTCACCGCATCGGGCTCGCGGGCTCCGGCGACGGCGCGCGCGACGAATTGATCCTCCACGGGCATTGGCCTCCTCCGCCGAACGGCCCCGTCGACAGGGTATGCCGGAACCGCACCGCACGGAATGCCCTCCGGCCGGAAAATGCGCGCCCCCTGACGAAAGTCGCAGACGCGGCGTCAGGCCTCGGGGGCCATGACGGCGAAGCTCGCCCCTTGCGCGAAGAGCACCGCCTGCATCCGCGTCTGTACGCCGAGCTTGCGCATGATCGCCGTCACATGCGCCTTCACCGTCGTCTCGGCGATCGACAGTTCGTAGGCGATCTGCTTGTTCATCCGCCCGGCGCAGACGAGCTGCAGGATGCGTGCCTGCTGCTTCGTCAGGAGTGCAAGCCGCTTCACCGCCTCGTCCGAGGCGGTCGGCGCGGAGGATTCGAGCACCATGCGGCTCGCATGGATCTCGCCGCGCGAAATGACGGCGAAGGCTTCCCGGAACTCCTCGCGCGGCGCGTGCTTGGGGATGAAGGCGTTGACCCCGGCCTTCAGCGCCGCCCGCACCACCCGGACCTCGTCGAGCGAGGAGACGACGACGATGGGGGTGTCCGGCGCCGCCTGGCGCAGCCGCACCACCCCGTCGAGGCCGTTGACGTCGGGCAGGTTGAGATCGAGCAGGATCACGTCGGGAAGCGGCCCGGTCGACAGGCGCGCGAGCGCGGCCGCAAGCGTGCCGGCCGATTCGACCTCGGCGATGCCGACCGGCCCGGTGAGCGTCATCGCCAGCGCATCGCAGAACAGCGGGTGATCGTCGACGATCAGCGCGGAATGGAGATGCCTCACGGTCCTCTTGGTCTCAAGCCCCTGCGTCATGCGGAATTCCCGGAAAGGCTGGCGATAGGTCAACATCGTGCATGTCCATTCTGAGTGCATCAGGCTCCGCCCGCAGCGGAAATGCAAGGGCCGGGCATGATGCCCGGCCCTGCCCGATCAGTTGGCCGAGGCCAGTTGCTTCGGGAGGCGGAAGGTCCAGACGAGGCCGCCCTGATTGAGGTAGTTGACCTTCTTGGCGACCTCGCCGCCCCAGAGCGGCACCGCGCCGCCCCAGCCGGAGATGACGGAGACATATTGCTCGCCGTTCTGCTCCCAGGTCACCGGCTGGCCGACGATGCCGGAGCCCGTCTGGAACGACCAGAGCTTCTCGCCGGTCTCCGCATCGAGCGCGAGAAACTCGCCCTCGGGATTGCCGAAGAACACGAGCCCGCCCGCCGTCGTCATCGCCCCGCCCCAGAGCGGCGCGCCGTTCTTGTACTCCCACTTGATCTCGCCTGTGTTCGGGTCGATCGCCTTCAGGCTGCCGATGTGGTCGTCGAAGATCGGCTTGATGGTGAAGCCGGCGCCGAGATAGGCGGCCCCCTTCTTGTAGCTGATCGGCTCGTTCCAGATGTCCATGCCCCATTCGTTCGAGGGCACGTAGAACAGGCCGGTCTTCTGGCTGTAGGCCATCGGCATCCAGTTCTTGCCGCCGAGAAAGGAGGGAACGGCGAAGACCTGCGCGCCCTTGTCGCCGTCAGCCGCCGCCGACGGGTCGCCCGGACGGTTGTCCTCGTTGTAGATCGGCCGGCCGGTCTCGTCGATGCCCTTGGCCCAGGAGATGTTCTTGACGAAGGGATGGGCGGAGACGAACTTTCCGTCCTCGCGGTTTAGCACGTAGAAGAAGCCGTTGCGGTCGGCGGTGGCGAAGCGCTTGTTGCCGTCCTTGTCGACGAAGGGCACCACCTCGTTGACGCCGTCGAAATCCCAGCCTTCGCGGGGCGTCGTCTGGTAATGCCACTTGATCTCGCCGTTCTTCGGGTCGATGCCGAGGCGGCTTGCCGCATAGAGGTTGTCGCCCTTGTTGCCCTCGACCGGCTTGCCGGCGCCGCGCAGGTGGCTGTTCCAGGGCGACGGGTTGCCGGCGCCGAAGACCAGCGTCTTCGTATCGGCGTCGTAGGAGCCGCCGAGCCAGGTGGCGCCGCCGCCGGTCTTCCAGAGATCGCCCGGCCAGGTGGCGTTGAGCGTGCCCGTCATGGTGCTGTCCTTGCCCATGTAGGTGCCCATGTGCCCTTCGATCACCGGCCGGGTCCAGACGAGCTCGCCATTCTCGGCATTGCGCGCCTGCACCTCGCCGACTACGCCGAACTCGCCGCCGGAATTGCCGGTGACGACGAGGCCGTCGACGATCAGCGGTGCCGCCGTATAGCTGTAGCCTTCCTTGTAGTCGGCGATCTTCTTGTTCCAGACGACGGCGCCGGTCTTGCGGTTGAGCGCGACGAGACGTGCGTCGAGCGTGCCGAAATAGACGTTGTCGCCGAAGATCGCGGCACCGCGATTGACGACGTCGCAACAGGGCAGGATGCCCTCCGGCAGGCGGGCGTCGAACTGCCAGAGCTCCTTGCCGGTGGCGATGTCGATCGCGTAGAGCCGGCTGTAGGAGCCGGTAATATACATGATGCCGTCATAGATGATCGGCTGGCTCTCCTGCCCGCGCTGCTTCTCGCCGCCGAGGCTGAAGGCCCAGGCCGGCAGGAGGTTCTTGACATTCGTCCTGTTCAGCGTTTCCAGCGGCGAGAAGCGCTGGAGACCGCGGCCCATGCCGTTGGTCAGCACGTTGTCGACGGTCTCGGCATCCTTCGCCAGGTCCTCCTCCGTCACTCCGGCCTGCGCAAACCCTGCGTAAGCCAAGACCGCCACCGCGGCCAGCACGACGCTCTTCATACCATCCTCCCTCTCGGATCAGCCCGCGGCAGCGCACGGACGTTGCGCCATCATCATCCGCCAGCCGCCCCGGGAGATGAATTGGACCTAGGTCGTAGGGGGCCGCCCCCGCCATAGGTCGTATTTCCGCAACGTTGACGGGGAGATAGGCTGGCACGGACGAGGGAGGAGGAACCCGATGGCCGTCATGCGACCCCTGATCGGCGCGATGCTCGCCGCGCTCGTTCTCGTCCTGCCGGCATGGGCCGGCGAGCCGGTGCTGCGCGCCGCGCTGCAGCTTTCCGGCACCGTCAACTGGGAAGCGGACACGATCCGCCACTACAGGCTCGACCGCGACAACGGCTTTTCCCTGGAGGTCACCGACGTCGCCGGAACGCCGGCGGCCCAGATCGCGCTTCTCTCCGGCGCGGTCGACCTGATCGTTTCCGACTGGCTGTGGGTGGCGCGCGAACGCGCCGGCGGGCGCGACCTCGTCTTCATCCCCTATTCGAGAACTGTCGGTGCGCTCATGGTTCCGGCGGACAGCCCCGCCCGGACGCTTTCCGACCTCAAGGGAAAGGCGATCGGCGTCGCCGGCGGGCCGCTCGACAAGAGCTGGCTGATCCTGCGCGCCTACGCGCTGAAGATCGAGAATGTCGACCTCGCCCGCGAGACCGAACAGGTCTTCGGCGCGCCGCCGCTGATCTACAAGGCGGCGCTTGCCGGCGAGGTGGCGGGTGCGGTCAATTTCTGGAATTTCGGCGCGCGGATGCAGGCGGCGGGCATGCGGCAGCTGGTCGGCATCGCGCAGGCGGCCGCCGCGCTCGGCCTCGACCCCGACACGCCGCTGCTCGGCTACGTCGTCAGGGGGGATGTGCTTTCGGCGCATCCCGGCCTCGCCGACCGGCTCGCCGCCGCCTCGCGGCAGGCGCGGGAAAGGCTTTCGGCGGATCCCGGCGCCTGGGAACGGCTGAGGCCGATGATGAAGGCCGCCTCGGAGGCGGAATTCGCGGCGTTGAAAGCGGGCTTCCTCGCCGGCACGCCCAAACCTGGCCCGGTCGACGAGGCCGCCGCCGCCCGCATGCTGGCGCTGATGCGCGAGATCGGCGGCGCGGACCTCGTCGGCGACCTGGAGACCCTGCCCGATGGCGTCTTCCACCAGCCCTGACGCTGAGCCTGCCGCGCGACTGGCGCTTAAGGGCGGCGGCCCGGCGGGGGTGCTCGGCCCGCTGGCGCTCACCCTTCACCGCGGCGAAACCGTGGCGCTCACCGGCCCGTCCGGCGTCGGCAAGACGACGCTCCTGCGCATCCTCGCCGGGCTCGAGCGGCGCTTCAGGGGGGAGAGACAGGTGCCCGGCCGCATCGCCGTGGTCTTCCAGGAGCCGGTGCTCCTGCCCTGGCGCGACGCGCGGCAGAACCTGTCGATCATGACGGGCATCGATCGCGCCGGGGCGGAACGATGGCTCGGCGCGGTCGGGCTGGAGGGCCTCGGCGGGCGCTATCCCGGGCAATTGTCGCTCGGGCAGCAGCGCCGTCTCTCGCTCGCCCGCGCCTTCGCCGCGCGGCCGGACCTGATCCTGATGGACGAACCCTTCGTCAGCCTCGATCCGGGCCTGGCGGGCGAGATGATGGCGCTCCTCGAGCGGCTCCAGTCGGCGCAGCCCTCCGCGACGCTGATCGTCACCCATGTCGAGGCCGAGGCCCGGCGCCTCGCCGGCCGCATCCTGCGCCTCGAAGGGCGCCCGGCACGCCTTGTCGGCGATCAGAACGCGGGCGCGTATTTCCAGTTGTCGGCGTCGGGCGTCACGACGTCGAGATCGTAGCCGGCGTCTTTCAGCCTGCGGGCCGTGCCGAGCCCGCCGCGCGCCGCCTCGTCGACGAGACGCCGGCCGAGAGCCTCGTTGCGCGCGACGCCGCGGCCGCGCATCAGGTCGAGGCCGTAATTGAACATGCCGACCGGATCGCCGGCATCCGCCGCGCGCCGGTCCCAGTCCGCCGCCGCATCCGGGTTCTCCGGACCGCCGAGGCCGTTGTCGTCAAGCTGCGACATCCAGGTCATCGCCCCGGTCCAGCCCTCGGCGGCGCAGCGCTCGAAGAGGGTGCGCGCCATTGCGTGCCGGCCCGACTTGGTGATGTAGTAGCCTGTCGCGCAGATCGTCATGCTGGTGCGCCCCTCGGCGACGTCCTTCATGACGCGGTTCAGCGTCAGTTCCTCCGGGTTGAGCGTCCCGCCTTCCGTCTCGATCGACTCGGGCACGGCGGCGGTGCCGTCGGCAAGGGCGGGCGACCCGGCGAGACAGGCGGCGACGAAAACGGCGGAAACGGCGATGCGCATGGCGGGTCTCCTCAGGCCTTTCGCGCGGTCAGTCCCCGCGCCGGATCATAGCCCCAGAGCGCCGCGAGCGCGAAGACCGCGAAGGCCGCGAGCGTCACGCCGAGGGCGACCGGGTTTCCCTTGGCATAAAGGGCGAAGCGGATCAGTTCCACCGCATGGGTGAAGGGATTGAGCGCGCAGAGGTCGCGCAGGCGCGGCGATGCCTCCGCCATCTTCCACAGCGGATAGAGGGCGGAGGACAGGAAGAACATCGGGAAGATGACGAAGTTCATCACGCCGGCGAAATTTTCAAGCTGGCGGATCAGTGACGAGAGCATCAGCCCGAGCGCGCCGAGCATCATCGCCGCGACCGCGATCGCCGGCAGCGCCGCGACATAGCCGAGGACGGGAAACCTTATACCGTAAAGGCCGGCGATCAGGAGGAAGACATAGGCCTGCTGGACGGAGATGAGGCTGCCGGCGAGCAGCCGGCAGAAGAGCAGCCATCCGCGCGGCAGCGGCGCCGTCAAAAGCAGCCGCATCGATCCCATCTCCCGGTCATAGACGAGGCTTAAGGACGACTGCATGCCGTTGAAGAGCAGGATCATGCCGACGAGGCCGGGGACGATGTAGATCTCGTAGGTGATGTAGGTCTGGTAGGGCGGCGTGATCGAGAGGCCGAGCGCGGCGCGGAAGCCGGCGGCAAAGACGAGCAGCCAGACAAGCGGGCGCACCAGCGCCGCCACCAGCCGGCCGCGCTGGCCGAGGAAGCGCAGCGCCTCGCGCTCAAGGATCGCGACGAGGGCGACGAAGGGTCGGGCCCGCCGCGAAGGCCGCTCCGCATCCTCGGGCAGTCGGTTCGCACCCCTACCGGCTTCGGTCATGGCGCGGCTCCGGTCATGGCGAGAAAGCGCCGCGTCAGGTCCGCGCCGCCGATCGCGCCGGCCTCGCCATCGGCCAGCACCCGGCCGCGATGGAGCACGACCAGCCGGTCGTCCGGCCGGACCTCGTCGACGAGGTGGGTAGCCCAGAGCACCGTCAGCCCGTCCTCGATCGCCAGCCGATGGACATGGGCGGTGATCGCGGCGCGCGAGGCGGCGTCGAGGCCGACCGTCGGCTCGTCGAGCAGCAGCACGTCTGGCCGATGGAGGAGCGCGCGGGCGATCTCCATGCGCCGGCGGTGGCCGCCGTTGAGCGCCGCCGCCCGCTCGCCGGCACGTTCCGCCATGCCGAGCCGGTCGAGCGCCGCAGCGGCGCGCATCTCCGCCTCGCGGCCGGAGAAACCATGCAGCGCGGCGAAATAGAGGAGGTTGCGCCTGACGGTCAGGTCGAGGTCGAGCGTCGAGGCCTGGAACACCACGCCCATGCGGGAAAGCGCGGCCCTCGGCGCTCGGGCAAGATCGAAGCCGGCAACCGTGACGCGGCCGGCGCGCGGCGAGAAGAGCCGGGTCAGGATGCCGAACAGCGTCGATTTGCCGGCGCCGTTCGGCCCGAGCAGGGCGCAGAACCGGCCGGGCTCGACGGTGAAGGAGACCGCGTCCAGGGCGCGCTTCGCGCCCCAGTCATGGGTCACCCCCTCGATCGCCAGTCCGGCCATTTCCGCAAATCCCGTTGCGGAGCATTTGCAGCGAGAACGGGCTCGCCTGCCATGCTCCCTCCTGTTGTCCTCGACGCACTGCCCAACGGCCGGGCAGGACCGCTTCGGCGTCGGGCAATCCCCTATTCGATGGTGATCGACACCTGCTGCGTCTCGCCGGTGCTGCCCGGCACCTTGAGGTGGTATCGTCCGGGTTTGATCGCGATGAAGCTCACCTCCGCTTCCCCCGCCTCGTCGAATTCAAGCGAATCGAGGCCCAGGGGGCGGATCTCGATGCCCTCGATCACCACCTCGTTGACCCAGATCGCCCGGAAGAAGCCGGCGCCTTCGAGCGCCAGTTCCTGGCTGCCGTCCGCCTCGATCGTCAGCGTGTAGTATGTGCCAGACTTCAGCCGGAGCGCCTCCTTCGACACCGGCTCGCCGGCCGAGAGGGTGAGCTTCGGCAGCTTTTCCCGGTTGCCCGCCGAAAGCAGCCCGGCGAGCCCGAGCTCCGCGCCGCCCGCCTTGTCGTCGTCGTCATCGGCGATGGCGCCGGCCGGCAGCATCAGCGCCAGGGCCGCAGCCAGCATCAGGCGTTTCGTCATCTCTCTTCCTCCCTCTCTCTCCGGAAACCTCATGGCCGCGTCGCCGCCCCCCAGGGAAAGCGCCCGACCTTGATCGACTTCACCGGTTCGAGCAAGGCGACGTCGATCACGGTGACGTCGCCGGACACCCCGTTCGTGGTGAAGAGCTGCGTGTGATCCGGCGAGAACGCCATGTGCCACACGCGCCGGCCGACCAGCACGTAGGACGTGACCGCGAAACGCTCCATGTCGATGACCGCGACATGGTTCGCCGGCCCGAGCGCGACGAAGGCGGTCTTCTGGTCCGGCGTGAACTCGAAACCGACCGGCTGGATGCGGTCGGCATTGATGCCGGGGATCTCGAAGCGGATCTTCGCCTTTTCGGCCTGGGTCGCGACGTCGAAGACGGTGATCGTGCCGCCGATTTCCGAGGAGACCCAGAGCTCGGTGCCGCCCTTGGCGAATTCCGCATGCCGGGGCCGGCTGTCGACCAGCGTGTTGGCGAAGATCTTCTTCGTCTGCGTGTCGATCCAGTGCGCCATGTTGGTCGTCTCGGAGGTGGTGATGACGATCCTGCCATCCGGCGAGACCGCCATCCCCTCAGGCTCGATGCCGACATTGATCTGGCCGACAACGGTGCGGCTCTCGACATCGACCACGGTGGTCACCGCGTCGTCCTCGTTGGCGATCCAGAGATGCCGGTTGTCGGGCGCCAGCACGAACTGCTCGGGATCCTCGCCGGAGGGCAGCTCGTGCAGGATCTCGCCGGTCGCGGGATCCATCACCTGCACCGTGTCGCTGTCGGAGGCGCAGATATAGACGCGGCTGTGGTCGGAATTGAAGGTGATGCCGCGCGGCCGCTCGCCGGTCGGGATGGTGCGCGTTACCTCGAGCGTCGCGGTGTCGATGACGGAAATCGTGTCGTCCTTCTCGTTCGTCACCCAGATCTCGCCCGCGCTCGCGGCAAGGGGCGCGGTCGCGGCGGCAAGGGCCGCCAGCATCAGCGTCGCGTGTCTCATCATCCTCCTCCGAAGGCGGTGCAGGCGCTTTCGGGCTGGTCGAGCCCGAGCGTGTCCATGTCGTTCGTCTGGTGCAGGTAGCCCTCGAGCGGCGCGAGCTCGACGAGCGCGCGGTCGTTGACCACCGCCATCGGCTGGCGAAGCTGGCCGTTCCAGCCGCGATAGCTGAGCGAGCGGCCCTTGAAGCCGTCGAGCGCGAAGGCCGGGGACAGGATGAAGGCGCGCAACGCCTTGGGATCGGCCGAACCGGTGCGCGTCACCGCCTCGCCGACGCTGCGCAGCGCCGCCCACGCGGCATAGTCGCGCGGGCCCATGTCACGCTTCGCCGCTTTTTCGAAGCGGTTCTGCAACTGCACCGCGCCCCATTGTTCGAGGACAGGCGCCCAGACCTCGCCATGAAGGCCGGTCGAACCGGCGACCGGGCGCGGCAGCCAGGTGTTGTGCAGCACGTAGCGGGCGAAATCGTCGGCCTCATCGGCGACGAGCAGCATGTCGTGGTCGGGAAAATCCTGGGTGAAAAGCGGGATTTCCTGGCCGGCGGCGCGGCGCAGGTCCGTGTCGAAGCTCCAGTCCTTCTCCGCAAGAATGTCGACGCCGAATTTCTGGGCCGAGGCCTTCAGCGTCGCGGCGAAGGCCTTGTCCTCCGGCTTCGGCCCGGTGACGAGCACCGTCCGGGTCCAGCGCCGCGCCTTCAGCACCTGCATCAGCGCGTCGGCGCGCATGCCGTCCTCGGAGATCGTATGGAGGAGATTGGCCCGGCAGTCGGCGTCGCGCAGGCGCCGCGCGCCGGAGGAAACGTTGAAGAGAAGCGCGCTGCTCGCCTCCGCCAGATCGGCGATCCTCAGCATGTCGGCGGCGGTTGCATCGAGGAAGAGGATGCGGGAGCCGGCGAGCGCCTGCCTCGCCGCCGCCAGAAGGTCGCCCCCCGGCTCGACCGAGACGACCGCGAGGCTGTAGTTGTGGCCCATGAAGCTGCCGGTGGTCTTGGTGTCCGTCAGCGCCAGTTCGGCGCCGGCGATGCCGCGATCCTCCGGGATCGGATCGAGGTTGGAGAGAACCGGCGGCGCCTCCGCCTCCTGCCGGAGATAGGTCATCGGGATGGCGATCTCGGCCAGCGCCGGCCCCGCCAAAAGCGCGGCGATCAGCGCAAGGCACGGCAAGGCGCGCAACGTCGCAGAACCTGTCATCGTCGATCCTCCCGTTCGAAACGGTAGAGGCTGGCCCCGCCCGTGGCCAATACGACCTTGGTCCCATCCGAGGCGGCGAGCAGCACGAGGGTCGCGACCTAGGTCGAATGTTCCGCATCCTCCGCCTCGCCTACACATTCGGCGACAGGCAGGAGAGACGAAGGAGGAGACCATGCCCACGAAACGATCCGCGACGCTTTCGCGCGGCGGCCTTGCGGCATTGACGCTGCTGGCGACGGCCGGCGTGGTGATCGCCCATGGCGACGTCGCACCGCAGCCGGTCAAGACCGACGCGCTGCCGGATGTCGGCGAGGAATGGCTGACGGAGAACCCCTACCGCGAGGCGAAGGCGGGCCGCGAGGTCTGGCAGAAGGCGGTCGAGATCGGCGCGTCCGGTTTCACGCAGAACTGCGCCCGCTGTCACGGGCTCGGCGCGGTCTCGGGCGGGCTGGCGCCGGACCTGCGCTTCCTCGAGGCAGCCGAGTACGGCGACGAATGGTATATCGAGCGCTTCCGCCACGGCTATACCCAGGACGGCACGACGAAGATGCCGGCCTTCGGCGACGTGCTCGGCCAGAAGGCGGCCTGGGCGATCCGAACCTATGTCGAGACGCGGCCGGAGGACGGGGCGCTCGACGCCCATTCGAAGCGCCTGCACGAGATCCGCGACCAGCTCGCGGCCGGCACGGTGAGCGATGTCGCCGGGCTGAAGACGGAGCTGGAGACGATCTCGGCGGAGGTGAAGACCGCCTCCGGCGCACCGATCGCCGACAGCGTCGCCTTCGAGGCCGCGCGCCTGCTGTCCGACAAGGCGGAGAGCTGGAAGAAGGCGAGCGACGTGCTGACCGTCGGCCTCTCGGCGACGAACTGACGCCATGATGCGCCGCCTGCTGCTGGCCGCCCTTGCCGGCGCCGTCCTTCCGGGCGGCGCCTTCGCGCGTTGCGAGGGCTCCGTTCCCCAGCCGAAACCGCAGAACACCTTCTCGCAGGATGTCGGCCGCGACTTCGACCGCATCCTCGACGACGGCTGGATCGAATTCGCGCTTTACGAGGATTTCCGCCCCTGGTCCTACGAGGAGAAGGGCAAGGCGGCAGGGGTCGACGTCGAGATCGGCAGGCTGATCGCCGGAGACCTTGGCGTGACGCCCCGCTTCCGCCTCGTCGCCGCCAGCGAGACGCTGGAGGCCGATCTCCTCAATTACGTCTGGAAGGGTGCCACGGTCGGCGGCCATGTCAGCGACGTCATGCTGCACGTGCCCTATGACAGCGCGCTCGTCTGCCGCATCGAGCAGGTGAGCTTTACCGGGCAATATGCCGTCGAGGCGGTGGCGATCGCCTATCGCAAGGCGGACTATATCGAAAAGCCGCCGACGCCGCCCTTCTTCCGCTTCGACCCGGTCGCCGTTGAAAACGATTCGATCGCGGATTTCTACCTGACCTCGCTGATCGGCTCCGTCGAGACGATCCGCCGCTACCGTTCGGCCGACCTCGCCATGAACGGGCTTGCCGCCGGCGAGACGCGGGCGGCGATGGGGCCGCGCGCCCAGCTCGAGGAGGGTGTCAACCGTCATCCGGGAGCGGGCCTCGGCGTGCACGAGCCGCCGCTCGTCGGTTTCGCGCGCGGGCGCTGGACGCTCGGCGTCGGCGTCAACTTCCAGCACAAGGACCTTGCCTACGCCGTCGACATGGCGATCGAGAAGGGGCTTGCGGACGGACGGATCGCGAAGATCTTCGCGGCGCACGGGCTCACCTATACGCCACCGGAACGTTAGAGCATGTCTCGCAAAAGCGCGCAGCGATTTTGCGAAAAGACATGCGTAAAAACAAAGACCTAAAGCGTACGAGCGAATCTGAAAGATCGCGACACGCTTTAGCCGTCAGAAGGTGGAGAGATCCCCGGCAGGATCGACGGCCGTCACCTGCAACAGTTCCGGCACGCGGCGGAGCGTCGCGCGGATCTCTTCCGCCGGCATCAGGCAGAAGGCGGTGGAGAAGCCGTCGGCCAGCGCGGCACTTCGCGCTTCCACCGAGACGGTCGACCAGAGCGGTGGGCGACCGTCCGGCGCAAGGATGTGGAAGGCCTCGCCGAGACGCATCGCCGCCGGGCTGGAGGTGGCGATCGCCGTGCCGTCGAGCGAGCGCGTCGCGACGAGCCCCTCGGCCGGGTCCTCGACGCCGATCGCGAAGGGACCGCCGATCGCCGCGAATTCGCCCATGTCGATCAGCACCTGGCGATAGCCCGCCGTCTTTAGCAGGTTTCGTACCCGGTCGGCGGCATAGCCTTGGGCGATGCCGTTGAAGGTCAGCGCCTGGCCGGGGCCAAGCATCGGAGACGGCGCGAGAACCACCCGGTGCCAGCCGATCGCAGCCCGCGCTGCCGCCGTGTCCCGCCCCTCGGCGAGCGCGCGCCACAGGGGTTGCACCGTCGGGTCGAACCGGCCGCCCGTGTCGCGATGAACCCGATCGCCGAGGTGAAGGAGATCGACGAGCGCGGTCGGCGGATCGTCGAGACGGCCCGCCGCGTTCAGCCGCGACAGCGCCGAATCGGCGCGGAACAGGCTCGCGGCCGCCTCGATCTCGGCGATCGTCGCGGCGATCGCGGCGCCGACCTCGTCCGCCAGCGGCCGCGGTCCCCGGAGATCGACGCTGACCAGCCCGCCGAGCGCCTCCGCCTGCCAGCGCGTCACCGAGGCACGGGCGGCGCCGGCGATGGGAACCGTCGCGCAGATGGCGAGAAAACGCCTCCGCCTCATGCCGCCACCCCTTTTTTTGCCATACGCGGACCCGGCATCGCCTTTCCGCGCGCCGCGAGGACCAGCGGCACGCATTGCCGGCGGTCGTCATGGATGGTGACGCAGTCGAGGCACTGGAAGCATTCGGAATAGTCGATCCTGCCGGAGGCTTTGATCGCGCCGTAACGGCAGCGCACCCGGCAGAGCTGGCAGGGCGTCCCGCATTCCGTCCGGCGCGGGATCCAGTCGCGCCCGCGCACGAGGCCGCCGATCGCCATCAGCGCCCCAAGCGGGCAGAGATAGCGGCAGAACCCCTTGAAGGTCACCATGGCGAGGACGAGCCAGAAAGCGGCATAGGCGACATAGTACCATTCCCGCCGGAAAAGCGTGGTCACCGCCGTCTTGAACGGCTCGACCTCGGCCGCCGTCTCGGTCGCTTCCGGCAGCAGGAAGGCGACGGCGACGAGGCCTGCGAGGGCGAGATACTTGATCCGCTTCAGCCGCCGGTCCCAGAGCGGCGACGGGTTCCATTCCTTCAGGCGCAGCCACTGGCCGAGATGATGGGCGAACTCCTGCATGGCGCCGAAGGGGCAGAGCCAGCCGCAGAAGAGCCCCCGCCCCCAGAGCACGAAACCGAGGATCGCCGCCGCCCAGACGAGGAGCGAGAACGGATCGTAGAGCAGCACGGCAAGGCTGCCGCCGCCGGTGGCCGCCCGCATCGCCGCGAGCGCGGTGACGATCGAAAGCTGCCCCTGCCCCCACCAGCCGACGAAGACGACGACGACGCCGAGGATCGCAAGCCGCGCGGGCGTGGCGACGCGCGGTGCCGACAGGCGATGCATGCCGGGCCCGAGCGCCAGAAGCAGGCCGGAAAGCCCGATGGCGAGCACGATAAGGTCCCCCTTGCGCGCAAGGATCGCCTCCTGCCAGGCCGGGCGCTGTTTCGTTTCTCCCGCGCGGATGTAGAAGGCGGGATCGGCAGCGAGCGTCAGGGAGAAATGCCGCGATCCCATCTCCGGCTGCAGCATGCCGTGGGCGCGCACCGCCTGCGCCGACAGCACCCAGTCCCGCGTCGGATCGAAGCCGAGGCGGCGATCGATGCGCAGGATCATCGCGGTGCCCTCCGGCACGCCCGGTCGCGTCGCGAAACCGAGGTCCGCGTCGCGAAGCGCGACGGGCAGGCCGTCCTGTTCGGCCGACAGCCGGTCCGGCGCGGTGTTGCGGACGAAATCCGGGGAGACGAGTCTATGCCGGCCGGCGTCGATGACGAGGATCGGTTCGTCGTCCGGCGAGACCGCGAGAAAGCGCGCGAGGTCCTTCAGGCTGTCGTCGGTCAGCACGGCGCGGGCGATGGAGGGCGAGCCGATGTCGATCGCCCAGAGATCGAGGTAGAGACCGTGCGGATCGGCCGCCGCGTCCGGGTCGTCATCGGCCCAGCGCGTGCCGGCGAAGCTCGTGTCGAGCTCTGCATTGGTCACCTTGAGATTACGGGCAAGTCCTCGGGCGACGAGATCATCGAAGGAGAGCACCGTATCCATCGAAGGGTCAGGGCGAACCGGGGGGCCGCTGGCGATGCCCTGCATCTTCTCGCGCGCGACCGCCAGCGTCGCGGCGAGGATCGATTCATGCGCGATGCGCACCGAGGCGGTCGCCTTGGTCACCCCGTCGAGATAGACGAGGTCGCTGCCGCCGCCCGCCGCACCGTAGGGCGTGCCGACCACGAGGGGTTCGCGGATCGAATGGCCGCGATACTGCTCGAGAAAGGCACGCAGCGGCGCCTCGCCGAGGCCGGAGACGAAGATCGGCTCGTTGTGCGACACGAGGCGCACGTCGAGGAAACGGCCGTCGCGGTCGATCGTCACCAGCATGTCGATCGGCGCGCCGGAGAAGCCCGGCAGCGGCGCCAAGGGCCCGGTCTCGAAGACATAGCCGGCCTCCGCGCCTCCCGAATTGAGAAGGCTCCACACGCCCTTGTCGTTGACCGGCTCGCCGAGCGCGTAGGGCGGCACGATCATCGCCTCCAGCGCCTCGCGCGCGAGCGGCGCGGCGGCGGCAGGCAGGGCGACCAGCGCCAGAAGCAGCAAGGCAAGCCGGATCGCCGCTGTCCTCCACATGGCGCGATCCTCCCTGAGCCGAACCTAGAGGCGGTGCGCGCGCGGGAACATACGACCAAGGTCGCGAGGCGCCCCGACCGGGGTCATCGCTATGATCCGGCACCGGGGAGGACGAGATGACCGAGGAACCGATCGCCCACCGCCCGCCGCGCGGCGTCTTCCTGGCGTCGCTGGCGCTCCTCGTCCTCTTTTGGGCCTTGCTCGCCTGGCTGAAGTCCGACGAAAGCGTGCTTCCGGGCCCCTGGCATGTGGCGGACGTATTCTGGACGGAGGCCGCCTCGGGCAGGCTTCCGCGCGACCTGGCGGCGACGCTGGCGCGGGTGGGCCTCGCCTTCACGCTGGCGATGGCGGCAGGGTCGCTGATCGGCATCCTGCTCGGCCGCCATCCCCGGCTCGACCGCTGGGCCGATCCCTGGGTGACCGTCTTCCTCAACCTCCCCGCGCTCGTCCTCATCGTCCTCTGCTATCTCTGGATCGGCCTCAACGAGACGGCGGCGATCACGGCGGTGACGCTGAACAAGACCGCGATGGTGCTCGTCACCCTGCGCCAGGGCATGCGCGCCTGCGATCCCGCGCTCGACGAACTCGCCACCGTCCACCGTCTCGGTTCCCTCGCGCGCCTTCGCCACGTCGTCCTGCCGCAGCTCCAGCCCTGGTTCGCGCTCAGCGCGCGAAACGGCATCGCCGTCATCTGGAAGATCGTGCTCGTCGTCGAATTCCTCGGCCGCTCGAATGGTATCGGCTTCCGCATCCACCTCTATTTCCAGCAGTTCGAGACGGCGCATGTGCTCGCCTATGCGCTTTCCTTCGTCGCGGTGATGCTCGCCGTCGAACGTCTCGTCCTTGCGCCGTGGGAGGCGCGCGCCAACCGCTGGCGCCGCTTCCCGTAAGGCAGGCTGCCACCGCGACCTTGGTCGCATTGTGGAACGGCACCGACGGGTGCAGCCTCCGTGTCGCGGTGACCCCGCCTACTGGAGGAGAGCAAGACATGGCCTGGAAGAAACCCGTCGTCAAAGACATCGCCTGCGGCATGGAAATCAACATGTACGGCCCGGCGGAGGACGATCCGCGTCCCGACTATCCGTTCTGAACAGGACGACGGTGCGTATCGTCGTTCTCGGGGCAGGCGCCGGCGGCGGCCTGCCCCAGTGGAACTGCGGCTGTGCGCAATGCGCGGCCGCGCGCCGGGGCCTGATCGCGCCGATGACGCAGAGCGCGCTCGCCGTCAGCGTCGACGGCGACGAATGGGTGCTGCTCAACGCCTCACCAGACCTGCGCCAGCAACTCGCCGACTGTGCGGCACTCCATCCGCGCAGCCTCAGGGGAAGTCCGGTCCGCGCCGTCGTGCTTACCAACGGCGATGTCGACCACATCGCAGGCCTTCTGACCCTGCGCGAGAAGACCGGTTTCATGCTCTTCGCCACGGAGGCAACGCAGGGCGTGCTCTCGGCCAACAGCGTCTTCAACGTGCTCGACCCGGCGCTGGTGACCCGCAGCGTCATCGCGCTCGACGTTCCGTTCGAGCCCCTGCCCGGCCTGACGGTGACGCCCTATGCCGTGCCCGGCAAGGTGCCGCTCTACCTCGAGGACGAGGGACCGCCGGCGCTTGCGGCGATGGGGGAACAGACGATCGGCCTTGAACTGCGCACCGCGGAGCGCGAGGTGCACTATGTTCCCGGCTGTGCGGCACTGCCCGACTGCCTGGTGAGACGGCTGGAACCCGCCGACGCCGTCTTCTTCGACGGCACGATCTGGACGGACGACGAGATGCCAGCCTCCGGCACCGGCGCCAAGACCGGCGCCCGCATGGGGCATATCGCGATCGGCGGAGCGGAAGGCTCGCTTGCGCGCCTCGCATCGCTTCGCGGCCGTCGCCTCTACACCCACATCAACAACACGAACCCCGCTTTGATGCCCGGAAGTTCCGCCCGCGCTGCGATCGAGGCCGCCGGCTGGGAGATCGCGCGGGACCGGATGGAGATCCTGCCTTGACCATCACGCCGCGCCATGACGACCTGCCGCTCGACCGCGGCACCTTCGAGGCGCGGCTGCGCCGGATCGGCGCGGAGCGCTATCACGACCGCCATCCCTTCCATGCGAGGCTGCATGGCGGCCTCTGCACCATGGACGAGGTGCAGGCCTGGGTGATCAACCGCTGGCACTACCAGTCGTCGATCCCGATGAAGGACGCCGCCTTCCTCTCGCGCTGCCGCGATCCGGACCTGAGGCGCATCTGGCGCTCGCGCATCGAGGACCATGACGGCGGCGTCGAGGCGGGCGGCGGCATCCGTCGCTGGCTGCGGCTTGCCGAAGGCGTCGGCCTCGATCCCGCCTATGTCGCCTCCGGCCGCGGCGTCATGCCCGCCACCCGCTTCGCCGTCGACGCCTATGTCCGCTTCGTCCGCGACGAACCGCTGATCGCCGCCATGGCAAGCTCGCTTACCGAAATGTTCGCCCCGGCGATCCATGCCGAACGCATCGAGGGGCTGCTCTCCCACTATGCCTTCGCCGATCGCGAGACGATCGCCTATTTCAGCCATCGCCTGACCGAGGCGCCCAAGGACGTTCGCTTCACGCTCGACTGGGTGCTGACCCATGCGACGAGCCGGGCCGAGCAGGAGGCGGCAATCGCCGCCCTCTCCTTCAAGACCGACGTGCTCTGGGCCCAGCTCGACGCGCTCTGGAACGGCTATGTCGAGGGCCGGATTCCGCCGGGCGCCTGGCGCCCCGGCGAGGGCCGGCGGGAGATGCACCGATGAAAGGCGACCCCGTTCCCGTGCTGCCGCGCGGCACGCGGCTTCATCACGACCGCGTGCGCGACGCCATGGTGCTGCTCGCGCCGGAGCGCGCGCTGATGCTCGACGAGATCGGCACGGCCATCCTCGCCGAGGTCGACGGCGTCTCGACCCTCTCGGAGATTTCCACGCGGCTGGCGGCGCGCTACGGCGCGCCGGAAGAAGAGGTCGCCGGCGACGTCCGTGCCTTTCTCGACGGTTTCGCCGTCAAGCGCCTGGTGGATTACCGATGACCCTGCCGCCGCCCCCGATCGCGCTGCTCGCGGAACTGACCCATCGCTGTCCGCTCTCCTGCGCCTATTGCTCGAACCCGCTCGAACTGACGGGACGCGCGGCGGAACTCTCGACGGAAACCTGGACGCGGGTGTTTCGCGAGGCGGCTGCGCTCGGCGTGCTGCAACTCCATCTTTCGGGCGGCGAGCCGGCCGCACGGCGCGATCTCGAAGCACTGGTGCGGGCGGCGCGCGAGGCAGCGCTCTACGTCAATCTGATCACCTCGGGCATCGGCCTGACGCCGGCGCGCCTCGACGCGCTGGAGGCGGCCGGCCTCGACCATGTGCAACTGTCGCTGCAGGCGATCACCGCGGAAAAAGCCGACTGGATCGGCGCCTATCGCGGCGGCTTCGCGCGCAAGCGCGCCTTCGCCGCCGAGGTGCAGGCACGCGGACTGCCGCTGACGGTCAATGCCGTCATGCACCGCCACACGCTCGACGATCTCAAGGCGACGATCGCCTTCGCCGCCGATCTCGGCGCGCGCCGCGTCGAGGTCGCCTGCGTCCAGTTCTACGGCTGGGCGCTGCAAAACCGCGCGGCCCTTATGCCGTCGCGCGGGCAGGTGGAGGAGGCCAAGGCGGTGATCGCCGGGGCGCGGGAGGCCTATGCGGGCCAGATGATGATCGACTTCGTGCCGCCCGACTACTACGCCGATTACCCGAAGGCCTGCATGGGCGGCTGGGGTTCGACGGGGCTGAACGTGGCGCCGGACGGAACCGTGCTGCCCTGCCATGCCGCCGCGACCATCCCGGGCCTCGTCTTCGACCGGGTGACGGAACGCGGCCTTTCCGAGATCTGGCGCAACGGTACGGCCTTCAATGCCTTTCGCGGCCATGGCTGGATGCAGGAGCCCTGCCGGAGCTGCGCGCGGCGGGAGCACGACCATGGCGGCTGCCGCTGCCAGGCGATGGCGCTCGCCGCCGATCCGGCCGCGACCGACCCGGTCTGCCGCCATGCGCCGACGCGCGGCCTGGTCGACGCGATCCTTGCGGCGGAGGCCGCAGCCCCCGCGCCGGACTTCGTCCATCGCGGCCAGCCGAGCTGAAGGGGGCGCGATCCAGCCCTCGGCGGAGCTTGCGCAATCGGCGGGTGGAGGGCGCTGTCGCCCCGGAGCGTTGCGCTATCAAAGGGAGCGGGATGGCCCAAGGCGGTGCCGAGCCCGGAAAACCCGCGCTGCCGCCGCATCCGAAGCGGCCCTGCCCCCTCCCGCCGGCCGCGGCGGAAGCGCCGCCAGACCGGCACCGCATGCGACCGTCCGGATTCCGGCACCACACGGGCGCCGGAAAACCGATGGGCACCGGGGGACGCGTTGCCCCGGCCGATCAGCCCGTCTGCCACAGGCGACACCCTCGTCGCCGAAGGATGTCCCACGGCCCACGTCCTCAGCCGAGCGTATTGTCCGACCAGTCCGGCGCGATATGCCGGTGGGAGACCGCCGGTTCGCGGTCGTGCAGCAACCGCAGCACGCGTGGCGGTGTCAGCGGCAGGCGGGCGACAGGCTTGCCGATGGCGTTGGCGACAGCGCAACCGATCGCGGCGCCGACGGCGAGGATCGGCACCTCCCCCGCGCCCTTGGTGCCGAGCGGCCCGATCGAGGGGGCGCCCTCGTAGAGATCGGCGACGACCGGGACGACATCCCCGGCGAGCGGCACGCGATAGGTCTCGAACCCGTCCTCGGCGATGCGTCCGTCCTTCGCGATCGTCACCTCCTCGTGCAGCGCATAGCCGAGCCCCTGCACCACGCCGCCCTGGATCTGGCCGAGAATGGCGCGGCGGTTGAGCGCGCGGCCGACATCCTGCACGACGCGGTAGGCGAGCACCTCGACATGGCCGGTGTCCGGATCGACCGCCACTTCCGCCTCGTGCACGACGAAGACCGGAATATCGAGCGCATCGAGGAAATGGCCCATGGCGCAGCCTGCCATGGCCGGCACGTTCTTCGCGGTGAAGCTGCCGGTGCCGCTGATCGGCCCCGTGGTCGCCTGCGCCTGGGCGACGATCGCGGGAATGGCGACGCCCGAGCCCGGCCGCCCGGCGATCTCGACCCGGCCCTCGCGCAGGACGAGGGCGGTCGGTGCCGTCTGAAGCATCTCACCCGCCGCCTTCAGCAGCTTCTCCTTCACCTCGCCGCAGGCGGCAACGCTCGCGGCGCCGATCGACACCGTGGTGCGCCCGCCGCCGACGCCGACGTCGAGACCCGCCGCATCCGTATCCGCCTCGCGCACGATGACGCGGTCGGGATGGAGCCCGAGTTCGCCGGCGACGATCTGCGGCAGCGCCTGCATCATCGTGCCCGAACCGATCTCCACACCGGAGGTGACCAGCGTCGCGCTGCCGTCGGCATTGAGGTTGACGGTGGCAGCCGACGGGCCGACGAAGACGAACCAGGTGCCGACCGTCGTCGCCCGGCCGTAGAGTCGGCCATCCGCCTGTGCCTCGGCCGTGCCGGTCGTCGCGCGCAGCACGTCCATCCGCTCCAGCATGGGCCCGAGCACGTCGGCTTCGAAGACCTGGCCGGTGGCGCCGAGGTCGCCGTCGCCCAGCACGTTCCTCTTGCGGAAGTCGACCGGGTCGAACCTGAGCGCCGCGCAGATCTCGTCCGTATGCCGTTCCAGCGCAAAGGTGTTGTAGACGCCGTTGCAGGCGCGAAACGCCCCGTTCGGCGGGGTGTTGGTATAGACGGCGCGGCTGACGAGGCGGATCGCGCCGACCTTGTAATTGCCGCCGAGCGTGTGGGCGGTCATCGTCGTCAGGAACACCTGCTCGCCGCCATAGGCGCCGCAATCCATCAGCACCACCGCCTCGCGCCCGGCGATCTCGCCCTCGGCGGTGACGGCGGAGCGGATGACGATCTCGGCATTCTCGCGGCAGAGGCAGGTCGCCATCTCCTCCTGCCGGCTGTTTTCGAGGATCACCGGCCGGCCGGCGATCTTGGCGAGCAGCGCCGTGATCGGCTCGATGGTCGCATCGAACTTCAGGCCGAAGCCGCCGCCGACCGGTGGCACGGTGACGCGCACGCGGCCCGGCGGGAGCTGCATCACCCGCCCGGTGACGCCGCGCACGGTCCAGGGCACCTGCGTCGAGGTCTGGATATGGGCGCGGCCGTCTTCCCAGGAACCGATCGCCACGCGCGGCTCGAAGGGGACATGGCTCTGGCGGCCGACCTCGAGCCGCGATTCGACGATGGTGACATCCGGCCGGGCGAAGGCGGCGTCGACGTCGCCGCGCACCGATTTCGCCTCCCAGGCGATGTTGCCGGCCCGCGCGCCGCCCTCCGTCAGCACCTCGTAGCTCTTCCAGTCGGCATGAACGAGGCGCGCATCGGGCGAAAGCGCGTCCGCCATCGTGTAGAGCGGCGCGAGTTCTTCCACCTCCAGCATGATCGCGGCCAGCGCCGCGTGCGCTTCCGCCTCGCTGTCGGCGGCAATCGCGGCGATCGGCTCGCCATGGTAGCGGATCGCGTCGATGGCGAAGAGCGGATGGTCGGCGATGCCGATGCCGTAGAGGCCGGGCGCATCCGCCCCGGTCGCGACCGCCCGCACACCAGGACAGGCGAGCGCGGCGGAGACATCGAGACGCAGGATGCGACCGCAGGGGATCGTCGACCGCAACAGCACGGCATGGAGCATGTCCGGCCGGCGGCGGTCGTTGGTGTATTTCGTCCGGCCGCGCAGCTTGTCGCGCGCATCGCGCCGGGGGAGGTCCATCACGGTCGCGGATGGATCAGCCATGGGTCGCCCCCTCCTGCCCGCGCGCGACGAAGGCCATGACGGCATCGACGATGCGTTCATAGCCGGTGCAGCGACAGATATTGCCGACCATCGCCGCCTTTACCGCCTCCCGGTCCGGAGCCGGAGTGTCGCGCAGGAAGGCGGAGAGGCTCATCACCATGCCGGGAAAGCACATGCCGCACTGGACGACGTCGGCCTCGGCGAAGGCGGCCTGCAGCGGATGCATCGCCGCCTCGCCGGTCGCCAGCGCCTCGATCGTCGTCACCGAGGAACCGGCAAGGAGCCCGACCGGCTTCAGGCAGGACATCACCGCCGCCCCGTCCACCTCGACGGTGCAGGCGCCGCAAAAGCCCTCGCGGCAGACGGCCTTGGTGCCGGTCAGGTAGCGCTCGTTGCGCAGCAGATCGACCAGCGGCGTCATCGGATCGCCATGGAAGCGGCAGGTGCCGCCATTGAGCGTGAAGGTCACCGTCATGCCGCAGGATCCCCTTTCGCGGAAAGCCCGGCCAGCGCGCGGCCGAGAAGCGCCGGCAGCACCTGCCGGCGATACCAGCCGTCGGCCTCGATGCCGTCGCGGCCCTCGAAATCATTGTGTTCGGCCGCGAGCGCCGCGACGCGCTGCGGCTCCTGCCATCCCGGCCCGGCCTCGGCGGCGATTGCCGCCTCCAGCGCCGTCCAGCGCCGCGCCTCCGGCTCGACCGAACCGACGGCGATGCGCAGGCGGCCGTCCCCGTCGCGTGCGACCGAGACGATGGCGACGGGATAGTCGCCGGCCCGGCGCAGCGGCAGCCGCCGGTGTGCGCTCGCCATGATGTCGCGCGGACAGCGGATGCGGGTCACGAGGGCATCGACAAGCAAGGCGCGGCGACGCGCGAGAAAGTCCGGCATCGGCAGGACGAGGGTGCCCTGCGCCGTTTCCACCTCCACGGAAGCCCCGCAGGCGAGAAAGGCGGGCACGAGGTCGGCGGCGGCAAAATCCGGCGTGCAGAGATTGCCGCCGACGGTCGCCACGCGCCGGATCGCCGGATTGGCCGCGCCACGCGCGGCGTCGGTGACGGCGGCGAATTCCGGCACGCCACCGAGCGCCCGGGCCAGCGCCTCATGCGTCACGCCGGCGCCGATCGTCACATGGTCGGCGCCGATCTCGACGGCGGAAAGGTCCGCGATCCGGTGCAGCGACACGAGAGACGCCGGGAGCGGAACGCTCCGGCGCGGATCGCGCATCAGCCAGGTCGCGCCGGCGAGCACCTGCGCGCCCTGCCGACGCGCGGCGAGCGCCTCGCCGAGCGTCGCGGGCGACAGAAGCATGCGCTTTTCGTCAAGGATCATCGCCGGGGGCTCCCTTCGCAATGCAGTCGCGATTGATGCGATGCAGCATCGTCGCATGAAAAAGCGGCGCGGCGAACCTGAAATCCGCCGCGCTGGCGATGTCTCAGCCCCAATGGGCGACGGAGCGCGCTTCGAAGCTTTCTCGGAACTGCGCGGTCGTCTTCGGCAGCACGGCGCCCGTCTCCCAGTCGAGGATGACGGCATAGCGGCGCACCGCGTCGAGCGCATCGATCTCCCCGGCCCGGTATTTTTGCGAGACGATCTCCGGATCGGTACGCGCCCAGTCCCTGCGCCCGGCGCGGATCTCGGCGCGGGCCGCTTCGGTCGCCGCCAAGTCCACCTCGTAGGCGCAAAGGTCGGCGTCGATCTCGCGGATGACCACGCCGTAATCCGCCTTCGCCCGCGCGATCGAGACGTAGTCGTCGATGACGTCCTCCTTCACCTTTTCCGGATCGCGCTCCAAGGGATCGCCGAAGCCGCCGCCGCCGGCGGTCGGCCGGGCGAACTCGTCGCCGGAGAAGACCGGATAGTCGGAGAAGACCGAGCCGAGCCACTTGGCGTTCTCGTCGCCGGCGCGGCGGATGGTCAGCCCGTGCGGCATCGAGGGAAGGCCGCCGTCGACGCCCCAGACGACGGCGCGCTCGCGGTCGCATATATAGGACATGACGGCGCTTTCCGCTTCCAGCAGCACCGAGGTCTTCTGCAGGCCGACGCCGCCGCGCCATTTGCCGGGACCGGCCGAGTCGCGCAGGATCTGGAATTCGGTGGTGCGGGTCGGGTTGACGCGCTCGTTGCCCTCGTTCGGCTGCGACATCAGCCCGGTGCCGAAGCAGGCGGTGGTGACGTCGGCGCCGTCCTTGCCGTTGCGCCCGCCCCAGCCGCCCGGCAGCCATTCGTAGAACATGAAGATCGGCTTTTCCGGCTTGCGGGCGTCGCGGCCGCCGGCGAGCAGGTATTCGAGGTTGAAGGCGCAGGCGATCGCCCGCTCCGGCATGATCTTCGACCACATCTCGAAGATCGCGTTCATGATCTTCTCGAAGGGCATGAGGAAGCCGGTGACGGCGACCGGCCATTCGGCGCTGACGACGCTGTTCTTCGGCGCCGTCACCGAGATCATCCGGTAGAAGCCGGAATTGAGCGGCAGGTCGGGGAAGAAGGTCTTGGTGCCGGCGACGACAGCCGAGAAGGTGGCGCCGGGCGCCGAATTGTACATCGAGGCGATGGTCGAATGGCTGCCGGTGAAATCATAGTGGATCTGGTCGCCCTTGATCGTCATCTTGATGCGGATCGGGATCATGCCCTCGCCGGTCGCGGGATCGCGGTCGATATAGTCGACCGTCTCCCAGGTGCCGTCCGGCAGTTCGGCGACGCGACGACGCACGGCGCGCTCGACATAGTCCTGCACCTCCTGCATGCCCTGCGTCACCTGCTGGCGGCCATATTTGCGCACGAGCCGGAGAAGTTCGCGCTCGGCGACCTGGGTCGCCTGGGCCTGCGAATGGATGTCGCCGATGATCGAGGCCGGATCGCGGGTCTGGGCGGCGATCAGGTTGGCGACGTCCGAGCAGAAGGTGCCGCCGCGGAAGAGGCGGACCGGGGTGATGCGCATGCCCTCGCGGAACATGTCGCGGGCCGAGACGTCGAAGGAACCGGGCACCGAGCCGCCGAGATCCGACCAGTGGCCGTTCGACTGCGAGAAACCGATCAGCTTGTCCTCGTCGAAGATCGGCCGGACGAGGCGCACGTCGCTGAAATGGGTGCCGCCGGCGTAAGGGTCGTTGATGGCGTAGACGTCGCCCGGCGCCATCTCGCCCTCGAACACGCGGATCACCTCCTTGCAGGTGTTGTGCAGCGTGCCGACATGGACGGCGATGTCGTAATTGCCCTGCGCCACCGAATTGCCGTCGGCATCGTGCAGCGCGTTGGAGAAGTCGCGGTTGTAGATGACGAAGGAATAGCAGGTGCGCAGCATCTGCTCGGCCATCTGGTCGACGGCGGTGATGAAGGAATTCTTCAGCACCTCGAAGGTGACGGGATCGAGGCTCTGTTCCGTCTGCGGGAAGGTGTTCATGGCTCAGCCCTTCGTCGTCGTGATCAGGATGTTGAGGAAGGCGTCGACCTTCGCGCCCATGCCGGGCGGCACCACGGTGGTGCTGTCGAACTGCTCGACGATCGCCGGACCGGAAAAGGCCGCGCCGGCGGAGAGTTTTTCGCGCTCGTAGATCGCTGCGTCGTGGGACACGCCGTCGAACCAGACCGCCCGGCGGCCGACGGGCTCCGGGGCATGGGCGACCTCGTCATATTTCGGCAGATCCGCCTTGGGCACGATGCCGAGCGCCTTGACGGCGACGCGGAAGACGGAGACCGGCGCCTCGTCGCGGCGGAAGTTGAACTCGCGCTGGTGCTCGGCGTGGAAGGCCTCGATCAGGTCGGCGACGCTGACGATGCGGGCGGGCGCGGCCACGGACAGCGAGCGCCACTGGCCCTGATACATCATCTCGACGGAACGTTGCAGCGCCATGTCCTTCTCGGCGACGCCCTCATGCGCCAGCCGCTCGACGGCGTGCGCCTCCATGCGGGCAAACGCCGCCTCCATCTCCTCGGGTGCCACGGAGGACGCATCCGCCATGAAACTGTCGGAGAAATCGTGCTGGATGTCGACGAGCAGGCAACCCAGCGCAGACGTCACGCCGGGATTGGGCGGGACGATCACGGTCGGAATCGCCAGTTCCTTTGCCACAGCAGCACCATGCAGCGCGCCGGCGCCGCCGAAGGCGACGAGGGCGAAATCGCGCGGGTCATAGCCGCGACTGATGGAGAGCAGCCGCACGGCATTCGCCATGTTGGCATTGGCGACGGCGACGATCGCCTCCGCCGCCTGGTGCAGCTCCATGCCGAAGGGTTCCGCGACCGTGGTCCTCACCGCCGTCTCGGCAAGCGCCGGGTCGAGCGTGATCTTGCCGCCGGCAAGGCTGGTGCCGAGCCGGCCGAGCACGACATTGGCGTCGGTGTTGGTCGCCGTCCCGTTGCCGTTCTTGTAGCAGGCGGGACCCGGATAGGCGCCGGCCGATTGCGGGCCGTTGCGCAGCGAACCGCCCTCGTCGCGCCAGGCGAGCGAGCCGCCGCCGGCGCCGATCGTCAGTACCTCGATCGAGGGGAACCGGATCGGATAGCCATACTCGATGTACCAGTCCTTGGTGATGCGCGGCTCGCCGTTCCAGGCGAGCGACACGTCGGTCGAGGTGCCGCCCATGTCGAAGCCGATCGAATTGGGGAAGCCGCAGAGATTGCCGATGAAGCGGCTGGCGATCGCACCGGCGGCGATGCCCGAGCCGGCGAGGCGGGCGGAGAAATCGCGCACGCTGCCGGGCGTCATCACGCCGCCGCCGGAATGAAGGAGAAGCAGGTCGCGCGTGTAGCCGCCCGCAGCCAGCGCGTCGCCAAGCCGCGAGACATAGTCGACGACGACGGGAGCGCAGACCGTGTTGGCCATCGTGGTGGAGAAACGCTCATGCTCGAAGATCTCAGGCATGACCTCCGAGGAGATCGACACCGGCACGTCCGGCATGACCTCCTTCAGGATATCGCGCATGCGCCGCTCGTTCGCACCGTTGACATAGGCATTCATGAAGCAGACGGCGATCGACTTGACCTCGCGCTTCTTCAACACGGCGGCGACGCGGCGGGCCTCCTCCTCGTTCAGCGCCTCCAGCACCGCGCCCGTCGCATCGACACGCTCGCCGACCGTCAGCCGGTCGCGGCGCGGGATATAGGGCTTGGCGACATCCTTGTAGGTGTCCCAGAGGTCTTCCTTGTTCGCCCGGCGGATTTCCACGACATCGCGGAACCCCTCGGTGCAGACCATGGCGGTGCGCGGCAGGCGGCGGGTGATCAGCGCGTTGGTGGCGACCGTGGTGCCGTGGGAGAACATCGTCACCTCTGAAAGATCGATGCCGCCCTGCTCGATGCCGTTGAGGATCGCCTGCATCGGGTCGTGCGGCGTCGAGGCCGTCTTCTCGATGCGGATCGCACCCGTTTCCTCGTCCATGATGCAGATATCGGTGAAGGTGCCTCCGACATCCACGGCCACTCTCGTCTTCGTCATGTTCGGTCCTTTGCAGGCTGGGTGTTGCGGACACGGCTGCCCGACCGCCGCGTCTCCGGGAGGCGGCGTCAGCGTCGTGACATCGATGAAACCTATGGCTGGAGTCTGTCAGGTTCATTCTGAACCAGACAGACCCGCGGCTCTTTTGCTGTCGTTTGTCGTTTCGGGATAACCGGGGTCCACCCCATCCCCGACAACCCTAGTGCCGGCTGCCCGCCCGCGCCACGGCCTCCCGGCGCGTGTCGCTCGGCGAGCGGCCGAAGCGCGCCCGGTAATGCTTGGAGAACTGCGACTGGTCGGCAAAGCCCCAGCGATAGGCGATCTCGGCGATCGTCGCGGTGTTCGTCGCCGACATCAGTTCCTCGGCGCAGTGGTCGAGGCGGCTGTCGCGGATGAAGCCGACGATCGAGGCGTCGCTGTCCTGGAACAGGCCCTGCAGGTAGCGCAACGAGATGCCGCAGGCCTCCGCCACCGCCTGGGGGCCGAGCGCCGGGTCCTTCAGATTGTCGCGGATATACTGCTCGGCGCGGTGCAGGTGCCCGGCGCGGATGGAAGAGACGCTGCTGTTCAGCACCCGCTCGTCGCTGACGATCGAGAGGCAGAGCATGTCGAGGATGTGCCGGCCCATCATCTCGCGCGCCGCCGCGTCGATCTCGTCGATATGGCCGATCGTGGTGCGCACCGTGTCGAGGAAGAGGGCGGCGACCCCGCGCGTCGCGTCGAAACTCAGCGCGCTCAGCCGCTCGGTCGCGCCGATGCGCGAGCGCACGCTTGCCGACGGCACCTTCAACACCCAGAGCGCGTTCGGCCGGCCGTGCCAGAATTCGTAAGGGGCATCGCCGCGCTCGACGATGAAACCGCCCGGCGCGCAGGCGACGGTGCGCGACCCTTGCGAGAAATGCACCTCGCTCGTCTCCGGCACGGTGATCAGCAGGCTCGCATCCCGCTCGTTCAGGAAGTGGCGGCGATGCCTGCGGTAGCTGACCCCGCCGCAGCGCATCTTCGACACGCCGATCAGGCCGAGATTCCAGGTTTCGAGCACACCCGAGAATTCACGCCGGCTGCGATAATCCGTATCGAGCGGAAAGTAGGTTTCGGTGACCGCGGCCTGCCAGGCATCCCCGCCCGAACGGCCGCCGATGCTATCGACGACGTATCTCATTCCTCGACATTCCCCTGCCTGCCGGGCCCCAGCCTGCCGGGGTCGGCCCGTTCTTTTTGTGGAAGGAAGGATACAGCATTTTCGGGCGCCGTATTGGCAAAAAGCGCATAAATTTATGTCCGCCGCCGCGCGGCTTGCGCCTACTGGGCGAGATAGCCACCGTCGATCACGAGCTCGGAGCCGGTCATGAAGCTGCTTTCGTCGCTGACGAGGAACAGGCAGCCATGGGCGATCTCGCGCGGCGTGCCGGCGCGTTTCATCGGTGTCGCCTCGATGACCACGCGGTTGAGATCGGCGGGCTGGGAATCGGTCAGCGGCGTGGCGATGAAGCCCGGATGGACGGAATTCACCCGGATGCCGAACGGCGCATAGGTGATCGCCGCGTTCTTCGTCATGTTGCGCACCGCGCCCTTGGTTGCATGGTAGGCGTGCGCGCCGGAAACGGACGCATTGCCCCAGATCGAGGAGATGTTGACGATGGCGCCGCGCCCCGCCCTCTTCATCGGCTCGACCACCGCGCGCATGCCGAGGAAGACGCCGGTCTGGTTGACGGCGACGATGCGGCTCCATTCGGCAAGGCTCAGCGTGTCGAGGGGCTCATAGGAGATGATGCCGGCATTGTTGACCAGTGCGTCGATGCGGCCGTGGGTCGAGAGAACGGTGCCGACGGCGTCCCGCCAGTCCTCCTCGCTGGAGACATCGAGGCGGATCGCCTCGACCCCGGCGGGATAGGCGCACCCCTCCGGCCGGCTGCTCGCCGCGACGACGACCGCCCCCTCCTCGGCGAAGCGTTCGACGATCCCGAGACCGATCCCGCGGGAGGCACCGGTGACCAGGACGACACGATCTTTCAGGCGCATGGACTCGACTTTCACTTTCGGCATGACATGCGCCGTACTGTCGGGCGGCGCCGGCGGCCTGTCAATCGCGCGGCGCCGCGCGCGAACGCCGCCCTCCTGCACCACCCGTTCGCCGGTGACGACGCTATCATGACAGGACAAACGCCACCGCGCGCAGGACGCGGCCGGCACCTTGAAAATCCGGCATCCAAATGCATCGGGAGACCCGCAGAACGCATAGTACATCGGAGGAAATGTGCTACGCTCCGTTCCCGAAACGACAAAATGCATCGAACATGCCGCTGACGTCTGGGAGGACTCCATGGTCGAGATCATTTCGAAGCGCGACGGTCCGCGTCGGGAGGACGCGCATCTCAAGGACATGCTCCGGCAGAACCGGGGAACGATCCACCGGCTCGCCGATCTGCTGAGCGACGGCCACTATTCCCGCTCGCTGCAGCCGAAACAGAAACCCGAGGCCGAAGGGCTGGTCATCCATGTCGGTGGCGCGCCTCCCGCAGCACCGGAACCCTCGCCGCAGGTGCGCGTCACCCCGAACGGCCGGGTGATCGTCGCCGACATCTCGAGCGGGCGGCAGATGCTGCATCTCGGCGACCTGCGCGACAGCGGGGCGATGCGCAGCTTCGTTCTCGCGACCGCAGCCCACGGCTATATCGCGCCGCTCGACGCCGCGACGGCGACGATGCTCGACGACCTCGACCGGGTCATGATCGGCCCGGCCTACGGCGCGGATGCGCTTGCCGCCGACATCGGCCAGCGCCTCGACATTCCCTGGCAATCCTGAGCGTCGACCGGCGGCCGGGAACCGGCACGCCTCGCCCTCGCCGTCTTCCCTCGAAGCGTGGATGTGATTGCCGATGAAACAGGACAGCACCGCCAGCAGCCCGCCGATCGGCCGGTTCGTTCCGGACGCCACCGCCCTTTATGCCGATTACGATGAGATCAACACGATGCGCGCCTGGGAAAGCGTGATCGAGGGACGGACGGGTCCGCGCTCCTGCGCGCTTCCCGTCCGTTCGACGATCAACGAATCCTGGTTCCGCTGCGCCGAGAGCGGCATCGACGCCCAGCGCAACGAGGCCCCGCTCGAGACCGACCGCGACGCGGTCGAGGCGATCGCGCGGGGCAATGCCGAACTCCTCGCCGCCGCCACGCGCCCGTTCGCCGCCATCGGCCGGATGCTCGAAGGCACCGGCGCCATGTTCGTGCTCGCCGACAGCGACGGCGTGCTGATCGACGTGATCGGCGACCGCAAGACGATCTTCAGCGGCATGGACATCCATCTCGGCATCGGCGGCAAGTGGACGGAGGACGTCGTCGGCACCAACGGCATCGGCACGGCGCTGTGGACCGGCGAGCCGGTCTTCGTCCACGCCGCCGAACATTTCTGCGCCGGCATCAAGAGCTGGACCTGCGCCGGCGCGCCGATCCGCGACCCGTTCGACGGCAAGGTGATCGGCGTCGTCGACCTGTCCGGCCATCCCGACATCTTCCGCCCGCACAACATCGCCCTCGTCGCCGCGGCCGCGCGCGAGATCGAGCGCGCGCTCGCCGACTCGCAGAACGCCGAGCGCACGCGGCTGCTTGAGGCCTTCATCGCCTCGGCGAGCAATTACCGCGCCTCCGACGGGCTGATGATCATCGACCGGCACGGGCGCGCGATCTACAGCAACAACGTGCCGATGGCGGAGGGGACGCGTTTCGGCGAGACGATCCGGCAGGGCGCGCGCCACTGTCGGTTGCCGGAGCTTTCGAACTCCGGCTTCCTCGACACGATCGCCAGGACACTGCCCGAAGAGATGCAATCCTGCCTGGTGCGCCCGCTGGAACTCGACGGCAATGTGCGCGGCGCGGCGCTGGTCTTCCCCAAGGTCGACATGGCGCGGGTGCTGGTGGCAGGCATAGCGCTTCCCTCCCGGCTGCGCGAGGCCTCGGCCGCCATAGTCGGCGAGAGCGACGCGCTGCGCGAGGCCGTCGACGTCGCCTGCCGGATCGCGGCGACCGGCGAGGTCACGTCGCTTCTGATTGAAGGCGAGACCGGCGTCGGCAAGGAGCTTTTCGCCCGGCTGATCCATGCCGGCGGCGGTGCGCCCGACAGCCCCTTTGTCGCGCTCAACTGCGGCGCCGTCACCAAGGAACTCTTCGGCAGCGAACTGTTCGGCCATGTGCCGGGCGCCTTCACCGGCGCGTCGCGCGAGGGCAAGGCCGGCGTCTTCGAGCGCGCCCATCGCGGCGTGCTGAGCCTCGACGAGATCGGCGAGATGCCGATCGACATCCAGCCCTTCCTGCTGCGGGTGCTTGAGGAGCGCATCGTCCACCGGCTCGGCGACAGCCGGGGCCGCACGGTCGACGTCCGCCTCGTCGCCTCGACCAACCGGGACCTCCGCCAGGAGGTGGCCGCGGGGCGCTTCCGGCGCGACCTGTTCTATCGCGTCAGCACCGTGTCGATCCAGGTGCCGCCGCTGCGCGAGCGCGGCGGCGACTGGTTGCGGCTCGTCGAGCATTTCAACGCGAGGCTCGCCGCCCGCAAGAACGGCGCGCCGCTGCATTTCACCAGCGAAGCGCTGGATGCGCTCTCGGCCTATCGCTGGCCGGGCAATGTGCGCGAACTGCGCAATCTGGTCGAGAGGCTGCATGTCCTGTCGCGCGACGGCATCGTCCGGCGCGACGACCTGCCCGCCGACCTGCGCATGGCGCAGGCGATGCCGCTCGCGGTCGCCGGCGCGGCTCAGGCGCAGGGCAGCGCCACGATCCTGACTGTCGAGGAGGCCGAGCGCCAGGCGGTGATGAGCGCGCTCGCGGCGGAAGACGGCAATGTCAGCCGCGCCGCGCGCCGCCTCGGCATCTCGCGGCCGACGCTCTACCGCAAGCTCGACCAGTTCGGCATAAGGCGCGGCTTCGTCTGACGGCCAACAATGCCGGCGGGTCCGACAAGGGATGTCAACCGCGTGTTGCGCGGAAGCCGGAAGCGGTCGCGCGACAAAGACGGCGATAGGCTGTGGACGGAATACTCTGAAGCATCGGGACGACGGGAATACCGCTCCTATGCGCCCTCGTCCCAAAACAGTGAGCCGGCGGAGAGGATCCGCCGGCTTTCGTTTTTACCGTCGCTCAGGCGCGGCCGAGCCGCTCCGCTCCCCCGCCGAGCGCCGGACCGGCGGTCGGATCGACCTCGTCCTCGGCGAGATCGCCGATCAGCGTTTCCGTCGTCAGGATCAGCTTGGCGACGGAGGCCGCATTGCGCAGCGCGGTGTAGGTGACGCGCACCGGATCGACGATGCCGGCATCGATCATGTTCTGGTAGGTGCCGGTCGCCGCGTTGTAGCCATGGCCGCTGTTGACGCGGGTGACCTCGGCGATGATCGTCTCCGGATCGGCACCGGCATTGACGGCGATGCGCCAGAGCGGCCGGGTCAGCACCGATTTCACCAGCCGCACGCCCTCGGCGACGTCACCGCTGACGCCCGCCAGCACGTCGTCGAGGACGGGCGAGACCTGGGCGAGCGCCGAACCACCGCCGGCGACGACCCCTTCTTCCGCAGCAGCCCTGACGGCATGCAGCGAATCCTCGATCAGCTGGATCGTGCGCTTCTGCTCGACCGGGGTCACGCCGCCGGCGGAGAGGACGGCGGTCCCGCCCGAAAGCTTGGCGAGGCGTTCGCGCAGCTTGTCCTGCTCGACATTCGGCGGCGCCGCCTCGTATTGCCGCTGCACCTGGGCGCGCCGGGCGGAAATCGCCGCCGGATCGCCGCCGCCGCGAATGACGGAGGTGTGGGTCGACGAGGTGCGTACCCGCTCGGCCGAGCCGAGATCCTCCGCCGTCACGTCCTCGATGCGGCCGCCGAGATCGCGGGCGATCACGCGCCCGCCGGTGACGATCGCCAGATCCTCCATCATCGCCTTGCGCCAGTGGCCGTATTCCGGCGGATGCACGACGAGGTATTTGCCGGGGCCGCTGCGGCCGAGCAGCGTCACCACCACTTCCGGCGCCATTTCCTCGGCGACGATCAGCAGCGGCCGCCCCGCCTTGTCGGCGATCGCCCGGACGCCGTCGAGGGCGGAGGGCTCGCGGATCTTCAGGTCCGTCATCAGGATCAGAGGATGCTCCAGCACCACCTCCATCTTCTCCTGGTCGGTGACCATGTGATGGGAGAGGTAGCCCCTGTCGAAGGACATGCCCTCGACCACGTCGAGCGTCGTTTCCGTCGTCACGCTGAAATCGGTGGTGATGACGCCGTCGGTGCCGACGCGCTCATAGGCCTCGGCGACGAGCGCTCCGAGCTTCGGGTCGGTCGCGGCGATCGTGGCGACGGCGGCGAGCGCGCCGTTGCCCTTGGCCGGCTTCGCCTTGGCCTTGAGAGCGGTGACAATCGCGTCGACGGCAAGGTCGATCCCCTTGCAGAGATCGACGGATTTGGCGCCGCGCTCGTTCGCCTCGATGCCCTTCTGCACCAGCGCGTTGGCGAGCACGATCGCCGTCGTCGTGCCGTCGCCGGCAATCTCGTTCGTCTGCATCGAGACCTCGCGCACCACCTGCGCGCCCATGTTCTCGAAGCGGTCGGAAAGCTCGATCTCGGAGGCGATGCTGACGCCGTCGCGGGTGACCATCGGTGTACCGATGGGACGGTCGATCATTGCGTTCATGCCGCGGGGTCCGAGCGTCGGCTCGACGGCGGCGGCGAGGCGGCCGACGCCGCGGGCAAGCGCCTTGCGCGCCTCGGAATTGTGCAACATCAGTTTGGGCATGGTTCCTCCTTCCGCCTGACGGGCGGCTTGTTGATTGCTGGCCAGTCGGGACATGGCCTTCTCGTTTCAGATCACGGCCGGCCGCCCCTGCGCCGGCACGCGGCCGGCGATGAAATCGACGAGCGTCGGCTCCCCGTCGACGCGGTCGACCTCCTTGTAGCGCGTGCCCTTCAGCCCCCGGCAGAGCGCGCCGTTGAACTCCATGTTGATGCGGACGCTGCGCAGATCGGCGAGATGGGCCACGAGCCCCGCCGCATCGACCGCGCCCCCGTCGAGGTCGACGATCGCGGCCTCCTCCGGCGTCCGCTGCGGAAAGCGGATACGGACGATCTCGCGGTAGCGGGCGACGACGGTGCCATCGACGCCGCGCACGGCATCAAGACCGGCAAGCGTCAGGCCGACGACCGCCTCATCGGAAAGTCCGGCGGCGCGCAGGGCGAGGATCACCGCCTCCTGCCGCCGCTGGAAGGCCTTGCGCCGGAATTTCTCCCGCAGCGCCTCCAGATCCGCCTTCTCGGCGAGCGCGCCGAAGATCTCGGAGAAGCCCCTGCCCTCGGCGATGCCCTTGTTCACTTCCTCGGCGAACATGTGGTCGTGCAGGGTGATACGGAAGGAAGGTTGCCAGGAGAGGGCGGCAAGCGCATTCCTCAGGTCTTCCAGCATCAGGAAGGCGAAGTTCGGCGAACACCAGTAGGTCGGCAGGCGGAAATCGACGGCGACGGCACCCGATCCGTCGATCTCCGCCCGGTCGATGAAGCCCATCTCGGTGACGGCTTCGTCGAGCTCGGGATCGTTGACGGTCGCAAGCTGCCGCCAGAGTTCCCTCCGGCGGCGTTCGTCAAGGGCGAGGCTGTCCATCGCCTCACTCCGCGGCGATGCTGAAGGGCGAACCGGCAAGCGCCTTCTTCTTCGCCTCGATGTCGATGTCGTAAAGGCGCGCGGCGTTGAGGCCGAGGATCTTTTCCTTGATCTCCGGCGTCAGGTCGACACCGCGCTCCTGCTTGATATCCTCCGGCAGCTCGAAGGCCCAGAATTTCTCCACCAGCCAGCGCGGCGTCCAGATCGCGTAATCCGAGCCGAACAGGATCTTCTCCGGCCCGACCCAGAACAGGAGCTCGGCGATGACCTCGGCGAAATAGCGCGGCCGCGAATGGATGAACGGCAGGGCGACGGCCAGACCGCCATAGACATTGGTCTCCTGCACGGCGACCCAGCAAAAGTCGTCGAGCCGCGGCAGGCCGCAATGCTCGACGATCCAGTTGAGGTTCTGGAAATCGGTCGCGGCATAGTCGACGTCATGGACGTCGAAGGCGTCCTTGTTGAGCGGGATGATCGTCGGGCCCTTGTGGACATGGACATTCTTGATGCCGAGCTTCTCGCAGAGCTCGAAACAGCGATAGGCGTCCGGGTCGTTGAGGCGCCAGCCCTTGGACGCTCCGTTCCACTCGGCCGTGTACATCTTCACGCCCTGGATGTCGTAGGTCTCCTTCATGAAGTGGATGTATTCGAGCGCCTTCTCACCATCGCGCGGATCGAAGGAACCGTTGATGATGAACCGCTCCGGGTAGCGCTGCGCCATTTCGGCATTGCGCTCGATCGTGTTGAAGCCGGTCTTGTAGAAGTCCTTGAGATAGGTCGACTGGACGATGGCGACGTCGTCGGGACCGTCGATGAACAGGTCGCGATAGAGGTCGTCGGCGCTGTATTTCTCGAACTTCGCCTTCTCCCAGAGCTGCTCCTTCGGGCTCAGCGCCGTGTGATAGGCGTAGAAACACTCGACGAACTGCTTGCCGTGGATATTGCGCTGGTTCTCCGGGCTGCCGTCCCAGAAATGCGTGTGGCCGTCGACGATGAAGATCTCTTTGCCTTCGGGGGTGACGTACATGGTTCTCTCCTCCTCTTCGATGATGCGCTTGCGGCCGGCGCGGCCTTTGGCGGACGCGCCGGCCCTTCCCCCGCCCTCAGATGTATTCGAACACCTCGTCCATATCGCCGAATAGGATGACCTCGTTGTCGTCGATGCGGACCATGCGGCCGTAATGGGTGGAGGTGTTGACCTCGAAGATCTCGGCGGTCATCTCGCGGCCGAGATATTCGCTGATCTCGTCCATCTTGAAGATCAGCTTGCCGTTGCCGTCGATGCGGATCATCGCCGGCTGGTAGGTGACGACGACGCCGGGCTTCTTGCTCATGAACTCGGCGATGGCGCGGGCCTCGACCGAGTCGTTCATCGTCACCCCACACTGGTGCGAGATGGTCTGCTCGAAGGTGATGTCCTTCATCGACTTGAAGATGTTGTCGTGCGAATTGTCGCGGGCGACCACGGACATGTGAGTTCTCCTTGTGTTGTTTAGCGCTTGAGGCCGAGTTCGCCGAGGATCCTGCCGATCCGCTCCTCGGACTGGGCGCGGACGTCGGTGAAGGCGACGGGCTTCGAATGCGGCATCGACCAGATCGGCTGAAGCCCCTGCGCCGCCTTGTCGGCGAGCGCGGCATGCTTGTTGATCCAGCCCTGGAAGAGCGCGCGGTTGTGGTCGCCATAGGCATGGTCGTTGGCGAGCAGGTAGGCGAGGTCGATCGTGTTGGCGAGGTTGCGTTCGTAGTCGGCCTCGGCGGCGGAGATCACCGGCGGCGTGATGAAGTCGTGATTGGCCGCCGCCGCCTGCATCAGGAAGCCGGAGCGGAACAGTTCCCCGACCAGCGGCTCGAAGACGAGGTTGATGGCGAAATACTGTTCGAGATAGTCGGTCGTGCCCATGATGGTCTCGACCGCCTCGCGCGTGCCCTGCCAGATGCCGTCCTCGAGCCAGGTCTTCTTGCCGAGCTCGTCGTCCCAGCCTTGAATGTCCATGCCGATCTCGGCGAGATAGAGCGTGATGTCCTGGGAAAGGCGGAGCTTGTAGGACGAATTCGTCAGCGTCGCATTGTTGATCATCTGGGTGTAGCCGTAGCGCTGCGCCTGCATCAGCGAGGTGCCGAGGCCGAATTCCGCGTGTTTCCAGGCGCCGAGATGGGCCTGCAGCACCTTGCTCCAGACCTTGTCGAAGGTTTTTGGCGCACCGGCGCGCCGCGCGTTGGCGATCACGCTCTGCACCATCGTCTCGATCTTCGACTGGCGCTGGTAATGGGTGCGCTCCCACTCCTGGTCGGGTGCGCGGAAGGCGTGCCAGTTGGAGCTTTTCGCCGCCGTGTTGTCCTTGACATAGGCGCCCTTGCCGTTGGCGAACGAGATGATCCAGTTCTGGATCAGGTAGCGTTCGGGATCCGGCTGGACGTCGACGGTGACGTCCTCGTAATGGGTGGCGCGCTGGCCGCGCGGTTCGAAATAGCGGTATTTCCGGCTGTCGGAATCGGCGAAGATCGCCGCGCCGGCGGCGCCTGAGCCGACCGAACTCGATAGTGCAGGCATGGTCTCACTCCCTTGTTGCCCGTTCCAGTGATGCCGGCGGCAGGCCGCGCGGCTCCGTCCGGCGCCTCTCTCCCGACGCGCCGCAACTCGCTGAATGTTCGTGGAGTCCCTTGAGGGGACGGATGTGTCAGTGGCCCGGCGTGCCGCCGCCGGACGAGGTGGTGAACTTGTCGAAGAAGATGCGTTCGCTCTCGAAACCGTTCATGAACAGAACCGGCTGCAGCGCGTCGATCATCGGCGGCGGGCCGCAGGCATAGACGTCTCCCTCGCCGTCGATGGCGAGCGCCTTCAGCCAGCCGTCGACCCGCTCGTGCACGAAGCCGCGCTCGCCCGTCCAGCCGCTCTCCTCGCCCGCATGCGAGAGCACGGGGATGAAGGTGACCTCCGGATGCCTGTGCGTCAGCGCCGCGATGCGGTCGAGATGGAACAGATCCGCCTCGGTGCGGGCGCCGTAGAAGAAATAGACCGGACGCTGCTCGCCGCTTTCGAGATGGTCGTTGAGGATCGACCAGACCGGCGACATGCCGGAGCCCGCCCCGACCAGCACTAGCGGTCCCTCTCGTCCCTCGCGCCGGAAGCAGGTTCCGTAGGGCCCGACGACGGTGACGGCGGCGCCGATGCGGATTCCGCCGGCATCGAGCTCTCCGGAGAATTTTCCTTCGGGGTATTTCTTGATGATGAAGGAGAGTTTCTGGGTTTCGCCCGGCGAATTTGCCATGGAGAACGAGCGTGTAATCGTCTCCCCTTTTTCCGTGGTGACCGTGATGTCGACATATTGCCCCGCCCAGAACTTCATCGAGGAGCCGAGTTCGATGTCGATGCCCCGGATGTCGTGGGTGAGTTTCTCGATGCCGGTGATGCGTCCCTGGAAGGTCTTCACCGCGATCGACTTCGACAGCACCTCCTCGTCATAGTTGAGAAGCTCGACCTCCATGTCGGAATAGGCGATCGTCCGGCAGAGCAGGATATGACCGGAATCCTTCTCCATGTCGTTGAGCGCGAAGGTCGAATATTTGAGCATGTCGACCTCGCCGTCGAGGAGCACGCATTTGCAGGCGGAACATTGCCCCTCCTTGCAGCCATGCGGCAGCGCGATGCCCTGGCGGAACGCGGCGTTCAGCACCGTCTCCCCGTTCTCGACCTCGAATTCGACGCCGACCGGTTCCAGGCGGACCGTGTGCGCGGCGACCGGCACTTTCTGAGCCTCAGCCATCGTTTTGAAATCTCCCAATCCCGTCCACGTCCCTTCGTCAGGGCCGCGGCCTCTTCCCTGGTGTCGCGGAGGCCGGCAACCGGCCTCCGCGCGCGTCTGACCTTAGTTGCAGGGCTTGATCTGGAAGCCCGCGCGGTACTCGGCGAGGTGCTTCTCCCGGTCGGCCGGCGACATCTCCCGCAGCAGCGTCAGCGGCGAGAGCAGCGTGTGGCCGCGCACGTCGTCGAGCGTCCACATGTCCTTGGCGTCGAAACGCAGGTGCGGCTGCGGCACCAGCGTCTTGCCGTCGGAACGGACGAAGTTCAGGTCCTTGATCGCGTCAGCGAGATCCCAGCCGTGATAGAGGGTCTCCCATTCGCGCTTGCCGGAGAAGCGGCCCATCGCCGGCGTCGGCCGGCCCTGGTACTCGTCGGCAAAGGCCTCGACGGCCGTCCAGCGGTCGAGCTCGTGGGCGAAGGTGTGCAGCTGCCCGTCGATCTCGTCGACCACCATGTCCTCGCGGATGAGGCAGGGAACGAGGCAGCTCCAGCAGCGATGCGGATAGACGTAGCCGGTGTCCTGGTTGAAGGTGATGACGGTCTCGCCCGGACGGCTGAGCTTGTCGTACCACTTCCAGAACTCGCCGAACTGGGCGTACCAGCCCGGATACTTCGCCTCGAACCAGTCGAAATCGGCCTCGCGCTGGGCCTCGATGCGCCAGAAGTTGACCGGCCAGCCGACCGCGAAGAACTGCGCCACCTTGTGGACATAGTGCTTCTTGGTGATCCGGTTCCACGCCTCGTGCACGTCGTCGTGGTGGATCTTGATGCCGTATTTCTCGAGCGGCAGCATGTAGGTGCGGTAGTAGTCCTCGAAGATCCAGCGATGCCACATCTCCGCGTAGGACTCCTTGTTCTTGTCGCGGTTGGTGGTGCCGTATTCGATGAAGGTGCCGATGGCGGCATCGACGATCGCGTGGTTCTGCCAGAAGGCGTAGCGCAGGTCGCGTTCGAGCAGCAGGTGGTTTTCCGGCTCCTTCAGCGCCGCCATCAAGAGCGAGTGGCCGTTGCCGATGTGCCGGCTCTCGTCCGACTGGACCGAGAGGAACACGGTCGGCAGCGCGTAGTCGCCGTTGCGGGCGGCTTCCGAGGGCATGGCGACGAACAGCGTGTTGGTGAAGGCGGTCTCGGCGACGACGGTGAGGTACAGGCAGGCGGACGTCATCACGTCACCGGTGATGAAGCCCTCGCCGAACTGGCGGCCGATCGTCGTGGCGTAGCACTTGCCGAAGGCCTCCTCGGTGATGTCGAAGCCGGCCGGGTCGATGTAGTTCTCCATGTACCACTTCTTCAGGTTCATCTGAATGGTGGAATGGCGGAACTCGTCGACCATCTGCATGGTGAAGCCGGTTCTGAGGTCCTCGCCCGGCGCGATGCGGGCGACCATCGCCATGGAGCGGGCGGCAGAGATTTCCGGGAAGGGGATTATCGCCAGGAACAGCTTCATCCATTCGACCCAGCGCGGCTCGACATTGCGGAACATGTCGCCGCGCAGCGCCGCGTCGAGCGCGCCGTAGACGCGGTTGTCCTTTTCCTCCTGCATCGGGAAATAGGAGCGCAGCACCTGCTTCATCGGGTCGCGCGGCGCCTTGGTGATCTTGTAGTCCGTCGGAAACGTCATCGCTTCCTGGACATAGGTCGGGTTCCAACCGAGGTCGGAGATCTTCTTCGTCGCCTCGCCGACGGAGATGCCGCGCTGCGAGGTAATCTTGTTCAACGTCAAGGACGACATGGGTCATCAGCCTCCACTTGATAAGGATGCCGCGAACCGCCTCGGGTTCCGGCCGGTACGGCGCATGCGGCGCCGCGAGCGAGAGTCGGAACGGCTGGGCAAGGGGCACGCAAAGATCCGCGCCCGAACACCGCAGCGTTCGTGAAATCTCGGCAAAGGTGATGAAGGGGTGCCCGGACTCCTCGACCGGACGACGCATTACCGCTCCCCTTGCCCTTCGTTCTTCTTGCGTCGCTGTGAGCGCGATGACTTTGTGTCACAAGCGATGCAACGGGCGTGCCAGTTTCAATTTCCGCCGTTTTCCACCAAATGACGCGCGGCCAGCCCGGCGAACTGTAACATTTCTTTACGTTCGTAACGGACAGATGTAATGGTGTATCTTCAGGATTTACAGATCTATACATCTCGCAACTGCGAGATAAACAGAAGTAGACACGAATATTTCTGTAAGATACCTTCGTAAATCTCGACTTCGTCAACAGAATAGGGAAGACCCATGCCCGGCACCCATGGAGACAGGCCGCTTCCCGACGGCGGCGCGGCGGACGTGACGACCGCGCTGTCGCGGCTGATGCAGCGCGACCTCGTCTTCGTCATGCGCTTCATCGGCGAGAGCCAGTCGCTGATGCAGGGCCATTTCCAGTCCTTCATCCTCGCCGAGCTGGCGCTGAACGGCATCACCGAGGAGACGCATCCGCTGATCCATGCCTTTGTCGAGCGCCATGCGATCCTGCTGCGCGACTTCGTCTTCTCCGGCGTCGCGCTGTCGCGGCAGTTCCGCGTCGAGGAGATGGAGCGGCTGACGGGCGACACGATGATCCGGGTCGACGTCTGGGACCAGCTGCGCAGCCATGTCGAGATGGCCGAGCGCCAGTTCAGGACCCAGATTCCAACGCTGCCGACCCTGCTCGACGCCTGGAAAACGCCGGATGGTGGGGCCGGGCCATGACGGCCGGAACGTCGCTTTCAGTGGCGCGTCGGGGCCGAGGGCCAGGCGGAGAGGAGGCCGGCGGGGTTTTCGCGCAGCAGCCGGTGTGCCTGCGCCATCACGGCCTCGGCGACCGCCGGATCGAGCGCCGCGAGCGCCTCCTGCGCCGCGAGGGTGGCGGCCGGATCATCGGCGGCTCCGGCGGCGGCGAGCCGCTCCAGGCAGGGATGGCCGGGGTCGAGGCGGTCCTGCGCTGCCCGGTGGAGCGCGGCGAAGAAGGCGGGCCCGAAGCTGTCGAACATGGCATGCCTCCCGTCGCTTTCGCGCGCTTTCCCGCGCACTCCCCTTCAGGAAGGACACAAGCCCGATGAACGGTCAAGACCTGTTCCCCGCCCCGCCCGCGCCCGCCTCCGTCGTCCACCTGCTCGAACGCAGGCTCGCCCTGACGGCGGGCGTTGCCGCGCTGACCGCCCGGATGCAGCGACTGATCCGCGAAACCTCCGGCATCGAGATGGAGGTACTGCGCCTCGAGATCGCGCTCGGCGCCGCGCCCGGCGATGGCGAACTGGCGCGCGAATTGCAGGAGGTTCTGGAAAAGGAAACGGCGCTGCGCTCGGCCCAGCTCGACTGCCTGCAGGAGACGGTCGCGGCCGAGGACGCAATCGCCGAGGTCGACCGGCTGATCGCGGTTTCGAACGGAGGACAGACATGAACCAGCAGACGACGCCCAACCTCACCCTGTTCGACCTGCTTGCGCGCCACTGGAAACGGCCGTCGCCGGTCCGGGAGATCCGCTTCAATGTCGACGACACGCTGCTCGCCGCCCGCGGCGAGGACGGCACCGTCGTCTTCGCCCGCATGGCCGACAACGAGCCGCCCGAGGCGCGAATCGTCACCGAGGGCGGGCAGACCGGGCTGAAGCCGCGCGAAGGCAGGCCGGCGCCGCTGATCATCACCCGCGTCAAGGACGGAAGCGCGATCGCCGCCGATGCCGGCGGTGGCTTCCTCTGCGGCACCGGCGAAGGCCGGCTCGTGCGCCTCAGCCGCGCGGGAGAGACGAGTGAGGCGATGAAGGTCGCGGACCATGCCGTCGCCGCGCTCGAGCGGAATGCGGAAACGGAGCGGATCGTCTTCGTCGCGGGCGACCGGCTGACGCTGCTTTCCGGCGACGGCGAGAGGGTGGAGCTCGATCTTGCCGGAACCGCCACGGACCGGATCGCGCTTTCGCCCGACGGCACGCGGCTGGCGCTCGCTGGCGGGGAGCGGCTGGAAATCCGCGTTGTCGGCAGCGCCATGAGGTCCGTCTTCCGCCTGCCGGTGCCGGCCGCCGTCCTGACGCTTGCCTGGAGCGGCGACGGACGCTGGCTCGCCGCCGGTCTCGAACGCCACGGCCTCTGCCTGGTCGACGCCATTGCCGGGCGACCGGTGCAGATCGAGGATTTTCCAGGCCCCGTCGCCGATCTCTGCTTCGGCGGCGAGGGCGCGTTCATCGCGGCCGGCGCGTACCGCATCGCGGCCTGGTCGATGCAGCCGCCGCCGATCGCCAGCAGCGCCGACGGCTCGTTGCTGACCGGCCGCGCCGGCCTTGCCCTGGTCACGGCGGTTTCGGCGCAACCGGCCGGCCGGCTCGTCGCCGCCGGCTACGCCAACGGCCAGGTCGTCGTCGCGCCCCTCGGCAGCCGCGAGGACCTGATCGTGCGCCCCGCCGGCGCGCCGGTGACGGCGCTCGCCTGGACAGCGGACGGCCGGCATCTCGCGCTCGGCGACGAGGGCGGCACGCTCGCCGTCGTGACCTTTCCCGCCCAGCTCTTCAAATGACATCAAAGGAGGAAACCATGCAGACAGAGCTTACCCCCGAAGACACCAGCAAGGACCTGTTCTTCGAGAAGATCGCCGCGCTTTCCCGCGAGATGGTGGCCGAGCACGGCCGCGATTTCAGCATGGGCGCGCTGGTGCTTGGCGCCCGCTGGATCGCCGAGGGCCGCGCCGATCCGGGCCGCCTCGCCGGCAAGGCACGGGCGAGCTGAGCGTAAACGGTGTCGTCCCGCCGGGAGCACCACTCCCGGCGGGACGGGCACCAGAAGGGCTGTTTCAGCCGGGGCGAAGCTGCTGCGGCGTGCCGTCGCGATAAAGCAGGCAGACCGTCCTCAACAGCGAGGCGAGGTTCGGCATGCCGCCATGCTGCTCGAGCGCCTCGTCGTAGAGCGCCGCGATCAGCTTCGGCGTCGACAGGCCCTCGCGGCTGGCGATGTCCTCGAGCACCTCCCAGAAGGCCCGCTCCAGCCGGATGCTCGTCGAGTGCCCGGCGATGCGCACCGAACGATTGATCTTCATGAAACGCTCCCGGCGCTCCGCCGCCAACATCCTGCACATCATGGTCTCCTCCCTGCCGCCGCGCGGCCCGCTCATGACGACACTCCCCGCCCGGACCCGGACGGAGAGCGATGTCTTCCCTTCCCGACGGCGTGCGCCGAGGGAGGGCGGCCCGTCGCGACGGCCGCCCTCCCTCGGCAGCCGGTTACGGAACAAGCACGGCCCGCCCGTGGATCTTGCCGCTGTTGAGGTCGTGCAGCGCCTTGTTGGCATCGGCCAGCCGGTACTCCACCGTGGTGAGGTTGACGAGGCCGCGATCGGCAAGCGCCATCAGTTCGACGAGTTCGGCCCAGGTGCCGACCAGATTGCCGATGATGTTCTTCTCGGTGATCACCATGTCGACCGTCGGCACGCGGATCTCCTCGCCATAGCCGACGACGTAGTAGCTGCCCATCGGCCGCGTCATCGCCAGTCCCTTCGTCGTCGTGCCCTTCTCGCCGACGAAGTCGATCACGGCCTCGGCGCCCTGGCCGCCGGTCAATTGCAGCACCGCCTCGACCTCGTTGCCGTCCGCCTTGACCAGCCGGTCGGCGCCGATCTTGCCGGCGAGCGCCAGCGAATCGTCCGACGTATCGACGACGATGACGTCCGCGGCGCACATCGCCTTCAGGCACTGGATGCCGATATGGCCGAGCCCGCCGGCGCCGATGACGACGCAGCTTTCGCCGGGCAGCAGGTGGCGCGTCGCCTTCTTGACGGCGCGATACGCGGTCAGCCCGGCATCGGCATAGGGCGCGACCTCCTTCGGCGTCAGCGTCTTCGGCAGCGGCACGATGTTGCGCTCCGAGGTGCAGAGATATTCGGCATAGCCGCCATTGCAGTCGAGGCCGGGAAAGGTGCCCGGCCCGTGCATGTCGAAGCCGCGCCGGCAGGCAAGGCAGGTGCCGCCGGAGATCTTCGGATGGACGATGACGGGGTCGCCGACCTTGATGCCCTCGACCTCCTTGCCGATCGCCTCGACCCAGCCGGCATTCTCGTGGCCCATGATCAGCGGCAGGAGCGACTGGCCGTCCTTGTCCATGTGCGGCCGCCAGACGCCCTCGATGATGTGAAGATCGGTGCGGCAGACACCGGCGCCGCCGATGCGGACGATGACGTCGGTGGATTTGGTGATCTTCGGATCCGGCACATCCTCGTAGGACACCCAGTCGCCCGCCTTCAGATGGTCGTCATACCGTTTCAGAACCTGCGCCTTCATGCTTGCTGTCTCCTCCACTGGCCGGATCGATGCCGGCGACGACGGAAGATCAGCAACCGCCGTGCCAGGCGAAATTATCAAGATACGTCATGAGCTTGACCGGATCAGAGCCCGCCGCGCCGTCCAGCCGCTGGACGCATCGGACGGGCGGACTGTCCAGTTTCTGTCTATTGCCGCGCCGCGGGAGCCGCTGGTATCCTGACGCGGTCGTTGCATGAAGGAGGAGACATGCAGCACCTGTCCGGCATGGACCGCGCCCGCCAGGCGCTCGAGAAGGGCGACCGCTTTCCGGCCGGCGCGCTGCAGCCTATCGTCGCGGAAAGCTGGCTGCGCTGCCGCGACGCGGGGCTCGATCCGCGTGCGGCGCCGGGGGTAAGCGTCATCCCCTTTTCCGACGTCCGGCGGCGGCGCGAGGCCCATGCCGCCGTGCGCCGGCTGGCGATGGCCGAGATGCAGCTCCTGCACGCGCAGATCGCCGGCTCCAATTTCATGATCGCCTTCGCCGATCCCGACGGCGTCGTCCTCGACACGATCAGCGACCAGCATTTCGCCGACAGCGGCGCCGGCCGCGCGATCATTCCCGGCAGCCGGTGGAACGAGAACGAGCGCGGCACCAATGCGCTCGGCCTCGTCGCCACCGCGCGCCGCCCCGTCGCCGTCTACGGGCGGGAGCACTATTTCGTCAGCCACGGGCACCTCAGCTGCATGGCGGCGCCGGTCGTCGGCGCGGACGGCACGGTGCTCGGCCTGCTCGACGCCTCCTGCGCCTTCGAGGCGCGCCAGGAACACACCCACGCCCTCGTCCGCATGGCCGCCGCCCAGATCGAGAACAGCCTCGTCTTCCAGCACTCCTCGCAGAGCTTCGTCTTCGCCTTCCATCCGCGCGCCGAATATCTCGACACGCTCTCGGCCGGGCTGCTCTCGGTCTCGGTCGACGGCGAAGTCACCTCGGTCAACCGGGCGGCGCAGGCGCTTCTCGCCGGCCTGCCCGCCCGCCTCGGCGCCCGCTTCGACGCGCTGTTCGACGCCCGCTTCGGCGCGGCGATGGACGGGCTGATGGGCGGCGGCGTGATCCGCGTCCGCGATCGGGCCGGCAGCGGCGTCTTCATGATCTGCCGCCAGATCGGCCAAAGCCAGGGCGCGCCCTCCCCGAAACCCGCGGCCGCCCCGCCGCCGATGCCGTCGGACGCGGCACCCGATTTCGTCTCGGACGATCCGGCGCTGCGCGGGGCGCTGAAAGACCTCGCCGAAGCGGTGGCGCTCGCCATGCCGGTGCTCGTCACCGGCGAGACCGGCACCGGCAAGGAGCTGATGGCGCGGCACGTCCACCGCCTCAGCCGGCGCAAGGGCGCCTTCGTCGCGGTCAATTGCGGCGCCGTGCCGGAGGACCTCTTCATCGCCGAGCTGTTCGGCCACGAGCGCGGCGCCTTCACCAACGCCCGCAGCGAGGGCGCGCCGGGGCTCGCGCGTGCCGCCCATCTCGGCACGCTGTTTCTCGACGAGGTCGCCGACATTCCGCTTGCCGCGCAGACCGCGCTGCTGCGTTTCCTCGACGGCATGGAGGTCCGCTCCGTCGGCGCCAGCAGGACGGAGCGCGTCGACGTGCAGATCGTCTCGGCGACGAACCGCGACCTCGAGGCGATGGTGGCAGGGCGCGGCTTCCGCGCCGATCTCCTCTACCGGCTGAACGCCTTCACCGTGCGCCTTCCGCCGCTCGGCGCCCGCTCCGACCTTCCGGCGATCGTGCGGACGCTGGTCGAGACCCTGGCGCCGGGAACGCCGGTGACGGACGCGGCGGTCGCGGCCCTGTCCGCCCGCCCCTGGCCGGGCAATATCCGCGAGCTGAAGACCGTGCTGCAGCGGGCGCTGATCCGGAGGCGCGGCGATTTCCTCGACGAGGACTGTTTCGACGCGCGCCCTTCGCAGGCGACGGCGGGCGACTGCTGCGCGGAGTGCGGCGAGCGGCCCCTGAGCCGGGCGAAATGCCAGGAGATCCGCGCCGTCCACCGCCAGACGGGCGGCAACATCTCGCATACGGCCAAGAGGCTGGGACTGTCGCGCACCACCGTCTACAAGCATGTGCGTCCCTGATGACGCCCTGCCGGGCCGGTCGGAAGCATCACCCCACTGCGGCCCGCAGCCGGAACCGTTCTTGCCAAGGCCGGAACATCGGGGATAGGTCTTCCGGATCGCTGCCCAAGGGAGGTCAAACGTGCCGCATCCATCCGAACTCCTGGACGAGGCGAGCCTGCGCATCCTCGATCTGATCCAGGCGGACAGCGAGATCAGCAATGCGGAACTCGCCGAGCGCGTCGGCCTCTCGGCCTCGCCCTGCTGGCGGCGCGTCTCGGAGATGCGGGCGCAAGGGGTGATCCGGGGCGCGGTCGCGCTCGTCGATCCGCTGAGGCTCGGCCTCGCCGTCAATGTCTTCGTCCACGTGACGCTCACGAAGCAGGACCGGGATTCGCTCGACGTCTTCATCAAGGCGGTGCGCGGACGGCCGGAGGTGATGGAATGCTACCTGATGACCGGCGAGGCCGATTTCCTGCTGCGCGTCGTCATCGAGGACCTGATCCGCTACCAGGAACTGATGCTCGATTGCCTGACGCGGATTCCGGGCGTCGCCAACATCCGCTCCAGCTTCGCCCTCGACCAGGTGAAGTACACGACCGCGCTGCCGACGGGGCACCTGCGCCGGATGAAATGATTGACCCGGATGCGGCCCGGATCCGGTCGATCCTGCCGGCGACCGCGCCGGCTCCGGAGATATCCGGCAAGCTTTTCCGCCTCTGCCGGCGTAATCTCGCCGGGCAACGGGAGCGAGGGAGGAGAGCATGACGGAACCGGTGATGGCGCCCGAGGCGCTGGCGCGCCTGCGGGACCTGGAGCGGCAGGTGCTGTGGCACGCCTGCTGGATGATCCACAACGCCAACCACATCCGGGAGAAGGACGATGTGAAGGTCGGCGGCCACCAGGCCTCCTCCGCCTCGCTCGTCTCGATCCTGACGGCGCTCTATTTCCATGTGCTGCGGCCGGAGGACCGCGTCGCGGTCAAGCCGCACGCGGCCCCCGTCTTCCACGCCATCCAGTATCTGATGGGCAACCAGACGCAGGACAAGCTCGAACGCTTTCGCGGCTTCGGCGGCGCGCAGTCCTATCCGAGCCGCACCAAGGACGTCGACGATGTCGACTTCTCCACGGGTTCCGTCGGCCTCGGCGTGGCGATCACCGCCTTCGCCTCGATCGTGCAGGACTACATCGCCGCCAAGTCCTGGTCGAAGGACCGGCCGGCAGGCCGGATGGTGGCGCTGGTCGGCGATGCCGAGCTCGACGAGGGCAATGTCTACGAGTGCCTGCAGGAAGGCTGGAAGCACGACCTGCGCAACACCTGGTGGGTGATCGACTACAATCGCCAGAGCCTCGACGGCGTGGTGCGCGAGGGGCTGTGGCAGCGCATCGAGGGCATCTTCACCGCCTTCGGCTGGGACGTGAAGGTGGTCAAATACGGGGCGCTGCAGCAGGCGGCCTTCCGCGAGCCGGGCGGCGAGGCGCTGCGCCGCTGGATCGACGCCTGCCCGAACCCGCTCTATTCGGCGCTCACTTTCCAGGGCGGCGCGGCCTGGCGCAGGCGACTGACGGACGAGATCGGCGCCGAGCCCGGCGTCGCCGCGCTTCTTTCCGCCCGCAGCGACGACGAACTTTCCGACCTGATGAGCCATCTCGGCGGCCACTGCCTCGAAACCCTCGTCCACGCCTTCCGGAGCGTCGACCACGACCGGCCGACGGTCTTCGTCGCCTATACGGTGAAGGGCTGGGGCACGCCGCTCGCCGGCCACAAGGACAACCATGCCGGCCTGATGACGAAGGCGCAGATGGAAACGTTCCGCGCCCGGATCGGCGTCGCCGAGGGACGGGAATGGGAGCCGTTCTGCGCCGTTCCCGAACCTGGGGCGCTTCGCGATTTCCTCGCCACGGTGCCGTTCTTCGCCCGCGGCACGCGGCGCTTCACCGCCCCTGCCCTTCCCGCTCCGGGACCCGTCTTCCTCGACGACCGCGAGCTTTCGACCCAGGCGGGCTTCGGCAAGATCCTCGACCGGCTCGCCCAGCGCGACGATCCGCTCGCCGGGCGCATCGTCACCATGGCGCCCGATGTCACCGTCTCGACCAATCTCGGACCCTGGGTCAACCGGCGCGGGCTCTTCTCGCGCGACCGCCGCGCCGACACGTTCCGCGACGAGCGGGTGCCCTCGGCGCAGAAATGGGAGTTCGGCCCGGCCGGCCAGCACATCGAGCTCGGCATCGCCGAGATGAACCTCTTCCTGCTGCTCGGCGCCGCCGGCCTCTCCCATGCGCTCTTCGGCGAGCGGCTGCTGCCGGTCGGCACGGTCTACGATCCCTTCGTCGCCCGCGGCCTCGATGCGCTGAACTACGCCTGCTACCAGGATTCCCGCTTCATGATCGTCGGCACGCCCTCGGGGGTGACGCTGGCGCCGGAAGGCGGCGCGCACCAGTCGATCGGCTCGCCGCTGATCGGGATCAGCCAGGACGGGCTCGCGAGCTTCGAACCGGCCTTCCTCGACGAGCTCTCGGTCATCGTCGACTGGGCCTTCGACTATATGCAGCGCGACGGTGCGGCAACCCATGACGCGCGCACCTGGCTGCGCGACCAGACCGGCGGCTCGGTCTATCTGCGGCTGACGACGCGCCCGCTCGAGCAGGTGGCGCTGCGCCGCGAGGACCCGGCCTTCCGCCAGGGCGTCATCGACGGCGCCTACTGGCTGCGTCCGCCCTCGCCGCGCAGCCGCGTCGTCGTCGCCTATCAGGGCGTCGTGGCGCCGGCGGCGCTCGCCGCGGCCGGGCGTCTCGCCGGCCGTCACGGCGACGTCGCAGTACTCGCGATCACCTCCGCCGACCGGCTGAACGCGGGATGGACCGCCGCGCAGCGGGCCCGCAGGCACGGCAGCCGCCAGGCGATCAGCCATGTCGAACAGCTCCTTGCCGGCCTGTCGCGCGCGGCGGGCATCGTCACGGTCATCGACGGCCACCCGGCAACACTCGGCTGGCTCGGCGCCGTCGGCGGCCACAGGACGGTCTCGCTCGGCGTCGAGCATTTCGGCCAGACCGGCACGGTCGCCGACCTCCACGCCCATTTCGGCATCGATGCCGAGGCGATCGTCGAGGCGGCCGAGGTGCTGGACGCGCAGGGTGCCGGCTGAGCAGCCGCACGACGACGATCCGCCCATAGGGCAGCGGCGGTCAGTCCGCCGTCGCCTTCAGCTTGTCGATGACCGCGGCGCAGGCCTCCGTCCAGGCCTGCGGCACGTCCCGCCCGCGCAACACGTCAAGGCCCCGCTCGGTGATGCCGCCCGGCGTGACCAGTTCCTCGAGCAGCCGTTCCATGCCCTCCGGCTTCTCGGCGATCAACCGCCCGGCGCCGGAAAAGGTCAGCGCCACCAGGCGCCGCGCGGTTTCGGGATCGAGCCCCTCGGCCGCCTGCCAGTTGGCGGCAAGCCGGATCAGCTCCTGCGCCCAGCCGTAGATCGCGGCGCTGACGGTGGCGATCTCGAAGTCGGCTTCGGCCTTGAGCGGGATCACCGGCCCGAGCGGATCGAGCAGGATGCGGGCTTCAGCGATGTCGGGAAACGCGGTCGTCGGGCTCGCGCCGACCTCGCAGGCCGTGACCGGCATGATGCGCATCACCCGCGCGCGAAGGGCGGCCTTCTCCAGAACGGCGATCGGGACGCCGGCGCAGGCCGAGACGATCAGGTGGCGCTCCCGCCAGGGCAGGCCGGCAACGGCTCCCGCCGCATGGGCCGGCCGGACGGCGAGCAGCACGATGTCCGAGCTTTCGACCAGCGCATGGTTGTCTGCGGCCAGCGGGATCATGTATTCAGCGGACAGCCTGGCCGCCTGCCCGCGCGGGGACAAAAGCAGGCCCGCGGGCGGATGGCCGCTGGCGATCAGCCTGCGAAGGATGGAATGCGCCAGATGACCGACGCCGAGAATTCCGATAATCATGGTTTCCCTTTCCGCTGCCCCGCCGAGCCTCCCGCGGCGACGGGCGGCATGCTGCCGTTTCGAGGTTTTGTGGAATGACGATCGAGAAGACGAAGCCGGCGCGCAAGCCGGCGACCGCCGCGAGCGCGAAGACGGACAAGGCGCCGAAACCCGCCAAGGACCCGCGCCGCAGCGCCGACAGCAGCGAGAAGGCCTATGCGATCATCCGCAAGCAGCTGGTCGAATTCCAGCTGAAGCCCGACGAGAGGATCAACGAGGTGCAGCTCGCACGCTCGCTCGGCCTGTCGCGCACGCCGATCCGCGAGGCGCTGAACCGGCTGGCGAGCGAGGGCTTCGTCGCGCTGACGCCGAACCGCGGCTTCTTCTTCCGCGCGCTCGACATCGACGACCTGCTCGATCTCTACGAACTGCGCTCGATCATCGAATGCGCCGCCTTCACGCTGATGTGCGAGCGCGGGACGGATGCGGACCTCGACAGGCTGAACACCTACTGGCAGGCGGCGAGCATCCGCTACCGCGAACGCGACCCGGACGAGATCCTGCAGCTCGACGAGGGGTTTCACCTGCTGATCGCCGAGCTCTCCGGCAATCCGGAGATCCGCAACCAGCTGGCGACGATCAACGCCCGCATCCGCTTCATCCGCCGCATCCAGATCCAGCATGTCAGTCACGACCAGGACCAGGTGACCGCCCATTCGCGCATCGTCGACGCCGCGCTCGCGCGCGATGCCGGCAAGGGGGTGGAGCTGTTGAAATCCCACATCGTCATGACCGTCTCGGCCACCAAGCGCGCGCTCAAGGATGCCCTCCTGAAGGTCTATGTCGGCGATGCGGAAGGGCGCCGCCGCGGCCGCGAGGCCGGCGAAAGCTGACCCCGGCGCCAATCTACAAATTTGAATGCATTAATGTCGACACTTTTCTTGACGTCGCCGCCGATGTCTGGTGTGATGCCCCTCGTCGGTCGCAGGGAGCGGGTTCCCGACAGGTCCGATGGCGGCTTGCCGCGCATCCATGACGACGCCTCGCCAGCACGGGCCGGAGCGAAACAAGATAAGGGGAATGACGATGAAATACCTGATTGCCGCCCTTCTGGGCACCACCATGCTCGCCTCGCAGGTCCAGGCGGAGGAAATCACCGTCGGCATCGCCGGCCCCATCTCCGGCCCCCAGGCCTTCTTCGGCACCACCTGGCACAACGGCTTCAAGCTCTATGTCGACAAGCTGAACGAGGCCGGCGGCGTCAACGGCGTCACGATCAAGTACAACCAGCAGGACGATAAGGCCGACCCGCGCGAAGGCACGCTCGTCGCGCAGAAGTTCTGCGACGACGACGACGTCGTCATCACCGTCGTCAACTTCAATTCCGGCGTCGCCCAGTCGACCCTGCCGATCTACGAGGAATGCTCGCTGCCGAACATGACCTTCGGCTCGAACCCGGCGCTGACGCAGCAGGGCTACAAGTTCATGGTCCGCCCGGTCGCCAACGATCTCGCCGGCGCCCTGCTTCCGGCCGAATACGCGCTGAAGGAGCTCGGCGCCAAGACCGCCGTCATCGTCAACGACAAGCAGGTCTTCGGCCAGGGCATCTCCGAGATCTTCGGCAAGAATTTCCAGGAAGGCGGCGGCAAGGTGCTGAACACCTTCGCGGTGGCGCCGACCGACGTCGATTTCACCGCCGTGCTGGCCCAGATCAAGACGCTGAAGCCCGACGCGATCTATCTCGGCGCCGTCATGCCGCAGCTCGCCCTCTTCGCCAAGCAGATGCACGAGCAGGGCGTCACCGCGACGCTGATGGTTCCGGACGGCGGCTACACGCCCGAGCTGATCGACCAGGCCGGCGAGGCCAATATCCAGGGCACGCTCGTCGCCATCCAGGTCCCGCCGATGGACGCGTCGCCGGCGATCGCCGAATTCGCCAAGCTCTACAAGGAGAAGTATGGCGAGGAGGCCGGCCCCTACTCGATCTACGGCTACACCCAGGGCCAGATCCTCGAACAGGTGCTGAAGACGACCAAGGGCCTGTCGCGCGAGGAGATGAACGACGCGCTGCATGCCGTGAAGGTCTCGACCGCCGTCGGCGAGCTCGAATTCGACGAGATCGGCGAGCTGAAGGTTGCCCCCTCCTACCTCTACAAGGTCGAAGGCAAGAACTTCGTCCTCATCGGCCAGAAGTAAACGCACCGGCCGGCCGGCAGGGCCGTTGCCAACGAGGCCGCGCCGTCGCATCATCGACGGTGCGTCCTCGGGCAGTGCCGGCAAGGCCAGAGCCGGTCGTTTCGAGGTTTTCGGCGCCAGAGACGAACGGGCCCGCGCGGTCGCATGTGACGGATCGAGAGTGTCGGCTGCGGCCGGCGCCGCCCGGCATGCCGCGCCCGAGCCTCCCCCGTCGTCGCACATCAAGCGGGGCTCCCCATGCTAGGAACCATCGTCCAGCAGACGTTCAACGCGCTGACGATCGGCGCGATCTATGCGCTGATCGCGCTCGGCTACACCATGGTCTACGGCGTGCTGCGCATGATCAATTTCGCCCATGGCGAAATGTTCATGCTCGGCGCCTATGCCGCCTTCGTCCTGCTCGTCCTCATGCTGCCGGACATCGGCGCGGCCGGCGCCTTCGCGCTCACCGTCGCCTTCTTCGGCGCGGTGCTCGCCGTCGGGGCGATCGGCGTCGGCATCGAGCGTCTGGCCTACAAGCCGCTGCGCAGCTCGACGCGGCTCGCCCCGATGCTGAGCTCGCTCGGCGTGTCGCTGTCGCTGGTCACCGGCGTGCAGATCGCCGCCGGGCCGCAGCCGCGCGTCTTCCCGAGCTTCTTTCCCGTCCAGCGCTACGAGATCCTCGGCGGCACGGTGACCTCGGTGCAGATCGGCATCCTCGTCGCCTCCTTCCTGCTGATGGGGGGCCTGCATCTCTTCGTCAACCGCTCGCGCCTCGGCATCGTCGTGCGCGCCGTGTCGGAAAGCCGGCCGACGGCGCAGCTCCTCGGCATCAACGTCAATGCCTCGATCAGCCTGATCTTCTTCCTCGGGCCCGTGCTCGGAGCCGCCGGCGGCATCCTCTATTCGAGCTATTACGGCATCATGACCCCGAGCATGGGCGCAGTGGTCGGCCTCAAGGCCTTCACCGCCGCCATCCTCGGCGGTATCGGCTCGATCCCCGGCGCGATGCTCGGCGCCTTCATCCTCGCCTTCGTCGAGGTCGGCGGCACGGCGCTGCTGCCGATCCTCTCGGGCGGCGCCATCGGCACCGAATACCGCGACGTGCTCGCCTTCGCCATCCTCATCCTCGTGCTGCTCTTCCGCCCCGCCGGCCTGCTCGGCGAGCCGGTCTCGGAAGAAAGCATGGTCTACAAGAGGGAATTCTGATGGCCGCATCCGCCACGCGCCCGCCCCTGCCGCGCTGGGCCGCATTCCTGATCATCGCCGCGGCGGTCGTGCTCCTCGTCGCGACCCCCTTCCTGCCGAACTACTACATCCGCGTCGTCAACGGCCTCCTGATCTACATCCTGCTTGGCATCGGGCTCAACATCGTCATCGGCTATGCCGGTCTCCTCGATCTCGGCTTCGTCGCCTTCTACGCGGTCGGCGCCTATACCTACGGGTTGCTGGCGAGCGGCCAGTTCGACATCCACCTGCCGCTGCTCCTGATCCTGCCGATCGCCGCCTTCATGGGCGCGATCGTCGGCATCCTGCTCGGGCTTCCGGTGCTGAGGCTCCGGGGCGACTATCTCGCCATCGTCACGCTCGGCTTCGGCGAGATCATCCGCATCGTGATGAACAATATGGACTGGCTGACCAACGGTCCGCAGGGCATCGCCCGGCTCGACCGGGCCGACATCCTCGGCATCCCGGTCGCAAAGCCCTCCGAGATCTTCTTCCTGCTCGTCTTCACCGTGGTGCTGACCGCCATCATCGTCTGGCGGATGGAGAAGTCGATCCTCGGCAAGGCCTGGGCGGCGATCCGCGAGGACCAGGACGCGGCGCGCGGCGTCGGCATCAACACGACCAACGCCAAGCTCGCGGCCTTCGCCACCAGCGCCACGATCGGCTCGATCGCCGGCGTCATCTTCGCCGCCTCGCAGCGTTTCGTCAGCCCCGAAAGCTTCACCCTGCAGGAATCGGTGCTGATCGTTCTCCTGATCGTCGTCGGCGGCATCGGCAACATCCTCGGCATCGTCGCCGGCGCCACCATCCTGATCATCCTGCCGGAGGTGCTGCGCGAATTCGCCGAGTGGCGCATCCTCTTCCTCGGCCTGCTGATGGTCGTGCTGATCATCATCCGCCCGGGCGGCCTCGTGCCGCGCGGCTTCGGCCCGGAAAAACTGTTCGGAGCGCTGTTCCGCCGATGACCCTCGTTTTCGACCATCTTCGCAAGCAGTATGGCAGCAACGTCGCCATCGACGACGTCTCCGTCACCTTCGAGCCGGGGCTGATCCACGGCATCATCGGCCCGAACGGAGCCGGCAAGTCGACGCTGATCAACATGACCGCCGGGTCCTACACGGTCTCGGCGGGGAGGATCGTGCTCGACGGCAAACAGGTCAGCGGGCTGAAAAAGCACGAGATCGCCAATTCCGGCATTGCCCGCACCTACCAGAACATCCGCCTCTTCGACCAGATGACGGCGCTCGAGAACCTCGAGGTCTGCTTCTATCCCGAGGATGCCGGGCGCTCGGTCAAGGAGGTGCTCTGGCCGCCCTATGCGCGGGCGCGCAGCAAGGAGCGCCGGCGGATCTGCATGGAGAAGCTCGCCTTCTTCGACCTTCAGGGCTGGCGCGACGAGGATGCCGGCAACCTGCCCTACGGCCGCCAGCGCATGCTGGAAATCGCCCGTGCTCTCGTGCGTGATCCGCGCGTCCTGCTGCTCGACGAGCCGGCCGCCGGCCTCAACCATCTGGAGACGGCGGAACTGACCGCAAAACTTTCGGCGCTGAAGGCGCCGGACCGGATCATGATCATCGTCGAGCACGACATGGATCTGGTGATGACGCTCTGCGACCGCATCGTCGTCATGCATCACGGCAAGCTGCTCTTTCAGGGAACGCCGGCCGAGGTGCAGGCAAGCGCCGACGTCCAACACGCCTATCTGGGGACAGCCAATGACATCGACGAGATCAAATCCGCTGCTGAGGATCGACGGCTTAAGCTCGGGCTACGGGCGCATCGGGGTGCTTCATGACGTCTCCGTCGCGGTCCATCCGAACGAGATCGTCGTCATCCTCGGGCCAAACGGCGCCGGCAAGACGACGCTGCTGAACTCGATCTCGGGCGTGGCGCGGGCAAGCGCCGGCACGATCACCTTCGACGGCGAGGACATCACCGGCGCACGGCCCGAATCGGTGGTGCGCAAGGGGCTTGCCCACTGCCCGGAAGGCCGGCAGATCTTCCAGCGGCTCTCGGTCGAGGAGAACCTTGTCGCCGCCCATATCGGGCGGGGCACGAAGAGCTTCGAGGCACTGCGCGAGGACGCCTTCACGCTCTTCCCGATCCTCAAGGAACGGCGCAATTCCTCGGCAAGCCGCATGTCGGGCGGCCAGCAGCAGATGCTGGCGATCGCCCGCGCCCTGATGGCCGAGCCGAAGCTGCTAATGCTCGACGAACCCTCGCTCGGCCTTGCGCCGAAGATCGTGCACCAGATCTTCCGCATCATCCTCGACCTGTCTCAGACAGGCATCGCCATCCTGCTCGTCGAGCAGAACGTCCAGCTCGCGCTCGAATGCGGCGACCACGCCTACCTGCTCAACACCGGCCGGGTGAAGCTCGCGGGCAACGCACAGGAGATCGCCTCGCACAGCGCGCTCGGCGACCTCTATCTCGGCCATGTCACGGAAGACAGCTTGCATGTTTGAGATCGACTGGAAGACGCCGCATCTCTGGCGCAAGACGGCGCCGTCGGGCGCCGGCCATCCGGCGCTGAAGGAGGACGTCACCGCCGACATCGTCGTCGCCGGCGGCGGCTTCACCGGTCTCTCGACGGCGATCGCCGCCGCCTCGACCGGCCTGAAGGTCGTGCTGCTCGAGGGCAACGAAATCGGCTCGGCAGCATCAGGCCGCAACAACGGCCTCGTCATCTCGCATCATTCGAAGGCTTCGCCCTCGGAGATCGAGGCGGCCTATGGCAAGACGATCGGCGAGCGCTATAACGGCCTCGTCTCGACCGCCGCCGGCACCGCCTTCGGCCTGATGGAGAAATACCAGATCGACGGGCACCAGGTCAGGAACGGCTGGATCCAGCCGGCCCATTCCGAGCAGGCCGCCGCCCGCGTGCGAAAATTCCATGACGAGTGGCGCGCCTTCGGCCATGACGTCGAATGGTTTGACGGGGCGGAGGTCTCGCGCCGCATCGGCAGCCGCTATGTCGGTGGCTGGATGGCGAAGGACAGCGGCCACATCAACCCTTACGCCACCGTCTGCGGCTTCGCCGCCGCCGCCGCCGGCGAAGGTGTCGCCATCTACGAGAATTCGCGCGTCGAGGCGATCGAGCCCGATGGCAAGGGCTGGCGGCTGAAGACGGCGCAAGGCTCGGTGCGCGCCGACCAGGTCGTGCTCGCCACCAATGCGCTGACCGGCAAATTCTGGCCGAAGCTTGAACAGGCGATCATCCCGATGCAGGTGTTCCAGGCGGCGACCGCGCCGGTGCCGCCGGAATTGCGGAGCAAGATCCTGATCGACAACCCCGCCGTCTCCGACACCCGGCGTGACATCCGCGCCTTCCATTACGACCGCGATTTCCGCATCGTCACCGGCGGCACCCACACGCTCTGGCACAATGCCAAGGCGCGCGGCCTCGCCAAGGCGCAGAAGATGCTCGCCGACGCATTCCCGATGCTGGGGCCGGAGCCGAAGGTCGACGAATACTGGGAAGGTGTGTTCGGCGCCGTGCCGGACCGGAAACCCCGGCTGATGCGCCTCGCCCCCGGCGTCGTCTTCGCCGGCATCTATTCCGGGCGCGGCGTCGCGCTCTCGCTGACGCTCGGCCAGAAGGTCGGCCTCTGGGCCGCCGGCAAGCTTGAGGATGCCGACATGCCGCTGCCGGTGACGGACCTGAAGCTGGTGCCGATGCATCCCGTCGCCGTGCAGGTCGCGCGTCACATCCATCCCTGGCACCGGATCAAGGACCGGTTTTCCTGAGGGCGCTTTCCTGGCCACAATGACAGGCTGCGCGGCCGCTTGGCGGCGCAGGCCATCCGGGATTTCGAGGCCGAGTGCCTGTCGATCGTCGATCGCATGGAGGCCGGCGAGGATATCCGGCCGGTGATCACCCGCGATGGCGTTCCGAGAGCCTATGTCCAGCCCGCGGCATCCGCCGACATGGGAAAACCGGACCCGCCACCGACCGGCGGAGGGTCCGGGGCCCGATCACTGGTTCTGCTTCAGCATCGTCTCGGCCGAGATGAAGCCCCAGGTGAGGTTGGGGCCGAGCGTCGTGCCGGCGCCGAGCGCGCGGGTACCGATCGGATTGGCCATGGCGAGGCCGGCGGCGTAGAGGCCGGCGATGATGCTCCCGTCCTCGCGCAGCACCTGGCCGCGCTCGTTGGTGCGCGCGCCGCCCTTGGTGCCGAGGAAGGAACGGTTGAGCGACAGCGCCACGAAGGGTCCCTTTTCGATGCGGCCGAGCTTGTTCTTGGCGCCATGCGCCTTGTAGTCCTCCCAGCCGCCCTCGCCGCGGCGGAAATCCTCGTCGCGGCCCTTGTCGCAGAAGCCGTTGAACCGGTCGACGGTGGCGCGCAGCGCCGCCGGATCGAGGCCGATCTTCCGCGCCAGTCCCTCGATCGTCGCGTCGCGCACGATCCATTTGCGGTCGTAGGCCGCATACCAGCGGAAGGGCAGCGAACGGGTGAGGAAGCGTTTGTCGCCGACCAGCCAGACCGGCAGGTGCAGCGGCGCGCCGGTCGCCGGGTTGCGGCGGTCCATCGCCTCACCGATGTTGAAGTCGTTTTCGCTGACGAAGCGTTTCGCCGTGCGGTCGACGACGATCGAATGCGGCTCGGCCTGGAAGGTCATCGGCAGGCCGTGCAACTGTCCTTCGTAGCGGGTCGGCATGCAGGGATAGACGTTCGCCTGGTCCATCCGGTCGAGCTTGGCGCCGATCTTCCCGGCCATGATCTGCCCGTCGCCCTCGTTGGTGCGCGGGCTGCCGATGCGGTCCATCGGGCCGGGAAAATGCCGCTCGCGCAGCGCCTTGTTCCATTCGAAGCCGCCGGTGGCGAGCAGCACGCCGCGCCCGGCCGCGATCGTCTTCCTGACGCCCTCGTGCTCGACGACCGCGCCGGTGACGCGGCCGGTGTCGTCCTGCGTCAGGTCGAGCGCGCGGGCGTTCAGAAGGAAGCGCACCCCGGCATCCATCGCGCCGCGGATGAGCCCGGTCATCAGCGCCGTGCCCTGCCCGCCGCTGTTGGTGAGGAAGCGCCAGGCAAGCTTGTGCAGGACCTTGAGGCCCGCCGCCACCGGATGGTGATAGGGGTCGAGATCGACCATTTCCTGATAGGTGAAGATGTGCGCGAGCGTCGAGCGGCGGATGTTGTGCGTATACTTGCCGAGCAGCCGGCGGCTCAGCGGCTTCGGCGAGACCATGCGGCCCTTCATCTTGCCGCCCGGCTTTTCCGCAATCGGGTCCGGCTCGTTGACGAGGGCGAATTCGAGCGGCGTCGACTGCTCGATGAATTCCAGCGCGCGCGGCGCGGCTTCCGAGAAGGACTGCCACAGCGCATCCTCGTCCTTCGCCCAGCCCTCGGGAGAGGCGGCGCGCAGATAGGTCAGCGCCTCCTCGCGGCTGTCGGAAATACCGGCCGCCTTCGCGACATGGTTGGCCGGGATCCAGACGCCGGCGCCCGACATGGCGCTGGTGCCGCCGAGGAGACCGGTCTTTTCCACGACGAGCACGTCGAGACCGCCCTTGCGCGCCCGGAGCGCCGCCGACATCGCGGCGGAACCGGAACCGATCACAAGCACGTCGCAGGTCAGGTTGACTTCGCTCATCGAGAACACCGTGGAATGGAGAGGGCCGATGCACCGGTTGGCGGGCCCGCGTTGGCCGGAAGACAGGACGGAGTATGGGACAAGATTCAAAATCTGTCCACTCTTGTGTAGACACTTTAGATGCGCTAGCGTCGTCGCCTGTCGACCGATTTTTGCCGGAGGAAGAGCCGAGATGACGGAAGAGACCAGAGCGGAGGATCGCGGGCATGTGCTTGTCGTCGGTCCCGACAAGGCCGAGAGCTACTGGCAGCCGGTGCCGGCCAACGGCCATATCGAGGTGGCGCTGGCGCCGCATCATGTGCCGATGGAATTTCCCTTCGCGCTCGGCACCCAGACGGTCGCCCCCGGCGGTCACGTTCGCGAGCACGCGCACGACCGTAACGAGGAGGCGCTCTACATCCTCGAAGGCAGGGGCCGCGCCGTCATCGACGGCGAGAACCATCCGCTGCTGCCGGGCACGGCGGTCTTCCTCGGCCGCAACCGGCGCCACATGTTCATCAACGAGGGCGACACGGACCTGAAATGGGTCTGGCTGATCATCCCGAACGGGCTTGAGGACTTCTTCCGGCTGATCGGAAGACCGCGCACGGCCGGGGATCCGGCGCCGGAAAACTTCCCCCGGCCGGAAAACGTGCTGGAAATCGAGCGCCAGACGGTGTTCGCCGCCCAGCCGCAGGACCAGCGCAAGCCCTGACGACCCTTGGGGCATGGTTGGCGGAAGATGGCCGGTGGGGCATCGCCGGTGGTATATGCCCGGCGCATGACGGCGGAGAAGGCGCGTTCAGGTGATCGCGTTGTCTCCGGAAAGCTCCGGCGGAAGGGCGAGACGATGGCGACGACGCGCGGACTGCATCTCGGCATGATCGGCTTCGGCGCCATCGCGCGGGACGTGCACCGTCATTTCTCCCGCCGCGCCGGGTTTCGCTTCACCGCGCTTCTGCGACCGGAAAGCCGGGCGAGGCTTCCCGACGACGTCACCCGCGTCGACGGCGCCGGCGCGCTCGTCGCCGCCGGCGCCGATCTCGTCGCGGAGATGGCCGGACATTCCGCGGTCGCCGCCGATGTGCCGGCGCTGCTTGCGGCCGGCCTGCCGGTGCTGATCTGCTCGACGGGCGCGCTTGCCGATCCGGCCGTCGTCGAGGCGATCGAGACGGCGCGGCATTCCGGCGGAACCCGCCTGATCCTGCCGCATGGCGCGATCGGCGGCCTCGACTATCTCGCCACCATCGCCCTCGTTCCCGATGCCGAGGCGACCTACGTTTCGCGCAAGCCCCCCGCCGCCTGGCGCGCCGAACTTGCCGCGCTCGGCCACGATCCGGAGGCGCTCGCCGCCCCCGTCATTCTCTTCGAGGGGTCGCCTGCCGAGGCCGCCCGCCTCTATCCGAAGAACCTCAATGCCGCGCTCACAGCCGCGCGCGCCATCGGCCCGGCGCGGCTCACCGTCCGCGTCGTCGCCGATCCGCAGTCGGCCGGCAACACCCATGAGATCGAGGCGAAAAGTGCGGCAGGCACCGCCTTCTTCCGTTTCCTCAACACGCCTTCGCCGGACAATCCGAAAACCTCGATGCTGACGGCGCTGAGCGTGATTGCCGCCATCGAGGCCTTTGCCGGGGCCGCCCGATGAGCGCCTATGTCGCCGATGACGGCTGCCGCATCCATTACGAGGTTTCCGGAGAGGGACCGCCGCTCCTGCTGCTGCCCGGCCTTGGCGGCGACGGACGCTTCTGGTCGGGCGTCGCGCCGCTGCTGGCCGAACGCTACCGGGTGATCGTCGCCGACCATCGCGGCGCCGGGCGCAGCGACCGGCCGGACGGCACCTACACGATCGGCCGCATCGCCCGCGACGTCCTCGGCATCCTCGACGCGGAAAGCATCGGCGGCGCGCGCCTCGTCGGCCATTCGACCGGCGGCGCCGTCGTCCAGACGCTGGCGCTCGACTGGCCGGAACGGGTCGAGGCCATCGTCATCAGCGGCAGCTGGAGCCGGCCGGACGCCCGCTTCCGCATGATCTTTTCCGTGCGCGAGGCACTCCTCGCCCATGGCCTGACCGAGGCCTACCAGACGCTCACCCATGTGCTCGGCCATGACGCCGCCTGGCTTTCCGGGCGCGAGACGGCGCTCACCGAGGCTGCCGCCCGGGCGGGCGAACGCCTTGCGCCTCTTTCCGTGACGATCGCCCGGATCCGCATGCTTCTCGACTTCGACCGCCTCGCCGATCTCGGTGCGATCCGCTGCCCGACGCTGGTGATCGGCGGCAGCGACGACATCATGGTCCCGCTTTATCTGGCCGAAGCGACCGCTGCCGCCATTCCCGGCGCGCATCTCGAGACGATGACCGGCGGACATTTCTATCCGGCCGCCCACCCAGCCGAATTCGCCGCCCGCGTTGAAACCTTCCTCCGGCAACAGGATCGAAACCGATGAGCGAGATTGCCGCAGAACTGAAGGCCGAACGCATGCGCCCCGGCGCAGACCTCGTCGCCGAGGGCCGCGCCATGGCGGGCGACTGGCGGCTCGGCACCAGCCGCTTCATGCGCGAACGGGCGACGGCGTCAGAGGCCGCCTACAAGCGCGAGGCCGGTGCGGCGGGCCGGATCATGCAGCATGCCCATATCGGCTTCCGCAATGTCGAGCGCACGCTCTGGGCGATGGACCATGTGCACGAGACCTGCGCGAAGGGCGGCGTCACGGTCGACCGCTTCGGCATCACGCTCGACTGGTCGATGGGCTATCCGCTGGCGATGCGCGAGAAGGCGCCGCGCGGCACCGGCATCGTGCTGACGGGGGCGGAGGACTTTTCCCGCATCATCGAGGCGACGCCGGCGGCCGCCCATTTCGGCGACTTCATGCTCGGCCTGCCCGGAGCGCTCGAAAACACCCGTGCGGCGATCGCTGCCGGCGCCACGGCGATCGGCAATCTCGGCCAGTACTTCACCTTCCGCCTGCCCTACTGGGACGACGACGTCGCCACGACCGAGGCGACCGTCACCGCGCTCGGCCTGATCGCGGCGCAGGAGACGGACATCCTCGTCCATTCCAATCTCGACGACGGTTTCGCCGGCCTCTTCCTCGACATGTGCTGCGCGCTCGGCATGGTCGTCATCGAGAAATACATCGTCGACGACCTCATTGGCGCCAGGGTCTCGCACTGCTATGGCCATCATTTCTCCGATCCCCTGTCGCGCATGGCTTTCCATGCGGCGCTGCTCAAAGTCAACGACACGCCGGGCACGATGATCTTCGGCAACACGGTCAGCTACCAGTCGACGCCAGCCGGCAATTACGCCAGCCTGTCGAGCTACCTGATGGCCGACATCATGGCGCTGCGCCGCTGGCCGGCGGGCCATGCGGTCAATCCGGTGCCGGTGACGGAGAACAGCCGCATTCCCGACGTCGACGAGATCATCGACGCGCAGACCTTCGCCACGCGGCTCGCGGGCCATGCGCATTTCTACGAGGCGCTGACCGACTGGGGCCCGGTCGAGGCGCTGGCCGACCGGCTGGTCGACGGCGGGCGGCGCTTCGCCGACGCAGCGCTTGCCGGCCTCGCCGCACTCGGCGTCGACATCCGCGACCCGGCGGCCCTGATGCTGGCGATCCGCAGGATGGGGCCGAAGCGGATGGAGCAGCGCTTCGGCCCGGGCCTCCTGTCGGGCGAGGAGACGCGCCGGCCGCTCGTGCTCGCCGAATGGGCGCAGGAACTGAACCACATGGCGCGCGACTGGGTGGCGGAAAAGGGCGCGGGCGCGCTCGGCGACCTTGGCGGCCTCGTCGCCTGCATCGGCACGACCGACGTGCACGAGCACGGCAAGTATCTGGTCGAGCAGGCCTTCGAGGGCCTCGGTGTCGCGATCGTCGACGGCGGCGTCGCGGTCGATCCGGACGTTCTGGTCGACCGGGCGGTCGCAGGCTACGCCGACGTCATCGCCATCAGCACCTATAACGGCGTGGCGCTGCGCTATGCCCGCGACGTGCTACGGGTTCTGGCGGAAAGAGGTCTCGCGCTGCCCGTCATGGTGGGCGGGCGGCTGAACGAGATCCCGGAGGAGTCCAATTCCGGCCTTCCCGTCGACGTCACCGCGGATCTGAAGGCGCTCGGCGTCACGCCCTGCACCTCCCTCGACGACATGCTTCCGCTGCTCGCCGCGATCCGGAGACGCGACACGCCCCGCCCCGCCGCCTGAGGGGCCGGTCCGCAGGACGCAACGGCTTCTCCCGCTTCCCGCTCAGGACAATGCGCGATTTCCCGCTTGCGCCCGCTCCCCCTGTTGTCGGATGATCGGGACGGCGCGGAAGCATGGCGGGGCGGAGGCCGCGGGCTGCCGGAAACGCGGAGCGGCCGGCACGGGACAAGCCGGCACGGCGGGAGGAGACGACCATGAAGGCCCACCTGAAGATCGTACCGGATTTCGAGATGATCATCTGCCCGCCGGCGGAGTCGTTCCGCTGGAACATGCACGACTATCCCTTCTTCGGCGCCAAGTGGCACTACCATCCGGAATATGAGCTGCACCTCACCCGCGCGACCTCCGGCGTGATGATGGTCGGCGACCATATCGGCGAATTCGAGCCGGGCTGCCTCGTGCTGACCGGGCCGAACGTGCCGCACAACTGGGTGAGCGACATCGAGCCGGGCAAGATGGTGCGCAACCGCGACATGCTGATCCAGTTCACGCCCGACTGGGCCGACCGCATCGCCGGGCTCTGCCCCGAACTGGCGCCCGTCCAGACGCTCTTCGACGACGCCGCCTATGGCGTCGAGTTCCTCGGCGCGACGGCTGCGGCCGGCGCCAAGCTTCTCGGCCAGATGGGCCATGCCGACGGGCCGGCCCGCATCGTCCTCTTCATGGAACTGATGATCGCCCTGTCGCGCAATCCGGCCGAACGGCGGACGCTGTCGCGGCTCGCCCCCTTGCGCGAGAAGGTGGCGCTGCCGGCCGAACTCGACGCCGGCATGCGCTACATCCTCGAGCACTACAGCGACGACCTCGACCTCGCCACCGTCGCGCGCCAGGCCGGCATGGAGCCGCAGACATTCTCGCGCTTCTTCAAGCGCCACACCGGCCACACCTTCGCCCGCTACGTCATCCTGGCGCGCATCTACGCCGCCTGCTCGCTGCTGACCCAGACCTACCGGCCGATCACCGACATCTGCTTCGACGTCGGCTTCAACAATGTCGCCAACTTCAACCGGCAGTTCTTCAAGATCTGCCACCGGACGCCGTCGGATTACCGCCGCAGCGCCCACAAGGTCGGCACGGAGGCGCGCGCAGATCCCTTCCGCGAGATCCGCGGCTACGCGGCCGGCCTCGTCTGAGGCCGCGCGCGACCGGGCGCTTCCGCCATATTGCTTTGCACAATCGGCCGTTTTGCTGCATCTGCACAGGCCGAAAAGTATCGGTCGGCAGACACCCACGCGTGGCGTGGCCCGCATTGCGCCTCTAATCTTCCCGTCACGACCAGCGCAAGCCCTTCCGAAAGATCGGGATTTCACTGGGCGAAAGCGATCTCGCAGCCGGGAGGAGCCGGGCGCGGGTCGTTCGGGACGGCCGGCCTGACGCCGGTTTGGGGAGTGGCCGCGCAACGACCGCGGTCCGTCAATTATCCGTGGAGGAAAAGCATGTACAGGAAACATGGCATGGGTCTTGCGGCTCTCGCTTTCGGCCTGATGGCCAGCGTGATGCCCGCGAAAGCCGATTTCTGGTCGGATGCCGGCGCCAAGCTCAAGGGCGCGACCATCCGTGGCATTTCGGAAAGCTCCGCCCCGTCGCAGTATGTCCGCGACGTTCTGGCCCCCGCCTTCACCAAGGCGACCGGCATCGCCGTCGAGTTCGAGGCGACCTCCTGGGACCAGATGTACGACAAGGCGATCAAGGACATGGAAGCCAATACCGGCGTCTATGACTTCGTCTACATCGAGCAGGACATCATCTATTCGTACCTCTCGCGCAACTTCCTCGTCGACATCACCAAGAGCCTCGACGAGAACGCCGGCATCAAGTCGCCGAATTTCGACCCGTCGAAGTTCACCACCTTCATCGACAACTTCAAGGGCTCCGACGGCCACCTCTTCGGCGTGCCGATGGAAGCCTTCCTGAAGATCTACCTCTACCGCACCGACCTCTTCGACGACCAGGCGAACAAGGACGCATTCAAGGCCAAGTACGGCTACGACCTCGCGCCGGCCAAGACCCACCAGCAGTATCGCGACATCGCCGAATTCTTCACCGAGCTCGGCAAGGAAAAGGGCATCGAGCTCTGGGGCACGACCGTCCAGGCGAGCACCGGCCACCCGGCCTCGTACTACGAATATGTCGAATCGATCGCGCCGACCTTCGGCATCTACAACTGGGGCATCAACCTCGAGAACTTCGGCGCCTCCGTCGAAAACGGCGGCAAGATGAACAGCCCCGAGGGCAAGGCCGCGCTGAAGTGGTGGCTCGACAACCTCAACTTCGCCCCGCCGGAATCGACGAGCAGCACCTGGGACGAAGTCGCGGCCACCTTCGCCGCCGGCCGCGCCGCTCAAGGCTTCGTCTATGGCGAGAACGCCGCCTGGATCGCCACCGATCCGGCGAAGTCGAACGTCGTCGGCAAGGTCGGCGTCGCCCTGCCCCCGGTCGAGGACGGCGTGATGGCCGCGGCCGAGAGCGGCGAAGGCTATATCGGCTATTATGACGGCGGCGCCTTCGGCATCCCGACCTCGTCGAAGAACAAGGACGCGGCACTGCTCTTCGTCCAGTTCATCGGCCAGGAAGAGGTCCAGGCGGACTGGGCGGTCGCCTCGTCCCGCGTCACCCACACCTCGACCTATGACGACCCGAAGGTCAAGGAGCAGGACGGCAAGGTCAGCGGCTACTACACGCTGATGAAGGACCAGGGCAAGCTCTTCCGCGGCGCGCCTCCGTTCCCCTTCCACAACCAGGTGCGCGAGGTTGCCGCTCCGTTCATCTTCCAGGCGATCACCGGCGAACTGACGGCCGACCAGGCCCTCGACCAGGCCGCCGCCGCCGTCGACACCGAACTGAAGACGCTCGGCTACCGCAAGTAAACCTCCCAGTCCACGCTGATCGCCGCCGCGCAGGAATGCGCGGCGGCATCGTCGGAACAAGCCTGCTGCGGCCGGGCGCGCCACGCGCCGTCGGGGGGCGGCGAAGCGCCGACATGTTTCCCATCCGATGCCATGATGGCCGCGGGACCGCATCCGCCGACAAGGCGCGCCGGCCCTCCGCCAAAGCGGCATCCAGACGCTCTTTCCGGCGACCGTGTGCGGAGGACATTGGAATGCGATCATCCACAATCGGCTGGCTGATGCTGGCGCCGACCATCATCATCCTCTTCATCTTCGGCGTGCTGCCCTTCCTCTACGTCCTCGTGGTTGCCTTCAGCCAGTGGAACAGCTTCGCCGCCGATCCGACGATGCAGTATAACGGCGTCGAGAATTTCCGCCGTCTCGTCTTCGATCCCCAGTTCCTCAACTCGCTCTGGGTGACGCTGAAATTCGGCATCTTCGCCGTTGTCAGCCAGATCATCCTCGGCTACCTGCTTGCCCAGCTCTTCATGAAGGATTTCCCCGGCAAGGGCTTCTTCCGCACGATCCATACCCTGCCGCTCGTCGTCGCGCCGATCGCCGTCGGCGCCACCTGGCGCCTTCTGACCACCCCCGGCATCGGTCCGCTGCCCTACATCATGCGTACCTATTTCGGCTTCGATCTCAACATCGGCCGCTATGCCGACCAGGCCTTCCTCGCCACCGTCGTCATGGACATCTGGCACTGGACGCCGCTCGTGACGCTGACGATGCTCGCCGCCCTGTCGTCCATGCCCAAGGAACCCTTCGAGCAGGCGCAGATCGACGGCGCCAACCGCTTGCAGATCTTCTGGCACGTCACGCTGCCGCTGCTGAAGCCGACCATCCTCGCCACCGTCTTCATCCGCCTGATGGACGCGCTGCGCACCGTCGACGAGATCTGGCTGCTCACCGGCGGCGGACCGGGCTCGGCCACCCGCTATATCGGCCTGCACATCTGGCGCGTCGTCTTCCCAAAGACCGACTACGGCTATGGCGGCGCCATGTCGCTGATCGTCCTCTACCTCACCATCGTCATGTGCTGGCTGCTCTATGCCGGTCTGGTCGCCCGCCGCGATCTCAGGAGGCCCGAATAATGCGCCGTCTCGCCATCGTCCTGTTCTGGATCGTCTCCAGCTTCGTCACGCTCTTCCCGATCTACTGGATGTTCGTCATCTCGGCGAAGAGCCGCAACGAGCTGTTCAGCATCCCGAGCGTCTGGCTCACCTCGATCTACTGGGAAAACTACACCGGCGCGCTCGCCAATCCGAGCTTCCAGCGCTTCATGACCAACTCGATCGTCATCGCCACGTCGAACGCGATCCTCGTCACCGTGCTCGCCTTCCTCGCCACCTACGCGCTGTCGCGCTACAAGCTGCAGGGCAAGGAGAACGTGTTCTTCTGGACGATCACCAACCGCATGGCGCCGCCGGCCGTCTTCCTGCTGCCGCTGTTCCTGCTCTACACCCAGGTCTTCGTCATCGGCGACTGGAAGCTGTTCGACACGCGCATCGGCCTCATCCTGCTCTATTGCGTCTTCAACCTGCCCTTCGCCATCTGGACGCTGCGCTCGATCGTCGATGCCATCCCGGTCGAGCTCGACGAGGCGGCGACGGTCGACGGCGCCAACACCTTCCAGGTGATCACCAAGGTCGTCTTCCCGCTCGCCCGTCCGGGCCTCGCGGTGACGATGATCCTCACCTGGATCTTCGCCTGGAACGAGTACCTGCTCGCCGCGACGCTGACGAGCGTGGAGGCCCGCACCATCACCACCGTCCTTGCCGAATATGTCTCGACGACGGGCACCAACTGGGGCCAAATGGCCGCGACCTCGATGCTGACCCTGCTGCCGGCGCTCGTGGTGCTCGGCGTGGTCCAGCGCCACATCGTCGCCGGGCTCACCTTCGGCGCCGTGAAGGAGTAGAGCCATGGATCACCCCCCGATCGTCGACCTGGACGCCGAGGACGAGGAAGCGAAGGCGATCAAGCCGGAGCGCCGCGGCTTCCTGCCGATCCACACCAACGCCTTCGACCGCGGCTTCATCGGCGTGGTCTGCTTCATCGCCATCCACCTGTTCTGGATGCGCTTCCTCGAACAGTCCCTGTCGCTCTACATTGCGACGGTTCTCTCGGTGGCGCTCGCGGTCCTGATCGTCTCGCGCGGCTGACGGGCGGACACAATCCCTTTTGCGGGCGCAGAGCGCCCGTGCCCTCTCGCGGGTGGCAAAGCCCGCGCACCCAAGGAGCTCAAACGTGGAATCGCTGGTTCTCGAAGAAAAAGGTCGCCTGTCGCTGCGCGACTTCCCCATCGAACAGGAGGAAAGCGTCGGACCGCACGACGTGCGCATCAAGCTGCACACGGTCGGCATCTGCGGCTCGGACGTGCATTACTACACCCATGGCGGCAGCGGCATCTTCCAGGTGAAGGCGCCGATGATCCTCGGCCACGAGGCCTCCGGCACCGTCATCGAGACGGGATCCGCCGTCACGACGCTGAAGGTCGGCGACCGCGTCTGCATGGAGCCGGGCATTCCCGACCCGAACAGCAAGGCGACCCGCCTCGGCATGTACAATGTCGATCCGGCCGTGCGCTTCTGGGCGACGCCGCCGATCCACGGCGTGCTGCGTCCGACGGTCGTCCATCCCGAAGGCTTTACCTTCAAGCTGCCGGACAACGTCTCGTTCGCCGCCGCCGCCATGGTCGAGCCGCTCGCCGTCGGCGTGCATGGCGCGACCAAGGCGAAGATCAAGCCGGGCGATGTCGGCCTCGTCATCGGCGCCGGACCGATCGGCCTCGTGACGGCGCTGGCGGCGCTAGGCGCCGGCTGCGCCCGCGTCATCGTCGCCGATGTCGACGACACCAAGCTGAAGATCGCCGAAAGCCTCGGCGCCATCTCGACGATCAACGTGCGGCATACCGATCTGGTCGAGAGGATCAACGCCGAGACCGACAACTGGGGCGTCGACGTCGTCTTCGAATGCTCCGGCAACGAGAAGGCCGCGCTCGGCGTCTTCGACGCGCTCGCGCCCGGTGGCTGCGTCGTCTATATCGGCGCCTCCGGCAACACCATCCCCTACAATCTCGGCAAGGCCATGGTGCGCGAAGCCCGCGTCGAGCATGTCTTCCGCTACGCCCATGTCTTCCCGCGCTGCGTCGCCATGCTGTCGTCGGGCGCGATCGACGTCGCGCCGCTGATCACGCGCGTCTTCGACTTCAAGGACAGCGTCGAGGCTTTCGAGATCGCCGCGAGCGCGCCCGCCGGCCAGGTGAAGATGCAGATCGAGCTGCCGCAGTAGGAGAACCGCCATGGCCGAGGTCAAGGTCAGCAACGTCATCAAGAAATACGGGGCCGTTCAGGTCATTCACGGCGTCTCCGTCGACATCGCCGACGGCGAGTTCGTCATCCTGGTCGGCCCGTCCGGCTGCGGGAAGTCGACGCTGCTGCGCATGATCGCCGGGCTCGAGGAGATTTCCGGCGGCGACGTCTCGATCGGCGGCAAGGTGGTGAACAACAAGCCGCCGAAGGACCGCGACATCGCCATGGTCTTCCAGAACTACGCGCTCTATCCGCACATGAAGGTGTCGGAGAACATGAGCTTCTCGTTGAGGCTCAAGGGCGTGGCCAAGGACGAGATCGAGCGGAAGGTGAAGAAGGCCGCCGAGATCCTCGATCTCGGCAAGCTGCTCGATCGCTATCCGAAGCAGCTCTCCGGCGGCCAGCGCCAGCGCGTCGCCATGGGGCGCGCCATCGTGCGCGACCCGCAGGTGTTCCTCTTCGACGAGCCGCTGTCGAACCTCGACGCGAAGCTGCGCGTCGCCATGCGCGTCGAGATCAAGGAACTGCACCAGCGGCTGAAGACGACGACCATCTACGTCACCCACGACCAGATCGAGGCCATGACGATGGCCGACAAGATCGTGGTGATGAAGGACGGCCGCGTCGAGCAGGTCGGCGCCCCCCTCGACCTCTACGACCGTCCGGTCAACACCTTCGTCGCCGGCTTCATCGGCTCGCCCTCGATGAACTTCATCAACGGCAAGGTTGAGAGCCGCGAGGGCCGGCCGGTGTTCATCAGCCAGCACGGCGTCGTGCTGCCGCTGCCGGAAACGGCGGCGAAGGTCGGGCAGGAGGTGACCTACGGCATCCGTCCCGAGCATATCGAGATCGCGCCGGAGGGCCTGCCAGCCTTCGTCTCCGTCCTCGAGCCAACCGGGTCGGAGACGCAGATCTTCGCCCGCCTCGGCGAGGACCCGATCGTTGCCATCGTCAAGGACCGGATCGGCACGCGGCCGGGCGAGACGCTGCGGCTGAAAGTCGACCATGGCCGCGCGCATCTCTTCGACAAGGCGAGCGCCCGTCGTATATGACGGAACGGCGCGGCGGGAGGACGCCGCGCGACGACGACGGATAAAGGGAAGAGGACGATGTTTTTCGAAAAGTTCAGGATGGACGGCCGCGTCGCCGTCGTCACCGGCGGCGGGCGCGGCATCGGGCTGTCCTGCGCCGAGGCGCTGGCCGAGGCGGGTGCGACGATCGTGGTGATCGACCGCGAGGCGGGCCTTGCCGAGGAGGGCCGCGACACGCTGCGCGCCAAGGGCTACACCGTCGAGGCGCGCGTCGCCGACGTGACGAAAACCGAGAGCACGCGCGCCGCCGCCGACGAGATCGCGGCCACCTTCGGCCGCATCGACGTTCTCGTCGCCAATGCCGGCATCGCCCGCTCGGGCACCGCCGCCGAGGATACGCCGGACGAACTCTGGCTCAGCGTCAACGACGTCAACTACAACGGCGTCTTCTGGACCAACCGCGATTTCGGCCGCCACATGCTGAAGGCGGGCCGCGGCGCGATCGTCAATATTGGCTCGATGTCCGGCTATATCGTCAACCGCCCGCAACTCCAAACCTATTACAACGCCTCGAAGGCGGCCGTGCACCACCTGACCGCCTCGCTCGCCGTCGAATGGGCGAGCCGGGGCGTGCGCGTCAACGCGGTCGCGCCGACCTATATCGACAGCGCCATGACCCGCGCCGTGATCGACGAGGCGACGCTCGACGTCTGGCTGCGCGACACGCCGATGGGGCGCATGGGCCAGCCGGACGAGATCGCCTCGGTCGTGCATTTCCTCGCCTCGGACGCGGCGAGCCTCATCACCGGCGCCACCGTCAAGGCGGATGCCGGGTTCACCTGCTGGTAAGGGAGGAAGACACATGGATTTCACCGGCAAGAGCGTCATCGTCACCGGCGCGGGCAAGGGCATCGGCCGCGCCACCGCCGTCATGCTGGCAAGCCGCGGCGCGAAGGTAATCGCGCTGTCGCGGTCCGCAGCCGATCTCGCGGAACTCGACAAGGAGATCGGCAGCACCTCGCATGCCGTCGACCTCGCCGATCCGGACGCGACCCGCGCCGCCGCGCTGAAGGCGGTGCCGGCCGACTACCTCGTCAACTGCGCCGGCACGACCGAGCTCGAATCCTTCCTCGACGTGACGGTGAAGAATTTCGACCTGCTCTATGCCGTCAACACCCGCGCGCCGATGATCGTCGCGCAGGAATATGCGCGCGAGCGGATCAAGGCCGGCGCAAGGGGCGCGATCGTCAACGTCTCCTCCGTCGCCTCCTTCCTTGGCATTCCCGACCACGCCGCCTATTGCGCCTCCAAGGGCGCGCTCGACGCGATGACCCGGGTGATGGCGAAGGAACTCGCGCCGCAGGGCATCCGCGTCAACGCCGTCAATCCGACGGTGACGCTGACCCCGATGGCGGTGAAGGCCTGGAGCGATCCGGCAAAATCCGCCGGCATGCTGTCGCGCATCCCCGTCGGGCGCTTCGCCGATCCCGACGACGTCGCCGAGATCATCCTCTTCCTGCTTTCCGACGAGGCGGCGATGATCAACGGCATCGCCATGCCGGTCGACGGCGGCTTCATGGCCAACTGATGCTATCCGGCGCCACGCGGCGGACGCGTGGCGCATCCTCCCGACGCATAAAGGACGTCCCCTCATGACCCGCTACGACGCGAAGCTCGCCCGTATCCGCTCCGGAAACTACAAGCGCAGCGACTTCATCATCGCCGACGCCAAGGATGGCGACATGGGGCCGAGCATCCGCTCCTGCGGCCCGGACCTGAAGAAGGACGGCACGTTCGAGCGCTACCGCACCCGGCCGGAATTCCTCGCCAATGTCGCCAAGGTGGTGCGGCAGGACATCGTCGACATCATGCTCGTCTCGGCCTCCAACCTGGAGGCCCTCGTCGACGACGGCGTCTTCGACGAAAGCAGCGTCAAGCCGGCGATCCGCGCCAACGACACGACCGACATCTGGGTCGGCCGCGGCGCGGGCTATTCGAAGAAGCCCTCGCGCCCGTTCCGCACCGCCTCGCTGAAGCCGACCCGCCGCCACACCGATCTCGGCCTCTATTCGATCACCTTCAACAACGATCTCGACGCCGACTACGAGTCGATGGTCCATTTCATGGACTTCGTCGAGGATGCCGACGAGAACGGCTTCAAGTATTTCCTCGAGGTCTTCAACCCGAATGTCGACACCGGCATCGCCAAGGAAGACGTGCCCTTCTACGTCAACGACTTCATCTGCCGCTCGATCGCCGGCCTGACCAAGGCGCAGCGCCCGCAGTTCCTGAAGATCCCGTTCAACGGCGCGCGTGCGCTCGACGAACTGACGAGCTACGATCCGAGCCTTGTCGTCGGTGTGCTCGGCGGCGGCGCGGGCACGGCGCGCGACACGTTCGAGCTGATCTTCCAGGCGGAGAAATACGGCGCCCGCGTCGCCCTCTTCGGCCGCAAGATCAACCTCGCCGAGGATCCGCTGGCGATGGTCAAGCTGATGCGCGCGGTCGCCGACGGCGACGTCTCGCCGGAAGAAGCGGTGAAGGCCTATCACGGCGCGTTGCAGGCGCAGGGCCAGACGCCGATGCGCAGCTTGGAAGACGATCTCGTCACCACCGAGACCGTGCTGCACTACAACTGACGCCGGGAACAATCGGGATGCGCCGGGCCGTTCGACGGCTCGGCGTTCCCCGACGGGAGATCGACATGGCAGCAAAGCGCAAGCGCGGTTTCGTCACCGCCGGGACCTGGTGCCTCGACCGCAACCGCATCATCGACGCCTGGCCGCGCGAGGATTCGGTGGCGATCACCTGGGGGCTTGAGGAACGCGGCGGCGGCTCGGCCTGCAACCTCGGCATCGACATGCGCCGGCTCGATCCGGACGTGCCGGTGGAGACGATCGGCCTCGTCGGCGAGGACAGCGCCGGCGAACGGATGATCGCGGAGGCGAAGGCCGCCGGCATCGACACGCGCCAGATGCGCATCGTCCCCGGCGCCACGAGCAACATCACCGAAGCCTTCATCTCGAAGGCGAGCGGGTTGCGCACCCATATCAGCGAGCTCGGCGTCGGGGCGCTGCTGGCACCCGAACATTTCGATTTCTCCGAAACCTCCGGCCGTTTCCTCCATCTCGGCATTCCCGGCGTGCACAGGACGATGGACGGGCCGCAGGACGGGGATGCCAACGGCTGGGTGACGGTGTTGAAGGCGGCGCGCGCGGCCGGGCTCGAAACCAATCTCGAACTCTGCACGCTGCCGCCGGAGCGCCTTCGCGCGGTCATCCATCCCTGCCTGCCCCATCTCGACACGCTGATCGTCAACGACAGCGAGATCGGCGCGCTGGCCGAAATCGAGACGGTGAAAGGCGGCCGTACCGATCTCGACGCGGTCAGGCAGGCCGCGCGCGAGGTTCTCCTGCGCGGCGCGATGCGCCTCGTGACGGTGCATTTCCCGAGCGGGGCGGTGACGGTGACGCGCGACGGCCAGGTCGCCTTCGTTCCCTCCGTCGCCGTGCCGCCGGAGGCAGTCGCCGGGCCGAACGGCGCCGGCGACGCCTTTGCCGCCGGCTTCCTCTACGGCCTGCACGAGAGCTGGGCGCTGGAGGATGCGATCTGGCTCGGCCATGCGGCCGCCGCCTGCTCGCTGCGCACGACCGGGACGACGGACGGCGTCGAGGCATGGCAGACCTGCCTGTCGATCGCCGAACGCTGGGGCCGGCGCAGCGCCTGAACCACACGAACACGAGAACAGACGAGGATTGTGACGATGGACATGGGATTGAAGGGCAAGAACGCGGTCATCACCGGCGGCTCGGTCGGCATCGGCCTGGCGGTCGCCGAGGGACTGGCGGCGGAGGGCGCCAACATCGTGCTCGCCGCGCGCGGAAAGGAGCGCGTCGAGGCGGAGGCGGCGAAGATCGCGGAAAAATTCGGCGTCAAGGCCTGGGGCGTCGCCGCCGATGTCGCGACCGTCGCAGGCGTCGATGCGGTGGTGGCCGCGGCCGAGGCTGCGGGCGGCGCCGACATCCTCATCAACAATGCCGGCACCGGCTCCAACGAGACGATCATGGAGGCGCCGGACGAGAAGTGGCAGGCCTATTGGGACCTGCATGTGATGGCGGCCGTCCGGCTCGCCCGCGGCCTCGTGCCGCAGATGAAGGCGAAGGGCGGCGGCGTGGTGCTGCACAATGCCTCGATCTGCGCCGTGCAGCCGCTCTGGTACGAGCCGATCTACAACGTCACCAAGTCGGCGCTGATGATGTTCTCGAAGACGCTGGCCTCGGAAGTGGTCGGCGACAATATTCGCGTCAACTGCGTCAATCCCGGTCTGATCCTCACCCCGGACTGGATCAAGACCGCCAAGCAGCTGACCGCTGACACCGGCGGCGACTGGGAAGGCTACCTGCAGCAGGTGGCGAACGAGCACGCAACCTCCAAGCGCTTCGGCACGCCGGAGGAACTGGCGCATTTCTTCGTCTTCCTCTGCTCCGACAAGGCAAGCTACAGCATCGGCTCGACCTATTTCGTTGATGGCGGCATGCTGAAGACGCTCTGAGCATCGCCCATGAAAGAAAGGCGGCCCTTTCCAGGAGCCGCCTTTCTGCCTTTCTGCCTCGGGAAAAGGCCGTTGCGTCAGGGCAGCGTGTAGAGCGCGCGCGAGCGCTCCAGATGCCTGAGCATCGCCTGCTCCGCCCCTTCGGCGTCGTTTGCGGCGAGACAGGCGACGATTTCCTCGTGCTCGACCAGGGTCACGTTCTCCTTGCCACTCCAGATCAGCATTTCCGTGTGGTATTCCCGCAGCCAGCCGAGCATGCCCTCGCTGACGGCGCTGAAGATCGGATTGCCGGAAATGGCGGCGATACGGCCGTGAAAGGCCATGTCAGCGCCGACGAAGGCATCCGCGTCGTCAAGGCTTGCGCGCTGCCGGTCGATGATCGCACGCAGCGCCGTGATATCCTCCGCAGCCGCCTTCATCGCCGCCTCGCGCGCCATGCCGCGCTCGAAGAAGATGCGCGCCGACTTCAGGTGTTCGAGCGTATCCGCCGATTGCGACAGCATGATCTTCGCGGTGATGTCGAGCTGGCGGAACAGCGAGTGCGCGCTGAGCTTCAGCACCTTCGCCCGTTCGCCATGGGAGATGGCGACGAGGCCGATACCGGCCAGCGCCTGCATCGCCTCGCGGATCGCGGGACGGCCGACGCCGAAGCGTTCCATCAGCGCGCGCTCGGACGGCATGTCGTCGCCGGGCGCGAGTTCGCCCGAGGTGATCATCGCCTTCAGCCGGGCGAAGACCTCGTCGGACAGCTTGCGGCGGACGATCTGTTCCCGGGGCGCGCTCATCTCTCTCCGCTGCATATCCTTGAGGGCTTTCTTTCCCATATCGCATGCTTTCGCCGCCTTGGCGAAGGGCAGTGCCGCTCACGGCAAATTATCCACCGGGACGGGCTTGCCAAGTTGGAATACTCATTATACCAGTCCAGCCATCACGTCACCCGGAATCTCGCGGGCGGCCAGAGGAGCGACATCGACGATGATGACCACCGTCACCTACCGCATCGAGACGCCCGGCAGCGTCGAGGCCATGGCGGAGAAGATCGCCAGCGACCAGTCGACCGGCACCTTCGTCGAACTGCCGGGCGAGACGCCGGAGCTGAAGGCGCGTGTCGCCGCCCGTGTTGTTGCGATCCGCGAACTGCCCGACGCCGAACACCCGACCTGGCCGGAAGCCGCCCCCGGCACGCGGCTGAAACGGGCCGATGTCGACATCGCCTTCCCGCTGGAAGCGACCGGCACCGATCTCGCCGCGCTGATGACGATTGCGCTCGGCGGCGTCTTCTCGATCCGCGGCATGACCGGCATCCGCATCGTCGACATGACGCTGGCAGATGCCTTTCGCGGCGCCTATCCCGGCCCGCAATTCGGCGTCACCGGCACGCGTCGGCTGACGAGCGTCGAGACGCGGCCGATCATCGGCACCATCGTCAAGCCGGCGCTGGGCCTGCGCCCGCACGAGACCGCCGAGATGGTCGGCGAACTGATTTCCTCCGGCGTCGACTTCATCAAGGATGACGAGAAACTGATGAGCCCGGCCTATTCCTCGCTCGCAGACCGGGTGAAGGCGATCATGCCGCTGATCCTCGACCACGAGCAGAAGACCGGCAAGAAGGTAATGTATGCCTTCGGCATTTCCGCCACCGATCCCGACGAGATGATGCGCAACCATGATCTGGTGCTGAATGCCGGCGGCAACTGCGCCGTCATTAACATCAATTCGATCGGCTTCGGCGCCATGTCGTTCCTGCGCAAGCGCTCCGGCCTGGTGCTGCATGCCCACCGCAATGGCTGGGACATGCTGACCCGCCATCCCGGCGCCGGCCTCGATTTCAAGGTCTGGCAGCAGTTCTGGCGGCTTCTCGGCGTCGACCAGTTCCAGATCAACGGCATCAAGGTCAAATACTGGGAGCCGGACGAAAGCTTCGTCGCCTCGTTCGAGGCCGTCAGCACGCCGCTGTTCGATCCAGCCGATTGTCCGCTTCCGGTCGCAGGTTCCGGCCAGTGGGGCGGACAGGCGCCGGAAACCTACCAGCGCACCGGCCGGACGCAGGATCTGATGTATCTCTGCGGCGGCGGCATCGTCAGCCATCCGGACGGACCGGCGGCCGGCGTGCGCGCCGTGCAACAGGCCTGGGTGGCGGCGGTCAACGACATCCCGCTCGAAACCTATGCCCTCGACCACCCCGAACTCGCCGCCTCGCTGAAGAAATTCGGCGGCAAGGACGCCTGATGACCGACCATCTGCTGCTTTCCTATTACGGCGACGATTTCACCGGCTCGACCGACGTGATGGAATCGCTCGCCGCGCGCGACATCAAGACCGTGCTCTTCCTCGGCGTGCCGGATGAAACCCTGCTTGCCCGCTTCTCCGACTGCCGCGCCGTCGGCATCGCCGGCACCAGCCGCAGCGAGACGCCGGACTGGATGCACGAGAAACTGACGCCGGTCTTCCGGTTCCTGAAGTCGCTGAAGGCGGAGATCTGCCACTACAAGGTCTGCTCGACCTTCGATTCCAGCCCGACGATCGGCAATATCGGCACGGCGGTGGAAATCGGCCGCGCGCTGTTTGAGCAGGACTGGGTGCCGCTCGTCGTCGGCGCGCCGCAATTGAAACGCTACACCGCCTTCGGCCATCTCTTCGCCGGCTACCAGGGCGCCACCTACCGCATCGACCGCCATCCGGTGATGAGCCGCCATCCGGTGACGCCGATGGACGAGGCAGATCTCGGCCTGCACCTCGCCCGCCAGACCGCCCTCCCCTGTCGCCTCGTCGATCTCGTCGCCCTTGCGGCGCCGGATGCGGATGCGCGCGTCGACGCGCTGGTCGAGGGTGCCGACGGCATGGTGCTCTTCGATGTCGACAGCCTCGAATCACAGGCGCGGGTGGGACGCCAGTTGCAGCGGCTGAAGCGCGAGGGCGGCTGGTTCGTCGCCGGCTCCTCCGGCGTCGAATATGCGCTGGTCGATGCCTGGATGAAGCACGGTATCGGCGGGCCGGTCGACTTCCCCCTGCCGGGTGCAGTCGAGCGCATGGCCGTCGTCTCCGGCAGCGTCTCGCCGACGACCGAGCGGCAGATCCGCCACGCGACCGCCAACGGCTTCGACGGCGTCGGCCTCGATCCGCTGGCGCTGGTCGGCGAAAGCGGCGATGCGGCGATCGACGCCGCCGTCGAGAGCGGCATCAAGAGCCTGAAGACCGGCCGCAGCGTGTTGCTCTATTCGGCGCTCGGCCCCTCGGCCGATCGCGGCGCCGATATCGACAGGGTCGCCGGTGCCCGTCATCGCCTCGGCCGGGCGCTCGGCACCATCCTGCGGCGCCTCGTGGAGGCGGAAGGCCTCACCCGCGCGGTGATCGCCGGCGGCGACACGTCCAGCCACGCCCTTGCCGAATTGAAGGTGCAGGCCCTGACGACGCTGCTGCCGCTGCCGCAGACGCCCGGTTCGCCGCTCTGCACCGCCCATGGGCTGCATGCGCCGACCAACGGTCTGCAGATCGCGCTGAAGGGCGGGCAGGTCGGCGCAGATGATTATTTCTCCCAGATCCGCGAGGGCCGACAGGCCTGAAAACCCGCATGCCCGCCTGTTAACACAGACGCATACTGATTGACTCATCATACCAGTTATCTTAAACCAACCTCGAACGAAGATCGGGTGGATACATGACCGCAATTGCACTGTTCGGCGCCGGTGGCAAAATGGGCTACCGGCTCGCCAAGAATCTCAAGGGTTCGCGCTTCGACGTGCGCCACGTCGAAGTCAGCGACGTCGGCAAGGCACGCCTCAAGGACGAGCTCGGCTTCGACGCCGTGCCGGCCGATCAGGCGCTCGCCGGCGCCGAGGTGGTCGTGCTCGCCGTGCCGGACACGGTCATCGGCAAGGTTGCCGCCTCGATCGTCGACAGACTGGTGCCGGGCACCATGGTCGTCATCCTCGACGCCGCCGCACCCTTTGCCGGCCACCTGCCGGATCGTCCGGACCTTACCTATTTCGTCACGCACCCCTGCCATCCGCCGATCTTCAACGACGAGACCGACCCGGCCGCCAAGCGCGACTTCTTCGGTGGCGTCGCCGCCAAGCAGCACATCGTCTCCGCCCTGATGCAGGGTCCGGAAGAGGCCTATGCGCTCGGCGAGGAGGTCGCCAAGGTGATCTGGGCGCCGGTCATGCGCTCGCACCGCGTCACCGTCGAGCAGATGGCGCTGCTCGAGCCCGGCCTGTCGGAAACCGTCTGCGCCTCGCTGCTCGTCGTCATGCGCCAGGCCATGGACGAATGCGTCGCCCGCGGCGTGCCGAAGGAAGCCGCCCGCGACTTCCTGCTCGGCCACATGAACGTGCTCGGCGCGGTCATCTTCGACGAGACGCCCGGTGTCTTCTCCGACGCCTGCAACAAGGCGATCGAATTCGGCGTTCCGGTGCTGATGAAGGACGACTGGAAGCGGGTCTTCGAACCGCAGGAAATCGCCGACAGCATCCGCCGCATTACCTGATACGGTCCTAAGATCCGGCGCCGTCCCGGCCTGACCGCCCGGGCGGCGTCTTCGCCTGGGGCTCTGGAGCCTGTCGGGGAAACGTGGAATCCGGTTTCCCAGAGAGACAAACGATATCAAGAGAAGCGAGCGTCCGTCCGGTCTAGGATGAACCCGACAGACGCGGGAGCATGTCCGGTCGAAGCGGAATCGCTTCGGCGTCGGACGATGCGGAAAGAACAAAAGCGTGGAGCCGCTCCGATGATTTCGTTTTGATCGGATGCTCCAGGCCGATCGCATGATACCGTCCCGCCCGCGGCCATGCCGCGAGGGATGGACCGGGAGAAGGGTGGAGACATGGCAGACCTGCGTGGCGCGCTGATCGGTTGCGGCTTTTTCGCGATCAACCAGATGCATGGGTGGACGGATGTCGACGGCGCCGAGATCGTGGCGATCTGCGACCGGGATCCGGAACGCCTGAAAATCGTCGGCGAGCAGTTCGGCATCGCGCGGCGCTACACCGACGCCGCCGCCCTCTTTGCCGACGGCGGCTTCGATTTCGTCGACATCGCCACCACCGTCAGCAGCCATCGGGCATTGGTCGAGATGGCTGCCGCGCATAAAGTGCCGGCGATCTGCCAGAAACCCTTCGCCCCCAGCCTTGCCGATGCCAAGGCGATGGTCGCGGCGATGGATGCGGCCGGCGTGCCCTTGATGATCCACGAGAATTTCCGCTGGCAGGCGCCGATCCAGGCGGTGCGCGCGGCACTCGACGCCGGCGCCATCGGCACGCCCTTCTGGGGTCGCTTCTCCTTCCGCTCCGGCTTCGACGTGTTTTCCGGCCAGCCCTACCTCGCCGAGGGCAAGCGCTTCATCATCGAGGATCTCGGCATCCACACGCTGGACATCGCCCGCTTCATCCTCGGCGATGCGACCCGGCTGACGGCGCGGACGAAGACCGTCAACCCGAGGATCAAGGGCGAGGACGTCGCCACCATCCTGATCGACCACGACAATGGCGCGACCTCGATCGTCGATGTCAGCTATGCGACCAGGCTGCCGGTCGAGCCCTTCCCGCAGACGCTGATCGAACTCGACGGCACGGAGGGCACGATCCGCCTCGGCCTCGATTACCGCCTCGACGTCACCAACGCATCCGGCACCACCGTCACCGACGTCTCGCCGGCGCTGCTCTCCTGGGCCTCCCGCCCCTGGCACAACATCCAGGAAAGCGTCTTCAAGATCCAGGAACACTGGGTCGCCAGCCTGACGGCCGGCACGGAGACCTCGACCTCGGGCACCGACAACCTGAAGACCTTCGCGCTGGTCGAGGCGGCCTATGAAAGTGCCGCGACCGGGCAGCCGGTCGAGATCGCGGCGCTCGTCGCATGAGCGCGCTTGGCCCCGAAGACGCCTTCCGCCTTTACGGCACGCCGCGCACAGAGACGCCGCCGGTGCGCCTGACCGCCGGCCGTCTCTCGGTCGATCTCGCCGGCGGCAATCTCCGGACCCTACGCTATGACGGCGTCGAGGTGTTGCGCGCCGTCTCCTATCTGGTGCGCGACCGTGACTGGGGCACCTATGACCCCGTCATCGCCGATCTCAGGATCGACGAGGCCGGGGAGCGTTTCTCCGTCTCCTACACCGCCGCCTGCCAGGGACCGGATGGGACGACGCTCGCCGTCACCGCCCGCATCCTCGGCGAGAAAGGCCGCCTGACCTTCGCCGCCGAGGCGCTGACGCCGACAGGCTTCGAGACGAACCGCTGCGGCTTCTGCATCCTGCATCCGATCGTCGGTGTCGCCGGGACGCCGGTGAGGGTCGAGCATGTCGACGGATCGATCGTCGAGACCGCGCTGCCGGACACGATCGACCCGTGGCAGCCGTTCAAGGACATGCGCGCCATCACCCATACCGCGCTGCCGGGCGTCACGGTCGCCTGCCGCATGGAGGGCGACACCTTCGAGATGGAGGACCAGCGCAACTGGTCGGATGCCTCCTACAAGACCTATGTGCGGCCGCTGGCGCTGCCCTGGCCCTATCGGATCGAAGCCGGCGCGCCGGTGCGCCAGGTGATCACCCTGACGATTTCGGACGCGCGCAGCGAGACGGCGGTTGCGACTGGCGTTGGCGATGTCGTCACGCTGACGCCAGGCAGCGACGAAGGAACCCTGCCGGCGATCGGTCTCGTCGTCACGCCCGAAGACGCCAAGGCCGTGCTCGCCGCGCGCGACACCCTGTCCGCCATCGGCGCGCAGGAACTGCTCTTCCACTTCGATCCGACCGCGGGACACGGCGCCGACGCGCTTGCCGATTTCGCCGCGATCCTCGAGGGGCATAGTGGCACCTCGACGCTGGAGATCGCGGTTGCATGCAAGGGCGATCTCGGCGAGGAACTCTCCGGCATCGCCGCACTTGCCCGCGAAGCGGGATTCCGGCCGGATGCCGTGGTCGTGGTTCCCTCGGTCGACCGCCAGTCGACGCCGCCGGGAAGCGTCTGGCCGGACTGCCCGCCGCTCGACGACCTCTATCGCGCCGCCCGCAAGGCCTTCCCGGATGTGCGGCTCGGCGGCGGCATGCTCAGCTATTTCACCGAGCTCAACCGCAAGCGCGTGCCGGCGGAGGCGCTCGATGTCATCACCCATTGCACCAACCCGATCGTGCACGCCGCCGACGATCTCTCCGTCATGCAGACGCTGGAGGCCCTGCCCTTCATCACCCGTTCCGTACGGGCGATCTATGGCGACATGCCCTACCGCATCGGCCCCTCCACCATCGCCATGCGCCAGAACCCCTATGGCAGCCGGACGATGGACAATCCGCAGGGCGTGCGTATGGCGATGGCCAACCGCGATCCGCGCCACAACGGCGCCTTCGGCGCCGCCTTCGCCCTCGGCTATGCGATCGCGGTCGCGCCGGCGGCACTTGAGACCCTGTGTCTAAGCGCGCTGACCGGACCTTTCGGGCTGATCGCCGGCGAGGGCGAGCCGTCCGCCGCCGGCACACTGCGCCCGCTCGGTACGGTGGTGGCCCGGCTGGCGGCGCTCGGCGGCAGCCGGTGGCAGGCGGCCCTGTCGTCCGCACCGAGCCGCGTTCTTGCGATGACGATCACGACGGACAAGGGAGAGCGCGTGCTTGCCGCCGTCAACCTCACCGCGGACACGGTCGCGGTCGACCTCTCGGCCCTTGGCGGCGAGCGCCTCGTTCTCGGCCCCTATGCGGCCGATATCATCACGTTCCCCTGATGAAGAGCATGCGGGCCCGGCGCCGGTGATGCCGGCGCCGGGCGGCAGACGTCAGCTCATCCAGTTGCCGCCGTCGACGTTCAGCGTCTGGGCGACGACATAGCCAGCGGCATCGGAGGCGAGGAAGACGGCGGGTCCGGCGAAATCCTCCGGCCGGCCCATGCGCCCGGCCGGCACGGCCTCGCCGACGAGGCGCTTCTTCTCGCCGAGCGGGCGGTTTTCATACTTGGCGAACAGGGCGTCGACGCGCTCCCACATCGGCGTATCGACCACGCCCGGGGCGATCGCGTTGACGCGGATGCCTTCCTTGACCAGTTCGAGGGCGAGCGACTGGGTGATGCTGATCACCGCCGCCTTGGTCGCGCAGTAGAGCACGATGTTGGCCTCGCCGCGCCGTCCGGCCTGGGAGGAGAGGTTGATGACCGAACCGCCCTCGCCGTGCAGCCGCATCTTCGCGACGACCGCCTTGGTGACGAAGATCAGGCCGCCGACATTGATGTCGAACTGCCGCCGGTACATCTCCTCGGTGACCTCCGCGATCGGCGCCATGTCGAAGACGCCGGCATTGTTGACGAGAATGTCGAGCCGGCCGAAGCGGGCGACGGCCTCGTCGACGGCTTCGGCGATCGAGTCGCCGCTGCGCACGTCGAGCCGCACGGCATGGGCCGACGCGCCGAGCCTCGACGCAAGCTCCGCCGCCGCCTCCGTCTCGATATCGGCGATGACGACCTTCGCGCCTTCCGCGACATAGGCGGTGGCGATCGCCGCCCCGATCCCGCGCGCGCCACCCGTGATGAACGCGACCTTGCCCTTCAACTGCATGTTTTCCTCCATCTTCCGATCTTCGGCCACACCCCGGGGCCTGATCGCAGCCACAGGGAAACCGGGAGCAACCGCTCCATGCGGCCACCCTAGGGCATGAGACGAAAAACCGAAATCCGTCCCGGGAAATATGCAAGGCGATTTAATGCGTTATAGCGCCGTCTCCACGGAATGTGCGGCGCTCGAGGAAAAATTCGATGGTGGCGCACCCGACAGGATTCGAACCTGTGACCTTTGGAATCGGAATCCAACACTCTATCCAGCTGAGCTACGGGTGCTTTGCGGGATGTCGTTCCATCCCGGGCCGAATGGGCTGGTTCTTATCCCAGGAAGGCGCGGGGTTCAATCCGGAAAATACCGGGCGGCGGAAAAAGCCGCGCCGGCGGTGGCCGGGCGTGGCCGTTGGCGGTTACTGGATCGGCTCGAAGCCCAGTTCAGTGGCGTCGAAGGGTTTTTCGTCGAGCGTTGGGGCGGCGGAGAGAAGCGCTTTCGTGTAATCGTGCTTCGGTTCGAAGAAGATCGAGCGGTTGTCGCCGATCTCGACCATCTTGCCGAAATACATGACGCCGATGCGGTTGCAGACCTTCCGCACCATCGCAAGGTCATGCGAGATGAACACGTAGGTCAGGTCGTTGGTCTCCTGCAGCTTCGCGAAGAGATCGATCAGCTTGGCCTGCTCGCCCTGGTCGAGCGCCGACAGCGTCTCGTCGAGGATCAGAAGCTTGGGCTCCAGCACCAGCGCGCGGGCGATCGAGATGCGCTGGCGCTCGCCGGTCGACAGCGCGTTCGGCAGGTCGTCATAGATGCCGGTCGGCAGGCCGACGGCGTTCATCGCCGCCTTCACCCTCTCGCGCATCTCCGGCTTCGGCACCGAGCGCAGGCGAAGCCCCTCCTCGATCATCCGGCCGACCGTCATGCGCGGCGGCAGCGCGTTGTAGGGATCCTGCAGCAGGAGCTGGAATTCGCGGCGCTTGTCGAGCAGTTCCTTGCCGCTGAAGGCCGACAGCGAGGCGCCGCCGAGGCGGATGTCGCCGCTGTCCGGCTTTTCCAGCCAGGTCAGGAGACGCGTCAGCGTCGACTTGCCGCAACCCGACTCGCCGACGATGCCGAAATTCTCGCGCGGCATGATGTCGAAGGACACGCCCTGGACGGCCCGCACATGGTTGAACTGCCCGAAGGAGCCGCGCTTGCGCACCTTGTAGGTGCGCGAGACGTCGCGCACCTCCATCAGCGGCTTGTCGCCGGCCCGCGCCCGGTCCGGCGGCATCTCGTTGGTCGACCAGATGCGCGGCACATGGGTGATGGCGATGCGGGTATAGTCCGTCTTCGGCGCGGCCAGCAGGGCTTCCACCGGCTGTTCCTCGACGATCCGGCCATTGTGCAGCACGCCGACGCGCTCCGACACCTGCCGGAGCGCGGGCAGCGAGGAGGCGAGGAAGACGACGGCCATCTTGCGCTTGAGGCAGAGATCCTTCAGCAGCGAGACGATCTGCGCGGCGACCGTCACGTCGAGCGGGCGGATGATGTCGTCGGCGATCAGCACCGCCGGGTCGGCGCAGATCGCGTCGACGATCATCGCGCGCTGCATCATGCCGCCGGAATATTTCGACGGATAGTCGTGGAAGCGCTCGTTGGGAGAGGCGATGCGCACCTCGTTCAGCAGGTCGAGGACGCGCTTTTCCGCGTCCGCCCGCGTCAGGCGCGGCTGCACGCCCATCAGCTTCTCGACGATCTGCGGCCCGACCGGCACGGTCGGGTCGAGCGCGCTCTGCGGCTTGGCGCCGATATAGGCGATGTCGCGGCCGACGACGATGCGGTTCGACCCCTTCGTGCGGATGTCGCGGTCGGCGAAGGTGATGGTGCCGGCTGTCTGGGCGACGCCCGCAGGCAGCCAGTTGGCGAGCGCCCGGCCGAGCATGGTCTTGCCGGCGCCGCTTTCGCCGTAAATGCCGTAGATCTCGGAATTGGCGACGGAGAAGGACACATTGTCCAGGATGGTCCTGTCGCCGGCGGCAACCTTCAGGCCGGCGACGTTGAGGATGGTCTCCGACGACATCAGCGGGCTCCTGCGTAAACGGCGTTGCGGGCTTTTTCGAGCGAGGCGCCCATCAGGTTGATCGCGGTCAGCGCCACGGCGAGGAAGACGCCCGGACTGGTGGCGATCCACCAGGCATTGATGAGGTACTTGCGGCTGTCGGCGATGATCGAGCCGAAGGAGGGCGTCGGCGGCTGGATGCCGAGGCCGAGGAAGCCGAGGATCGCCTCGAAGATCATCATGCGGGCAATGTCGAGCACGGCGACGAAGGCGATCGGCGGCAGGATGTTCGGCGCGGCGAAGAGAAGCAGGATGCGCCAGTCGCCGGCGCCGACAACGCGAAGCCCGCGCACATATTCCTTTTCCCGCTCGGTGACGGCGGCGCTGCGGGCGACGCGGGCGTAGAGCGGCCAGCCGGACAGGCCGAGCACGAGGATGATCGTCGGCACGGTCGGCTTGGAGATGCCGAGGATGGTGATGGCGAGGATGATCATCGGCAGCGAGAGCTGCGCATCGGTGATGCGCATGATGATCGTGTCCCACCACTTGCCCTTGAAACCCGCGAGCAGGCCGAGGCCGCAGCCGACGATGAACATCAGGATCACGGTGATGACGCCGATCATCAATGAGTAACGCAGGCCGACGAGGCAGCGCATCAGCATGTCGCGGCCAAGCTGGTCGGTGCCGAGCGGATGGGCCCAGCTCCACTTGTCGCCGAGGAAGAGCGGCGGCAGGAACTTCTCCTTCACCACCATCTTCGTCGCGCTGACCGAGGAAACCTCCGGCCAGACGAGGGAGAAGACGAGCAGCACGGCGAAGACCCAGAAACCGATCTGGAAGGCGGTGCTGCGCCAGGCGGTCTTCAGGATGCGCATCGACACGGAGGAGGCGCTTGCCGCCGCCGGCGGCACGGTTCCGACATAGGGATCGGCGAGATCGGTCATCGGCTCAGAGCTCCACGCGCGGGTCGATCATGTAGGCGATGAGATCGACGATGATGTTGATGAAGACGAAGACGGCGCTGATGGTGATGGCGATGCCCTGGATGACGGGGAAGTCGCGGCCGACGACGGAGGTGACCGTCAGGTGGCCGAGGCCGGGATAGTCGAAGATGTATTCGACGACGAGCACGCCGCCGATCAGCGTCGAGAGCTGGATGCCGAGAAGGTTGACGAGCGGCACCGAGGCGTTGCGCAGCGCATGACCGAAGACGATCTTCTGCCGCGACAGGCCGCGCACCTTCGCCTCGTCGATGAAGTAGGACTGCATCACCTCGCCGAGCGAGGTCGTCAGCGTGCGGATGATGAAGGGCGAGATCTCCACGGCGAGCACGATCGCCGGCAGGATGACATAGGCGAACCCCTTGTAGCCGAGCGCCGGGATCAGCTGCAGCTTCACCGACAGGAAGAGGATGAGGATGATCGCCAGCCAGAAATTCGGGATCGACACGAACAGCGACTGCATGCCGAAGGCGAGCCGGTTCTGCCAGCCATGCGGATTGAGGCCGCCGGCGATCCCGATCGGCAGGGAAATGACGAGCGCCAGCATCAGCGCGGAGGCGGCCAGCTGCAGCGTCAGCGGCACGCGCTCGAGGATCAGCTCCCAGACCGGGGCCATGTCCGCGCGCGTCGGATCGACATATTCGCCGCCGGCGGCGATCATGCCGCTCTTCGGACGCAGGTAGGATTGCCCCATGTCGCCCGTCAGCAGATTGCCCATGTAGCGGCCGTACTGGACAAGGATGGGATCGCGCAGGCCCATCTTCTCGGCGACCTCCTCGACCACATTGTCGGGCGCCATGCCGCCGACGATGAGGCGAACCGGATCGCCCGGAACGACGCGCAGAAGCGTGAATATCAGACAGGAGGTGATCGCGATGATCACGAAGCCCTGCAGGATGCGCTTCACCAGAAATTCGACAAAAATCATACGCCTTGCCTATCGTTCAAGAGGCGGTCGTGGCCCTGTTCCGGTCTGGCCCGTCCTCGCGTATCGCCCCGTTGAAACGGGAGGCAACCCGAAGGCGACGGCTCGCCGGGTTCGAGACATCCGGTTTCCCGTTCCGCACGAGAGGAAACCGCCCGCCGCGGTCTCCCCGTCGCGACGGCCATGCCATGCATCGTCCCAAGCCATGCATCTTCCGTCGCCGGCGCCGGCCGACGAACGGCCGTCTCCGCCGTGCGGGGCACGGCGGAGACGGGATCCCTGCGATGATCAGGCGAGCGTCGCCTTGGAGACGTCCTGCATGCCGTTCGGGTAGATGTAGAGGCCTTCCAGGCCCTTGGTGTAGGCGTGGATGAAGACGGAGGAGAACAGCGCGAGCGCCGGCGCCTTGCGGGCAATCGTCGGCAGCGTCTCTTCCTGCAGCACCTTGCGGCGCGCGTCGACGCTCGGCGCGTTGCGCTCCTTGTCGAGCACGGCATCGATTTCCGGATCGACGATGCCGGTGATGCGCTTCGACGAGGAGTGGAAATGCGTGCGGATGACGAGGTCCGGCTCCGGCGAACCCGTGCACCAGCCGCAGTCGATCATGTTGCCTTCGCCGCCGCCGGGCTTGTCGTAGAGCAGGTTGCCCCAGGCCGCCACTTCCAGCGTCTGCAGGTTCACCTTGAAACCCTGCTCCTGCAGCATGCCGGTGATGAGCTCGGCATATTCCTTGGTTTTCGGGTAGAAGCCGACGGAGGTGTAGTAGGTCAGTTCCGGCAGGCCCTCGCCGCCCGGGAACCCGGCCTCCGCCAGAAGCGCCTGGCACTTCTCGGGATCGAATTCCGGATAGTCGGCGACTTCCGTGTAGCCGAACTTGACCGGCGAGATATGCGCCTTCACCGGCGCGCCCGAGACGCCGAGGATCTCAAGGACCGACTCACGGTCGATCGCGTGGCAGGCCGCCTGGCGGATCAGCGGATTGTCGAAGGGCGCCTTCGAGCAGCGGAAGAACAGGTACTTGTTCTCGACCGACAGCGCCTTGGAAATGACGAAGCGGTCGTCGGCGGAGATGGTCTCGACCTGCTCGGCCTCGAGGCGCTCGATCATGTCCGCCTCGCCGTTCATCAGCGACAGCGTGCGGGTCGTCGTGTCGCCGACGAAGCGGTATTCGAGACCGGCGATCTTCGGCTTGCCGAGATAGAAGTCGTCATTGGCGACGAGGATGGTGGAATCGCCCTTCTGCTCGACGAACTTCATCGCGCCGGTGCCGTTCATCCGCGCGGAGAGCTGCGCCTTGTTCTCCACGTCCTTGGCCGCCATGATCGGCAGGAACGACGAGAGGTAGATGTAGAGCGAGGCCGGATAGCCGAATTCCTTGGTGTTGATGCGGCAGGTCAGCTCGTCGACGATGTCGATCTTGACCTGGCCCGGATACCACTGGGCCGGGCGGTCGGGCTGGCAGCCATATTCGTAGGTCGCCTTGACGTCGGCGGAGGTGAAGGGCGTGCCATCGTGGAACTTGACGCCCTCGCGCAGCTTCACTTCGAGCGTATATTCGTCGACCGGCGTCATCGAGGTGGCGAGTTCGAAGATCAGCTCTTCCGGATTGTCCGGCTTCATCGGCGCGCGCGTCAGATAGCCGAAGACATAGCCTTCGACGATGAGCTGGCCGAGATTGGTGTGGGTGGTCGGATCCCAGTTGCCGGTCAGCGCCTCGGCGCCGAGGAAGCGCAGCGTCTTGCCTTCCTGGGCGTAGGCGGACGTAAACAGGAAGTCCGGATTGATGCGGCCGACGCCGGCGGCAGCGGCGACGCCCATGGCGCCCTGGAGAAGGCTTCGTCTCGTGACCATTACATGTTCCCCATTTTTGGATCGTGAACGTTCCGTGGCAAGGCGCATCCGCTTGTCAGGGCTGACGCCGGCCGCAGCACAGGGTTTCCTCTTCCCGTGTCGCGTCCGACCTCAAACCGCGGCTTGGCGCCCGTTGAGCGAAACTGTAGCCGAAAACGCCCGCCGCCAAATTCCTGCTAGTCTACTTTTCCGTTTCCAGGAGTAGGCGGAGACGGAAGGCGCCATGTCGCAAATCGACAAGCGCCTGCAAGCGGCGCGCGCACCGGCCCCTTGCCCGCGGACCGGAAACCCGCAGAATGGCGTCCGCGCGTCTGGATCTTTTGGCCGCGCGATCCATGTCCTGCGGGTCGCGGCGCAAACGGCCCTTCCCGCGGACGGCCGGGACAGACGAAAACAGCAACGGGAGAGAACCATGCCAGTTGATGCGAAATACAAGACGAAGGCCACGGCGAGCGGCGGCGGCCGCGACGGCCGCACCGCCCTTGCCGACGGGACGCTGGAGCTTCAGCTTGTCGTGCCGAAGGAGCTCGGCGGCCCGGGCGGCGACGGGGCGAACCCGGAGAAGCTCTTCGCGCTCGGCTACTCCGCCTGCTATCTCGGCGCGATGCGCGTCGCCGCGGGAGAGCTGAAGACCAAGGTTCCGGAGGGCACGACCGTGACGGCCGAGATCGGCATCGGGCCGCGCTCGGAAGGCGGCTTCGGCATCACCGCCGCGCTCGACGTCTACCTGCCGGGCATGCCGGAGGATGAGGCGCGCAAGCTCGTCGAGGTGACGCACGGGATCTGCCCCTATTCGAACGCCATCAAGGCGAGCGTCGACGTCAAGACGACGACGCGCGGCTGAGGTCGAAGGCGGCATGTCCTTAAACGGACGTGCCGCCCGCCTCCGTCTCGGGCGTCTCCCGCGAGGCCCGGACCGGATCTGACCTCCGGACCATGCGTGAAGGCGGAGAAAGGGAGCATTCCGGTGAACGCCGGTTCACCGGACGTACTCTTGTCATTTATATTCACCGCAGTCTCCAACGCCGAAGCGATCCCGCTTCGGCTGGAAGTGCCCTAGCGCCAGCCGAGCGCCGGCGCCACATGGGTCAGGATCGAGTCGATCACATGGGCGTTGTAGTCGACGCCGAGCTGGTTCGGCACCGTCAGCAGCAGCGTATCTGCTTCCGCGATCGCCTCGTCCTTCTTCAGCTGCTCGATGAGGACATCCGGTTCCGCCGCGTAGCTGCGCCCGAAGATCGCGCGCGTGTTCTCGTCGATGAAGCCGATTTGGTCGTCCTCCTTGCCGCTGCCGCCGAAATAGGCGCGGTCGCGGTCGTTGACGAGGGCGAAGATGCTGCGGCTGACCGAGACGCGGGGCGTGCGGTCGTGGCCGGCCGCCTTCCACGCCTCGCGATAGGCGCGGATCTGGGCCGCCTGCTGCACATGGAAGGCCTCGCCGGTCTCGTCGTCCTTGAGCGTCGAGCTTTGCAGGTTCATGCCCATTTCGGCCGCCCAGACCGCGGTCGCGTTCGAGCCGGCCCCCCACCAGATCCGCTCGCGCAGGCCCTCGGAATGGGGTTCGAGGCGCAGGAGGCCGGGCGGGTTGGCAAACATCGGCCGGGGATTGGGGCGGGCGAAGCCCTCGCCTTTCAGCACGTCGAGGAAGACCTCGGCATGGCGGCGCGCCATGTCGGCGTCGCTCATGCCCTCCTGCGGCTGATAGCCGAAATAGCGCCAGCCGTCGATCACCTGCTCGGGCGATCCCCGGCTGAGGCCGAGCTGCAGCCGCCCGCCGGCGATGAGGTCGGCGGAGCCGGCATCCTCGGCCATGTAGAGCGGGTTTTCATAGCGCATGTCGATGACCGCGGTGCCGATCTCGATCGTCTTCGTCCGGGCGCCGACGGCGGCGAGCAGCGGGAAGGGAGAGGCAAGCTGCCGGGCGAAATGGTGGACGCGGAAATAGGCGCCGTCCGCGCCGAGTTCCTCCGCCGCCACCGCGAGGTCGATCGATTGCAGCAGCGTGTCGGCCGCCGAGCGGGTGCCCGACTGCGGCGACGGCGACCAGTGGCCGAAGGAAAGAAAGCCGATTTTTTTCATTGCATCACTCCCGGGCGGTGCCGATGCCCCGCCATTGAACCTGTCTTGCCCTCGCATATAGCGAGGCCCGGACGCGTGCGCGAGGCGCGGGACGTGAACGGACCGTTTCGGGCTGGATGCGCCAGGCGCAACAGGATGTGAAAGGACGGGCAGTCCGGAACTCGGCCGGGACGCCGGTCACGCGGAACGCGCCTCCGTTCGAGCGCACGGACGGTCCCTGGCGGCGCTGAGCCTGCTCCGGCTGCAACCCTCTGGTGTTTCCCGCCGGTTCGTGGGACCAATGCAGACGCTGTGCCCAAATCTCCCATCCTCGCGACAGGAGCGGCCGATGCTGACCATCGTCTACACGCTGTGCCTCTGGGGTGCCGCGATCGGCTGCGGACTGATCGCCGGCGTCTACTTCGCCTTCTCCGCCTTCGTCATGCGGGCGCTTTCCGCCCTGCCGCCCGAGAGCGGCGCGGCGGCGATGCAGTCGATCAACGAGGTGATCCTGCGCTCCGCCTTCATGCCGCTCTTCGTCGGCACGACGCTCGCCGCCCTCGCGCTGGTCGGGATCGGCATTTTCCGCTGGGGCACGCCCGGCGCGCCGGAGGCGGTGCTCGGCGGGGCCACCTACGTGACCGGCATGGTCATCGTCACCCTCGCCTTCAACGTGCCGCTGAACAGCCTGCTCGCAGGCGCCGCCGGGGGGCCGGAGGCGGCGAAGGTCTGGTCGCGCTATCTCAGCGACTGGACCTTCTGGAACCATGTGCGCACCGGGGCGAGCCTTGCCGCCTGCCTGCTGTTCACTCTATCGATCCGCGCCGACTGAGCACCGTCACCGGCAGGTGAAGCCGCCGTCGATCGGCAGAGAGACGCCGGTGATCATCGAGGCGGCATCGCTCAGAAGGAAGACGATCGGCGCGGCGACCTCGTCTTCCGTCGCCCAGCGGCCGAGCGGCATCTGCGCCAGGAACGGCCCGCCGACCTCCGGCTTCGTCCAGTGGCCGGTGGCGATCGGCGTCATCACCACCGTTGGATTGACGCTGTTGACGCGGATATTGTAGCGGCCGAGCTGCAGCGCCGAGACGCGGGTGATGTTGTCGAGCGCTGCCTTGGACGAGCCGTAGGAGATATGGCCTTCCAGCGCCACCAGCGCCGCCTGGCTGGAGACGTTGACGATCGCGCCGCCCCTGCCGAGCCGCACCATCGACTGCGAGGCATATTTGGTGACGATCAGCGCGCCGCGCGCGTTGATGGCGATCACCTTGTCGAAGACGGCGATGTCGGTCTCCATCGGCGTGGCGATCTCGCCGCCAAAACCGCCGCAGTTGACGACACCCCAGAGGTCGAGGCCTTCGAGCGCGTCGCGGATCTCCGTCTCCGATTCGAGATCGAAGGCAAGCGTGCGGCAGCCGGTCTCCTTCGCGATCGCCTCGAGCGCCGCCTTCGAGCGGCCGGCCGCGATCACGTCGGCATTGGCCTTTACCAGGTGGCGCACGGTGGCGCCGCCGATGCCGCCGCTGCCGCCGGTGACGAGAATGGTGCGGCGATTGAAATCGGTCATGTCGGGGTCTCCTCGCAAGAGCTGAAGGGTCAGGCGGCGCCTTCCAGCGCCGGGGCGCGGTCGCGCGAGACGCGGACGCCGGCCGCGTCGAAGAGGTGGCAGGCGTCGGCGGGAAAGGCAACGCCGATCTCCTCGCCCCGCCGCGCGCGCCGGCCCTTGCTGTCGCGCACGAGCAGGTTGTCGCCGCCGGTTGAGAGATGCAGGAAGGTGTCGCTGCCGAGCATTTCGACGACCGCCGCCGGCCCGCGCCACACGGCCGCCTCGGGGGCGACGAGTTGCACATGTTCCGGACGGATGCCAAGCGTCACCGCCGCGCCCGCATCCACCGGCCGGGAAAGCGCCACGTCGATGCGGGGGCCGAGATCGAGCGCGACCGTCGCCCTGCCGTCGCGGGCGACGACAACCCGCCCCGGCAGGAAATTCATCGCCGGCGAGCCGATGAAGCCGGCGACGAACAGGCTTTCCGGCCGCTCATAGAGATCGAGCGGCGCGCCGACCTGCTCGATCCGCCCGCCATTCATCACGACGATCATATCGGCGAGCGTCATCGCCTCGACCTGGTCGTGGGTGACGTAGATCATCGTCGAGGCGAGTTCGGCCTTCAGCCGGGCGATCTCGACCCGCATTCCGACGCGAAGCGCGGCATCGAGGTTCGACAGCGGTTCGTCGAGGAGGAAGAGTTTCGGCTTGCGCGTCATCGCCCGGCCGATGGCGACGCGCTGGCGCTGGCCGCCGGACAGTTCGCGCGGCTTGCGGGAAAGATAGGCGCCGAGCTTCAGCTTCTCCGCCGCCCTGCCGACCCGGTCGACTATGTCTGCGCGGGCGGTGCGGGCGATCTCCAGCCCGAAGCCGATGTTGCGGCCGACCGTCATGTGCGGATAGAGCGCATAGGACTGGAACACCATGGCGACGCCGCGCTCCGGCGGCTCGGCGCCGCTCATGTCGACGCCGTCGATCAGCAGACGGCCGGAACTCATCGGTTCCAACCCGGCGATGATGCGCAGCAAGGTCGACTTGCCGCAGCCGGAAGGGCCGACGAGCACGCAGAACGCGCCGTCAGGAATGGTCAGCGACAGTTCCGGGATCACGGTCAGCGCGCCGAAACGCTTGGTGATGCGGTCGAGGGTCAGCGTCGCCATGGGTGGTCAACCTTTCACCGCGCCGGCGAGCAGGCCGCGCACGAAGGCGCGCTGCACCAGCACGTAGAGGAGAATGAGGGGAAGCGCGATCAGCGTCAGCACGGCGAAGAGCGCGCCGGGATTGGCCATGTAGAGGCCGGAATACTGCATCGGCACGATGGTGAGCGTCTTCATCTCCGCCTTGGTCAGCACGATGAGGGCGAGGAAGAACTCGTTCCAGGTGACGATGAACTGCCAGATGGTGACGAAGACCAGCGCCGGCCTGACGAGCGGAAGCGCCACGTGCCAGTAGGTCTGCCAGGCGTTGCAGCCGTCGACGCGGGCGGCCTCAAACAGTTCCTTCGGCGAATCCTCCATGAAGGCCTTGAGGATGACCATGGCGAAGGGCACGCCGAGCGCGGCATAGGGCAGGATCAGCCCGATATAGGTGTTCACCCAGCCGAAGGTCTTGAGCAGGATTGCGAGCGGCAGCACCAGCGAGGCGAGCGGCACCATCAGCGTCGTCAGCAGCGTCGTATAGAGGAACATCGTGCCCCTCAGCCTGAGGATGGCGCAGGCGAAGGCGAAGAGCGAGGAGACGGCGACGACGATGACGACGGTGGCAACCGTGACGATCAGGCTGTTCAGGAAGATGCTGCCGAGCGGGTTGTCGCGGATGACGGTGAGAAAATTGTCGAAGGTCACCGGCCAAGTGATCAATTGCGGATCGAAGGCCTGCGACGGCGTCCTGAGGCCGACCGAGAGCATGTAGACCTGCGGCACCATCCAGAAGGCGAGCACGACGAAGAGCACCGCATGGATGACGATCGGCCCGAGACGGGGCGCTTTTCGCACAGCAGCAGGCATCAGGCGCGCTCCCTTTCGGCCGGCGTCAGGCGTGCACCGAGCATGACGATCTGCGCCAGCGACAGGACGAGGGCTATGACGAGGACGATGACGGAGAGCGCCGCGCCGCTGCCGGTGTCGCCGAGGACGAAGCTTTGCTTGAAGATGTAGGTGCCGAACACCTCGCTCGCCCGGTTCGGGCCGCCGCCGGTCATCAGGTGGACGATCGGGAAGGTCTGCAGCGTGCCGATGACGCCGAGAAGCGCGAGCGACTTCGTCGCCGGCGCCAGCATCGGCACGATGACATGGACGGCGAGCCGCCAGCCCGAAGCGCCGTCGACGCGGGCGGCATCGAGAACCTCGGACGGCAGGTTGGCGATGCCGGCGATGTACATCAGCATGGAGAAACCCGTCCACTGCCAGATGTTGACGAGGATCAGCGCGTAGATCGCCGTCGACGGATCGCCGATCGGCGAGGTCGACATGACGATGCCGACCTGTTTCAGATATTCCTGGGCGATGCCGTAATAGGGCGCGTAGATCTGCACCCAGACGAGGCTCACCACCGAGACGGAGGTGACGACCGGCAGGAAGAACATGGTGCGGAAGAAGCCGCGAAACGTCGTGGTATGCCGCTCGATGAAATAGGCGAGCAGCCCGCCGATCAGCATCTGCACCGGAATGGTGATCACGCCCCAGAGCGTCATGTTGACGACGACGGTCCAGAAGGCCGGATCGGAGACGATCGCCGTATAGTTGGCAAGCCCGGCGAAGGTCGCCGCACCGGCTTCGCCGCGCCCGTAGAGGCTCTGGCCGGCGACCCAGAGGATCGGATAGGCGATGAAAACGGTGAAGAGCAGCACCGCCGGCAGGGCGAAGAGATAGACGAGCGACCGGTCGGGCCGAACCCTCGGGCGGGCGACGGCCGGCTCGACGGCGCGCAACGCTTCGACTTGCATAGGAAACACCTTTCGCAACCCGCGGCCGGGCGGATGACACGCCCGGCCGCGTCTCGTCCTGGGGCGGCGTTACTTGGCGGCGAGCGCCTTCTTCGTCGCCTCGTCGACGGCGCCAAGCGCTGCTTCCGGCTCGATGCTGCCAGCTGCGACGCCGGCCAGCGCATTGTCGAGCGCCTCGGCGACTGCCGGCGAGGCGAAGCGCTGGTTTTCCGCCTTGGGCAGGTCCGCCATGAAGCGGGCCGACATCTCCTTCACATGGTCGGTGAGGTCGCCCTTGGGCGAATGACCTTCGAAAGCCGGCAGGTCGTTGAGGTCGTTCAGCGCCTCCTGCAGGCCGACGCCGTTGGTGAGTTCTGCGAGGAAGGTCCAGGCCGCCTCGTTCTTCGCGCCGTTCTTGGTCAGGCCGTAGCCGATGTCGATGCCGCCGACCGGCGGGCTCGCCGGATTGCCGTCCTTGACCGGCGGCATGTAGAAGAAGTCGAAGCCGTCCATGTTCTGGACGTATTCGGAGAGCGGCGGCGGGAACTTGCTTTCCTGCATCCACCAGGAGCCGAGCGCCATCATGCCGACGCGCCCTTGCGCGAAAAGCTGCGCGCCGGTCGGATAGGCATGGGCGCCGAGCGCGCCCTGCTGGAAGATACCATCGTCGAAGAGGCCCTTCCACGCCTTCATCGCCTCGACGAGTTCGGGCGAAGTCCAGGCGACCTCGCCGCCTTGAGCCTTGTCGACGATGCCGGGCGAGAACTGGTTGGCGAGCATCAGGAAGACGTTCTCGTTCTGCCAGCCGTCGGCCGCGCCCTGGAACATCGGGATCTTGCCGGCATCCGTCAGCGCCTTGGCCGCCGCCTTCAGCTCGTCATAGGTCTTCGGTACCGAAAGCTTCAGTTCTTCGAAGAGCTTGCGGTTGTACCAGATGCAGAGAACCTGGGACTCCTGCGGAATGATGTAATAATTCTGATCGCCCGCCGGATTGCCCATCAGCATCTGCTTGCGGTTGACCGGGAAGATCTTTTCCGCCCAGTCGGCGCCCCATTCCTTGGCGGCGCGCTCGTTCACCGGTTCGAGATGCTCGCGATACTGCTGGGTGAGCGAGCCCGGCTGAAGGCCGACAACGTCGGGCAGGCTGCCCGAGGCGGCGGCCGCCTTCAGCGCGGTGATGTATTCCGGGGCATAGTTGTAATAGGTGTAGGTGACCTTGACGTCCGGATGGGCCTTCTCGAAGGCCGCGACCGATTTCGCCATCGTGCTCTGCACGAACCAGGACCAGACGGTCACTTCCTTCTGTTCGGCGAAGGCGGAACCGGTGGCCAGCGCGGCGGCAAGAATCGTCGTCGCGAGAAAAAGCGTCTTTCTCATCGTTACTCCTCCCAGTTGTTCTCAAAGAAGCGCGCCCCGGCCTCGCCGCGACGCCCATGCCGACCCCTCCCCGGGCCGCATTCAGTCAAGCCGGCGCCGCGGTTCTCCCGGCCGCGACGCCGCCTGTCGTCTCAGGGCCGGCCCGCACCCTCCCCGCCTCCACGCGGGGAACGGCAGGCCGGCCGAAGGCGCCTCGCCTCAGGCCGCCTTGACGGCGGCGACCTTCAGCACGTCCTCGGTGATGACGCGGTCGTCCGCCAGCGGACGCACCGCCGTCAGGCCGAGGGTCTGCAATTCCCCGTGATAGGCGCGCACCGCCTCTTCCGGGCCGATATTGCCGTCAGCGACGGCGCGCATCAGCACGAGGAGGTTCAGCGGCGCCTCGGCGAGGTTGATCTTGCGGCCGAAGAGGGCGAGACGGCCGCCATACTTCTCCGACTGGGCGACCAGCTCGAACGTGTCGCGCGTGGTGCCGGCGCCGCCGCCGAGCACGCCGACGATCAGCTCCGAATCGAAGCTCGCCAGCTCTTCGAGCGCGCGCGGGCCGTTATAGGGGATCTTCAGGAATTCAGGGCGCTCGGCCCGCGGAACGCCGGCGAGCGACTTCAGGATATGGTCGTTGAGGAATTCGCCGGTCTGCTCGCGCGAAAGCCCGATCTCGACGTTCGGATTGAAGACCTCGTAGAAATACTTGAACTTGTAGGCCGCAGCCTCGGCGCGGAAGGCGGCGAAGGCATCCAGCGTGCGGATGTCGCGCTCGACGTCGTTGGTGAACGAGCAGGAGTAGAGGCCGAGGTCCGTGCCCTTGTTCGGATAGTCGGCGATGACGCGCTCGATGTTGGTGTCGCGGAACGGCACCGACGGCGTTGCCGCATAGGTGCCGTGGCGCACGCCGGCCCAGCACATCGTCTCGAGGTTGGCGCGGATCGCCGGCTTGACGGCGGAATTCTTGAACACGCCGCGCTCGTCGAGCAGGTCGAGGTTCGACTGCGTCACCAGCATGATGTCGACGATGTCCTGCTCGACAATATCGACGATCTGCTGGATGAACTCCTGGCGCGTGCGCCGGCGCGGCGGCTTGACCGAATAGTCGAAGCCGGTCGCATTGACGCCGCCGCCGGCATCCGGATCCTTGGCGTCCGCGATGATGAAGTCGGTCGGCTTGTAGCGGCCGGCCCTGATATTGGCCAGTTTGGTGTCGAGTCTGGTGACCATCGATGTTTCCTCGGAGTGATTGAACCGTTCTTGGCGCGGAGCGCGTGCCCTTTCGGCGCCTGTTCCCCGCCATATGACCGATCCTTCCATAATCTGTCAATATCTCTCCAAAGCAATCGTCTGCTTTCATCAATATGTCATCCGGGCGCCGGCCCCGGCGGGAAACCTCCGGGATATCGCCAGCGTTTCAACGGGTTGAGGACAGGTTTTTCCGCGGCCTGCCCGCTTCGGGCAGGCGCCCGGCTTTTGTGCGCGCGGAAGACCGATCGATCGGATCCTTCTCTAAAATATTGTTAAAACATCATTCTTTCCACACCCGTCAGGCGGATCCGGATCGCGACCTTGCCCTGCGACGACAAGAAACAGGCTCTGCTCCCGCCCTTCCCCGACCCGCGCATCGGGAAGTTTCTCCGAGAGCGATTGACGCTTTGACAGAGAATGATAGACCTTGGCGCAAACGACGCTGCGGGAGGCGCAGGAGGATTGATGACGACGATGGTTGAATGGGCTGGGCACTACGGGGCGCTCGTGGCGGCGCTTTCCGAAAAGGGCCGGTCGGGTGCCTTTGACGGGATGGGACTGTTTCTTTGCGGGATGAGCACCTGCATCGACGCGCGCGTCGACATGCATGCCATGGAGCCGCTGCTGGCGGCGCAGCCGGGCACGCCGGCGCACGCGCTGATCACGATGCTGAAGGGCCGCGTCGCGCGGGGCATCGGCGGCGAGACACGCTTCGAATGGCCGGAAGGGCCCGCCTGGCTGCGCACGCGGCTCCATCCGCGCCATGCGCTCGGCGGCACCGGCGCGCAGGCGGCCTGGGTGCTGTCGAAGCTCGGGGTGCGCTCGCTCGTCGCGCTCGAAGACCGCTATGCGCTGATGCTGAGCCAGATCCCCGATGGCGTCCTCATCGCCGAGGATGGCGAAGCAAAGCCGGCCGGCGCCATCCGCGTCCAGGCCGAGGATGTGCCCGAGATCTACATTTTCGAATACACAGCAGGCCGGCCGGTCGGCGACGTGACGCCGACACGCTCGTCGCGCATCATCGTGCGTTTCGAGGACCGGGGCGTGCAGGTGGACGAGGCGTTCGAGGCGCTGTCGGCGGAGATCGCCGGCACCGCGGCCGCCGGCCTCATCTCGGGGCTGAACGACGAGGCCCCGGAAAACGTGCCCGCCGCGAGCCGGCGCGTCTTCGACATGGCGCGCGGCTGGCGGAAAGCCGGCCTCGACACGGTGCATTTCGAGCTCGCCGGCTACACCTCGCAGGTGGCGCTTTCGCAGGCGCTCGACGAATCGATCGGGGCCATCACCTCGCTCGGCATGAGCCATTCCGAACTCATCGCCATGGACGCGGGCGCGGAGATGCCGATGGCGGCGATGATTGCGCTCGGCGAGCGCCTCGGCCTCCAGCGTGTCTGCATCCATGCCGACAACTGGGCCGCCTCGGTGGTCACGGGCGATCCCGAGCGCGAACGGGAGGCGCTGATGACCGGCTGCGCGCTGGCGCAGGCCCGTGCCGCCGCCGGCCGGCCCGTCGCCGAGATCACCCTTCATCCCGACGCACGCTTCGAGCCCCTGCCCTTTCCGGAACGTCACCGCGAAGGACGCTGGACCTTCGTCGCCTGCCCCTCGCCCTATCTGGAAAAGCCGGTCACGACGCTCGGCCTCGGCGACAGTTTCACCGCCGGCTGCCTGCTGGTCCTCGGGCAGAGGCCGGAAAGCGGTCCGGACGCGTCTTATCCAACGCCCGCAGGCGCACACCCTTCCAACAGCAACCAGACCGCATAAGGTGCCACTCCATGTATCTCGAGAAACATCGTCTTGACGGCCAGACGGCGCTCATCACCGGCGGCGGGCGGGGCATCGGCCTCTGCGCGGCGGAGGCGCTGGCGGAAGCGGGCGCGAAGGTGATCCTCTC